>CAKSZJ010000041.1 GCA_934525595.1 uncultured Chiayiivirga sp. | reverse complement strand
CCGACACCGGCATCATGTGAGCCAGGTTCAGCGTCGAGACGATGGGCTGGCGCACATTGGCGTAGGCATTGCCGGGGAGCGAGGACAGCCAGGCATCCACGGCATTGAGCGTTTCAGGGATGGTGACGAAGCCCCGACCCTGGATGACGCGCTCGACCATGCGCAGCTTCTCGTCTGCGACGGCGGCGTCCTCGTCCATGACGGTGACGGTCGCCGTCAGATAGCCGTAGGCGACTTGATCGCTGCCCAGTTCCTGCAAGGCAGCGTCGGCATCGGCGGCCTTGTTGTTGGCGTCGGTATCGACCAGTGGGCTTTCCTGCTGGAAGATCGTTTCGCGCAACAGCGCGATGACGTTCTTGCGCTTGGCGAACCACTGGCGGCGCAGGCGGGCGAGTTCTCTTTCCGCCTCGGCTTTGTCGAGGCAGAGAAAGCGCGTGCTCCAGCGGTACGCAAAGCCCAGGCGGTTGAGGTCGTCCAAAATCCCCGGCCAGGTCGAGGTCGGGAAGCCCCGCACCGACACCACGCGCAGGTGCTGATCGCCCAGCATGGGCGCCAGGCCACCGACCAGTGCGGAATCGGTCAGCAGCGCGTCGATGTGGAACGGCACTTCGGGCACGTCCACGCGATAGCGCCGCGTTGAGATGGTCGCGTGCAGGTAGGTCAGCGTCTGCCCGTCGTCGAGCCAGTCAATTTCCGGCATCACGCCGTCGAGCAGGTCAAAGACGCGATCCGTTTCCGCCACGAAGGCCATCACGCGCTCGTGCCAGTCCACGCCTTCGGTGGGGCGGTTCTCGTACAGCATCCCCGCTGCGCGGGCGCGGGATTCCTCGGACGGCAGATACACCAGCGTCAGGAGATAGCCGCTCTCGAAGTGATTGCCCGATTCCTCGAAGGCGGCCCGGCGTTCTTCCTCCACCACCCACGAAAGCGGCTCGGGAAACTCCGAGTGCGGATAGTCAGCCGCAGGCCGGCGCTCGGCCTCGATGAACAGCGCCCAGCCCGATCCCATGCGGCGCAGTGCGTTGTTCAACCGCGCCGACGTGGCGATCAGCTCACCCTGCGTCGCGCTGTCGAGGTCAGGCCCGCGAAACCGGGCGGTGCGCTGGAAACTGCCGTCCTTGTTCAGCACGACGCCCGACGCCACCAGTCCAGCCCAGGGTAACCAGTCGGCAAGCAAGGCCGGGCGCTGGCGATATTCGGCGAGGTTCAGCATCGCGGCGTCCTCCCCTCACACGTCCAGCAGCGGGCGGTGCTTGATGTGCCGGGCGAAGACCTGCATGAACTGCGGATCGACGCGCGCACCCCACACCGCCAGCGAATGGCCGACGATCCAGAGCAGCAAGCCGGGAATCCACAGTTGCAGCCCAAGCCCCACGGCGGCGGCCAGCGTGCCGTTGGCAATCGCCACGGTGCGCGGCGCACCGCCCAGCAGAATCGGCTCTGTGAGCGAGCGGTGCAGGGGCACCTCAAAGCCAGGAAGATCGTTGACCGTGCTCATACGACCGCCCCGCCGGAGAAGCTGAAGAACGACAGGAAGAAGCTCGAAGCCGCGAAGGCAATGGACAGACCGAACACGATCTGGATCAGCTTGCGAAAGCCGCCCGACGTATCGCCAAAGGCGAGCGCGAGGCCCGTGGCGATGATGATGATGACCGCGACGATGCGCGCCACCGGCCCCTGGATGGATTCGAGGATGGATTGCAGCGGGCCTTCCCACGGCATCGAGGAACCGGCGGCCTGCGCGGTTCCGGCCAGGAACAGCAACAGCGCGGCCAGCAGCAGCCCTTGCCCCGCAGGGCGGGCCAGGCTGCGCATCCGTGCCAGGCCGGTCAGATGAAAAAGCGGATTTACGGAAATACGGAAAGCAGGAACGTGCATCTGCGTCATGGCAGTTCTCCAAGGTGGTTGAGGGACGGGGAAGAAAAGTCGGACTGCGATGGCAGCTCGGGAAACGGCATATCCATCGCGTCCGCCAGTTGGTAGCCCACGCCGTCGAAGCCGACGACGCGGGCGATGCTCTCGATGCGACGCTTGCGTCCGCGTCCGGCGATGTGGATCACCACGTTGACCGCCTCGGCGATCAGCGCACGGGGCGGATTCACCGCCACTTCGAGAATCAGTTGCTCCAGGCGCAGCAGCGCGCCCAGCGCGGAGCCGGCATGGATGGTGGCAATGCCGCCGGGGTGGCCCGTGCCCCAGACCTTGATGAGATCCAGCGCCTCGGCGCCGCGTACCTCGCCCACCACGACGCGATCCGGGCGCAGGCGCATCGAGGAACGCACCAGCTCGGTCATCGACACCACGCCCTGGCGCGTGCGCAGCGGCACGTGGTCGCGCGCCGCGCATTGCAGTTCCACCGTGTCTTCGAGCACCAGCACGCGGTCGCCCGTGGCGGCGATCTCGGCCAGCAGCGCATTGGCGAGCGTGGTCTTGCCGCTGCTCGTGGCGCCGGCGATCAGGATGTTCTGGCGCTCGCGCACGGCCCGCACCAGAAAGCCCGCCTGGGCGCTGGTCATCATCCCGTCGATGACGTACCGCTCCAGCGGAATCACGCCGATGGCGCGCTTGCGCAAAGCAAAGGCCGGCCCCGGCGCGGCCGGCGGTAGGATGCCCTCGAAACGTTCGCCAGTTTCGGGCAGCTCAGCGGACAGCAGCGGCTGGCCGCGATGCACTTCCGCGCCGACGTGAGCGGCCACGAGTCGGATGATGCGTTCGCCATCGGCTTCGGACAGCTCCACACCCATCGGTGCGCGGCCTGACGAAAGCCGGTCGATCCACAAGGTTCGATCCGGGTTGAGCATGATTTCCACCACGTCCGGGTCTTCGAGCGCGGTGGCGATTAGTGGCCCCATCGCCGTGCGCAGCATCTGGATGCGGCGATCCAGCGAAGTGGCGGTCATGGATTGCCCTTCAATGGAAATGCGGGCGCTCATGACGCACGCTCCTGCGCTTGCGTGGCCGCCGCCGCGTCCTCCATCCGCATCGGGTCGGGATGCAGTTCCTCCACCACGTCGCGCACCAGGCTGCGGCCCCGCAGCAGGTGGCGGCCAAGCTGCTCGGTGAACTGCTCGAAGCGCGCTTTGCCCTGCGCGCGTGCCGCGTCTTGGTGCGCCTCGGGAACCGGCGTGCTCACGGTCAGGTAGTAGCGGATGAACAGCGCCAGCGTCTCGATGGCGATGTTCTGGTCGCGCTCCATGCGCTCGGCCTGGCGCGACAGACGATCCAGCCGCTTGGCAATCGCCGCTTCGCGCTGGTCGGCCGCATCGGGCGACAGCCACGATGCGAGCGCCGCCGCGACGATGGACGACTTGGACACGCCTTTCTTGGCGGCCAGCTCGTCCAGGCGCTTGGCGTGCTCGTTCTGGATGAACAGATTGAGGCGGTATTGGCTCATAGGTCGATTCCGTCGTTGGGGTTCAGCGATGCCAGCCGGGCCGTGCGCTGCATGGCCGGATCGAGCTGGCGAGGAAGTGGAAGCGGAAGGTCGTCGTCATCGAGCAGCCCAAGGTCGGCCACGGGCGCGGCCAGCTCGGGGTCGTAGGCGACGGTCTCAGTTAGTTCGGGCTGACGGCGCGGGCCGCCGTCGTCGGCCGAACCCAAGTTCTCCAGGCCATCGGCGGATGCCGTGGCAGGCACGGACGGAATCGCCAGCCCGCTCCAGTCGTCGGGCCGAGACGGCGGCGTGTCTGCGTACAGCCCGTCCGCCAGCGTGGGCGGGGGTAGCACGCGCCGCTTGAAATTGACATCCGCGTAGTAGCGCAGCTTCTTAGCCTTGATCGGCGCCACGCTGGACACCATGACCACCGCCTCGTCGGGCGGAAGCTGCATGACTTCGCCCGGCGTCAGCAGCGGGCGTGCGGTTTCCTGCCGCGACACCATCAGGTGGCCCAGCCACGGCGCGAGCCGGTGGCCGGCGTAGTTGCGCTGCGCGCGCAGCTCGGTGGCGGTGCCCAGCGTCTCGGAAATCCGTTTGGCGGTACGTTCGTCGTTGGTGGCGAACGTCACCCGGACATGGCAGTTGTCGAGGATGGAATGGTTCTGGCCGTAGGCCTTGTCGATCTGGTTGAGCGACTGCGCGATGAGGAAACTGCGGATGCCGTAGCCGGCCATGAAGGCCAGCGCCGTCTCGAAGAAGTCCAGACGTCCGAGTGCCGGGAACTCGTCGAGCATCAGCAGCAGCTTGTGGCGGCGCTCGATGCCGTCGGAGCCGTCGAGCGACTCGGTGAGGCGCCGCCCGATCTGGTTGAGGATCAGGCGAATGAGCGGCTTCGTCCGCGAAATGTCCGAAGGCGGCACCACCAAGTACAGCGACACCGGATGCTCGGCGGCGATCAGGTCGGCGATGCGCCAGTCGCAGCGCGAGGTGACTTCGGCCACCGTGGGATCGCGGTACAGGCCGAGGAACGACATGGCGGTGCTCAACACGCCGGAACGCTCGTTCTCCGACTTGTTGAGCACTTCGCGCGCGGCGGATGCCACCACCGGATGCGGGCCATTGCCGAGATGCGGCGTGGTCATCATCCGATGCAAGGTCAGCTCGAAGGGGCTGGCTGGATCGGAGAGGAAGTTGGCGACGCCGCGCAGCGTTTTGTCCTCGCCCGCGTAGAGCACATGCAGAATGGCGCCGACCAGCAGCGCGTGCGAGGTTTTTTCCCAATGGTTGCGCTTCTCCAGCGCGCCTTCGGGATCGACCAGAATGTCCGCGATGTTCTGCACGTCGCGCAC
>CAKSZJ010000040.1 GCA_934525595.1 uncultured Chiayiivirga sp. | reverse complement strand
CGCACCAGCACGTCGGGGACGTAGCCCCGACCTACGACGCCTCACAGCCCATGGGGAAAACCGCAGGTCGGCCCTACATGGCCGACGGATGCGCGAAGGCGCACCAACACGTCGGGGACGTAGCCCCGACCTACGACGCTTCACAGCCCATGAGGAAAACCGCAGGCCGGCCCTACGCGGCCGACGGATGCGCGAAGGCGCACCAGCACGTCGGGGACGTAGCCCCGACCTACGACGCCTCACAGCCCATGGGGAAAACCGCAGGTCGGCCCTACGTGGCCGACGGATGCGCGAAGGCGCACCAACACGTCGGGGACGTAGCCCCGACCTACGACGCTTCACAGCCCATGGGGAAAACCGCAGGCCGGTGCTACCTCGCCCAGCGGCGCACTGCCTCGGCGAGATCTTCGCCGCGCACCGGTTTGCGCAGGAAGGCGCGCATGCCGGCCTGGGCGGTGCGTTCCTCCGCCTGCGGATCGGCGCGCGCGCTGAGCGCGACAAGCGGCGGCGGATCGTCTCCGGCGCCGACCATACGCGCCACTTCGAAGCCGCTCAGGCCGGGCAGGTCCAGATCCAGGAACACCAGCGCGAAGCGCCGTTCACGCAGCGCCGCCAACGCCGCCAGTCCGTGGATGGCATGTTCCACGCGGTGTCCCTGGGCAGCCAGCAGTTCGCAGACCACCTGCGCGACCACTGGATCGTCCTCCACGACCAGCAGATCGCGCGCCGCCGTCGAAGCCGCCTCCGCGGGTGCGACGTCAGGCGGCGCGAGGGCATCGGGCAGCGGTACATGGAGCCGGAACGTCGACCCGGCGCCGGGCGCGCTTTCCACCGTGATTTTCCCTCCCATCGCTGCCGCCAGCTCCTGGCAGATCGCCAGGCCCAGGCCGCTGCCACCGTGGCGGCGCGCGGTCAGGTTGCCCTCGCCCTGTTCGAAGCGGTGGAACAGGCGCGTCTGCTGCGCCGGGTCCAGGCCCGGGCCGGTATCGCGCACCGAAATCACGATCTGGCCGTCGGCGCGGCGCGCCAGATGCAGGTCAACGCGCCCGGCTTCGGTGAACTTGATCGCATTGCCGGCCAGGTTCAGCACGATCTGCTGCAGCCGCTGGCCGTCACCGCGCACCCAGCCCGGCGCATCGGGATCCAGCTGGACTTCGAAGGCCAGCCCCTTGGTATCGGCCAGCGGCTGCAGCAGGCCGGCCGCCTGGCGAAGCAGCGTACGCAGCTCGAACACCTCATCGGCCAGCGCCAGTTTGCCTGCCTCGATGCGCGCGAGGTCGAGCGCATCGTTCACCAGCCGCAGCATCAGGTCACCGGAGCGCCGGATCGCCTCGACGTGGCCGCGCTGGCGCGCGTCCAGCGGCGACTTGAGCAGCAGTTCGCTCATGCCCAGCACGCCGGTCATCGGCGTGCGTATTTCGTGGCCCATCGTGGCGAGGAAACTGCTCTTGGCCTCCGAGGCGCGCTCGGCCCATTCGCGCTGCCGCTGGGCAAGCTGGAAGGCATGCTCGCGTTCCAGCCTGCGCCGATGCGCCAGCAGCGCCACGGCGAGCGCGGCGAGAATGCCGAGTGCATAGCCGGAATAGGCCCAGCCGCTGCGCCACCAGGGCGGCGCCACACGGAACGCGAGCTGCAGCGGCGTGGCGCTCCAGGTGCCCGAACCGTTGTCGGCCATGACCTCCAAGAGGTAATCGCCGGGATCGAGCTGGCTGAAGACGCGCTCACCCGACACGCCCACGTCGACCCACTGTGCTTCGAATCCCGTCAGGCGAAAGCGGTAGCGATTCGAGGGCGGATTGGCGAAGGACAGCAGGCGCGCCTTGATGGTCAATTCGCGATCGTTCCACGCGAGCGCGATCGGCCCGGAGGAATCCAGCGTCTCGCGCCCCTGCGGGCGCAGCACCGAGACGTCCTGCATGACGAGCGGCGACGGCCCCTGGGTGAAGCGAATCCGCGCCGGATCGAAGATCACCATGCCTTTCATGGTCGAGGCATAGATGACGTGATTCCCGCCCTGGCGCGGCGGGAACATGGTGAACCCGTCGGTGGGCAGGCCGTCGCGCACGCCAAACCCTTGCAGGACGCCGGTCGCGGCCTGGTAGCGCCACAGGCCGCGCACCGTGGTGAGCCAGACGTCCCCCGCGCCATCGACGACCACGCCGCCCACTTCCACGGCGGGAAGGCCCTGCGCCTCGCCCACCTGTTCGACCGGTTCCAGCTGGCCATCCCGCACGCGGTGACGTTCCAGGAAGCCCATGCGCGCGGTCCACAGGTCGCCGTCGGGCGCGAAGGCCAGGCCCATGATGCGGCCCTGCACCAGTCCGCGCATCGGCTCGAACCGCTCGTCGTCGCCCTGCCGCAGCACTCCGAAATCACCCGCGACCCAGAGACGCCCTTCCGAATCCAGGGCCATGCCCTCGATGGAGCCGTCCGGCAGGCCGTCCGGCGCGCCGCTCACCCAGCTCCCCAGCACGCGCCCCTGTGCATCGCGATACTGCAGGCCTCCGCCGTAGGCCGCCATCCAGAAGCGCCCGTCGCCATCGGAAAGCAGCTGATCGACCATGCCGATCAGGGATGCATCGCGCTCGGCGTCGCTGAGCCAGTGCTCAAGGTCGCCGCTGGTCGGATCGAACAGGCTCACGCCGCGGGTATGGCCCAGCCACAGCCGGCCATCCTCACGGGTCAGCACGGATGAAAGCTGGCGCCACGGGACGCTGCCGTCAGGCGTCTCGAAATAGCGGGTCGAACGCCCCGCCTCGGAAACGCGTTCAAGCCCGCCATCGCGATGCACCAGCCACATGCCGCCCTCGCCGTCGGAGGCACTGCCTGCCACCACGTTGCTGCTCAACCCGCCGACCTCGGGCGCACCGCGGCTCAGCACGGCGAAATTCTCCCAGTCGGGCCGCAGTCGCAGCAGACCGGTGTTGCGCAGCACGAACCAGAGCCCGCCCTCGTGGTCCTCCAGCATGTATTGCACCAGTTCCACGTTCGGCAGCGCAGCATGGGTGCGGCTGTCGTGCACGTGCCCGGCGCGTGCGTGGCGCAGTCCCGAGCGCGTGCCGAGCCAGTAGTCGCCGCGACGGTCGCGCATCAGCGAGTTCACCCCGGCGGCGAGCGCGGCCATGTTCTCCTCACCAGGGAAGGCCGGCTCGAACGCCCCGTCCACCAGCCGCTCCAGTCCGGCCTGGGTACCCACCAGGATCGAGCCATCCGGCTCGGCCAGCAGCGAGAGCACCATGCCCGGCCTGGGATGATGGAATGGCGGCGCGGCTTCGAAGCGACCGTCCCGCAGCACCACCAGCCCCGCGCTGGTGGCCACCAGCAGGCTGCCATCCTCCATCAGCAGCAGGCTGAGAATGTGGTTGGAGGGCATTCCGCCGCCCTCGGGGTCGGCGCGCATCACCTCGACCGTATCGGCGCGCGTGTCGAAACGGTACAGCCCTTCGGCGTACCCGCCGGCCCAGATCACGCCGTCCGCATCGGAGGCGATCGCCCACACGTCGCGCAGGCCGAAACGCGCGTCGAACTCCGGTCCGTAACGGTGAAAGTGCATCCGGCCGGCGTCCATCATGTTCAGCCCGGCCCCTTCGGTGCCGACCCACAGGCGATTGCCCGCATCGACGTGCAGGAACTCCACCGCGTTGCTCGGCAGCGAGGCGGGGTCGTTGATTTCGTGACGGAACACCTTGAACTCCACGCCGTCATAGCGCGCCAGCCCGTCGTGGGTCGCGATCCAGAGGTAGCCGTCGTGATCCTGCGCCAGCGCGTTGACCTGGCTGGACGGCAATCCGTCGGCCGCGCTCATCGGGACGAAAAGCGGCGACTCGGGCAGACCGTCCGCGCGCGCCTCGAAGGCGAGTCCCAATCCCAGCGCGGCCAGCGCACGCAACCACCCCTTCATGTCCCCTCCCCTGCGCCTGCACGCATCCTGCCTTCGGACCTGGTGGCATCCTCGCAATGGCCGCGATCCGGTTCAAGCGCTACATTGCGTCACCCCACCACGAGCAGGCGATGAACCGACCCAGCCAGCCCCTGCGACTTCTGCTTGCCGCCGCGCTGATCCTCGGCGCGGCGATGCTCACCCTGACCCTGCTGCGCGCCACCGACGCCGCGCTTTCGGTGTGGGAGCGCCTGCAAGCCTGGCCGGAGTTTGTGCGCATCGGTTTTGCCGCACTCCTTGCCGCACTGGCGGCGCTGGCGCTGTGGGGCCTGTGGCGTCTGCTGCGCCCGCGCGCTTCGCGCACGCCGCGCGCGGCGCTGATCGATCGCGCCACGCTGGAAGCGCGCATCGAGCGCATCGGCAGCGCCGCACCGGAGGGTTTCGAAGCGCGCGGGGAGCTGGGTGAACTGGACCGCCGCCGCGCCGAAGGCACGGTCCAGGTTTGCCTGTTCGGGCAGATTTCTACCGGCAAGAGCAGCCTGCTCAAGGCGCTCGCGCCGGACGCCGCGCCGGAAATCGCCGTGCTCGGCGGTTCGACCGCGCATATCGGCCGCCACCGCGGCGTGCTGCCGGACGGCCGCACGCTGGAACTTGCGGACGTCCCCGGCAGCTTCGAAGCCGGAGACAGCGAACGCATCGCACTGGCGCGGGCCGAGGCCGCACGCTCGCACGCCCTGATCTACGTGGTCGATGCCGACCTCTCGCGCAGCCAGCGCGAGGAGCTGGCCGCGCTGGCGCAGTTCGGCCGCCCGCTGGTGCTGGTGCTGAACAAGGCAGACCGCTACACGCCGACGGAACGCAAGGCGCTCACCGACCGACTCGGCCAGACAGCGCGCGAGCTGCGGGCCGAGGTCATCAGCGCCAGCGCCGGCCACACCGAAGACGTGATGCGCGAACACCCCGACGGCAGGCGGGAAACCATCGTGCGCGAGCGCCCGGCGCAGGTCGACGCGCTGCAGCGTGCGCTCGGCCGGATCGCGCGCGCGGGCGCACCGGCGCTGGAGCCCGGGCGCGAAGCCGCCCTCTTCGCCCACGTGGACGCGCGCCTTGCCGAAGGCGAGCGCCGCGAACAACGGGAGCGCAGCGACAAGGCCATCGAGCGCTACACCCGCCGCGCCGTAGTCGGCGCGCTTGCGGCCGTTGCGCCGGGCACCGACCTGGTGATCCAGGGTGCGCTGGCAACTGCCCTGACCCGCGAGCTGTGCCGGATCCACGGTCTGGGCGCGCGCGACGTGGACATCGACGACCTGCTTTCGCGCGCCGGTGGCCTGCTGCGCACCGGAAGTTCCATCACCCTGGCGGTGGTAGGCAACGCACTCAAGGCATTCCCTGGCCTCGGAACCCTCGGCGGCGGGCTGGTCCACGCGGTGGCCTACGGCCTCATCTTCGACAGCCTCGGCCATGCCCTGGCCGATACCCTGGCCAACGTCCGCGAGCTCGACCGCGACGCAACGCTCACCGCCTTCCGCCAGCGCCTGGCCGCACCTTCATCCGAGCGCCTGCTGGCGCTGGCACGCATGGCGCTGCAGGAACGCGATGCGCCGGAGGGTGGCGCGGGAACCGATCGTTCCTGAACGATTGCAGCTCTACAGCCGTCCCGCGCATCCGCGTCTTGACCGCCTCACGCCACGCCATATAATGGGCGGCCCGCCCGAATAGCTCAGCCGGTTAGAGCACTTGACTGTTAATCAGGGGGTCGTTGGTTCGAGTCCAA
>CAKSZJ010000039.1 GCA_934525595.1 uncultured Chiayiivirga sp. | reverse complement strand
TTCCTGCTGCACGGCCTGCATTACCTGAAGGATGACGGCGTGATGGCGATCATCCTGCCGCACGGCGTGCTGTTCCGCGGCGGCAAGGAAGCGGACATCCGCCGCAAGCTGCTGGAGGACGGCCACATCGACACGGTGATCGGGCTGCCGGCCAACCTGTTCTATTCCACCGGCATCCCGGTCTGCATCCTGGTGCTGAAGAAGTGCAAGAAGCCGGACGATGTGTTGTTCATCAACGCCGCCGAGCACTTTGAAAAAGGCAAGCGCCAGAACCAGCTCAAGCCCGAGCACATCGCCAGGATCGTCCAGACCTACCAGTTCCGCGAGGAAGCGGCGCGCTACTCGCGCCGGGTGGAGATGGCCGAGATCGAGAAGAACGATTTCAACCTGAACATCTCCCGCTACATCAGCACGGCGGTGGCCGAGGCCGAGATCGATCTGGATGACACGCACCGGGAGCTGGCGGAGATCGAAAAGGCGATTGCGGCGGCGAAGGAGACGCACAACGGCTTTCTGAAAGAGCTGGGTTTGAAGCCGCTGCCCTAGCCTTTCAGCCTCATTGCCCCACCTGCCCCGGATGTCGATCCGGGCATCCGGACTTTTCGCAGACAATCCATTTGGAACACGGAGCCCCGCATGTCATCGGACATTGAAAACGCCAAGCGCCTGTCAGCCGAGCGCGCGCTCGAATTCGTCGAAAAAGGCGCGGTGGTCGGGGTCGGCACCGGCTCGACCGTGCGTTGGTTCATCGAGGCGCTGGGGCGCGAGCCGGGGTTGATCAAGGGCGCGGTCTCCAGCTCCGAGCAGAGCACCGCGCTGCTGCGCCAGCGCGGCATCGAGGTGCTTGACCTCAACGCCGAAGGCCCGCTCGGGCTCTACGTGGACGGGGCCGACGAATGCGATCCGCAGCGCCGCCTGATCAAGGGCGGCGGCGCGGCGCTGACGCGCGAGAAGATCATTGCCGCGGCCAGCGAGCGCTTCGTCTGCGTGCTCGATGCCTCCAAGCGGGTGGACGTACTCGGGCGCTTCCCGCTGCCGGTGGAGGTGATCCCGATGGCGCGCAGCCACGTCGCGCGCGAACTGCTCCGCCTCGGCGGCCAGCCGGTCTGGCGCGACGGCGTCGTCACCGACAACGGCAACTGGATCCTCGACGTGCACGGCCTTTCCATCACCGATCCGGTGGCGCTGGAGGCGCGCATCAACCAGATCGTCGGCGTGGTGACGGTGGGCCTGTTCGCGGCGCGCCCGGCCGACGTGGTGATCGCCGACGGCGAGGTCGTCGCCGGCAGCGTCTGACGCCGCCCGGCGGCCTCAGCCTGGGCGGATGATCCGCCCGTCACGCGCGTCGCGGATGACCGAGGGCAGGGCGCGGTCGCCGGTGTCTCCCTCGACCCATCCGTCCAGCGCGTCGCGCAAATCGTCAGCGAGATCCCCGATGCGCCGCGCCGGCGGCGCGCCGGCGCGGTTGGCGCTGGTGGACACGATCGGCCCGCCGAAGGCCTCGCACAGCGCGGCGGCCACCGGGTGCGCGGTGATGCGCACCGCGAGCGTGTCGTGGTCGCCGCGCAGGGACACGGGCACCGCGTCGGTGCAGGGAACCAGCCAGGTGTTGGGCCCCGGCCAGCTGGCCAGCACCTGGTCGCGGCGTTCCGGCGCGAGCGCGTTCCAGCACAGGTAGCGCGCCACCTGTGCGGGATGGGCGGCGATGACGATCATGCCCTTGGCCACCGGGCGCTGCTTGATCGCCAGCAGGCGCGCGAGCGCCGCGGCGTCGAAAGGATCACAGCCTAGGCCCCAGACCGCTTCGGTCGGATAGGCGATCACGCCGCCGGCGCGCAGTGCGCGGGCGGCGTCCTCGATCGACAGCGGGTGCGCGGGCATGGGAATGGCTGAATGATGATCAGGGCTCGCAGAAGCAGTGCGCCGCCACCTTGAACGGGCGTCCGCCTTCGGGCGGGGAATCCAGCAGGCGCAGCGTCTTGCCAAGCTCCCGCGCGCCCGACGCGTCGAGCAGCACGGACGGCAGCCCGACCTCGCGCATCAGCGCGCGCGCGGTGGCGTTCCGCCCGGCGTTCACCAGCACCTGCTCGAACGGCGACAGGGTCTTTTCGACGTACTGCACCCGGTAGCCGTCGCTCGGCAGGGTCGCGCGGCGCGCGGCCTCGGCGACGGCATCGTGCAGCCCGCCCAGTTCGTCCACCAGGCCGCGCTCTTCGGCCTGCGCGCCGCTCCAGACCCGCCCGCGCGCGACCTGATCGATCGCCTCGGGCGTCGTTTCGCGTGCCGCAGCCACCTTCTCGATGAACTGGCGGTAGCCCTGGTCGATGATGGCCTGGATGGTCTTGCCCACCTCGGCCGACATCGGGCGGGTGGGATCGAAGGCGCCGGCGATCTTCGTGGTCGCCACGCCGTCGACGTGCACGCCGACCTTGGCCAGGGTGTCGGGGATGGTCATGAACAGGCCGAAGATGCCGATCGAGCCGGTGATGGTGGTGGGCTGGGCGTAGATCGCGTCGGCGTTCATCGAGATCCAGTAGCCGCCCGAGGCGGCCACGTTGCCCATCGAGACCACCACCGGCTTGCCGGCGGCGCGGATCAGCTCCACTTCGCGGCGGATCTGCTCGGACGGAAACACGCCGCCGCCGGGGGAGTCCACGCGCAGCACCACGGCCTTCACGTCCGCGTCCTCGCGCGCATCGCGCAGCAGGCGCGAGGTGGACACGCCGCCCACGGTGCCGGGCGGCAGGTCGCCGGCAGCGATTTCGCCCTGGGCCACCACGATGGCCACCTTGGGCCGCGCATCGAAGGCCGGGTGCTCGCGGTCCACGAAGCCGAGATAGGCGTCCATCGACACCTGGCGGAAGCTGTGGGTTTCGGTGTCCTCGACGCCGCGCTCGACCATCAGATCGCGGAACTGGTCCTGGGTGACGAGGCCGTCCACCAGCTTCTGCTCCAGCGCGAGCTTGCCCATGTCGCCGGCCACGGACTCGACCCGCGCGGCGAAGTCGTCGATGCCGGCCTGCAGCGCGTCCGCATCCAGCGAGCGCAGCCGCGCCACGTCGGCCAGGAAGTGCCGCCAAAGGTCGTTCATCCAGTAGAGATCGGCCTCGCGCGACTCGGGCGAGGCGGCGTCGAGGATGTAGGGCTCGGCGGCGGACTTGTATTCGCCGACGCGGAACAGGTGCACATCGACGCCGAGCTTGTCCTCCAGTGCCTCGCGGTAGTAGGCGCGGTAGCGCGACAGGCCTTCGAGCAGCACCATGCCGTCCGGGTGCAGGTAGACCTCGTCGGCGAGCGCGGCGAGGTAATACTGCTTCTGGTCCATGCCGTCGGCGTAGGCCACCAGCTGCTTGCCGCTCTTCCTGAACTCGGTCACCGCACGCGCCAGCTCTTCGAGCGCGGCGAAGCCGATCCCGGTCATCTGGTCGGGACGGATCACCACCCGCTCGATGCGGGAATCCGTGGCGGCCGCCTCCAGCGCGCGCACCAGATCGCGCAGCTGGGTTTCCGGCAGCGGCTGGTTCATCGCCTTGGACAGCGCGCGCTCGAACGGATCGGCGCTGAACTGCTCCACCACCTGGCCCTGCGGCGCGATCACCAGCGCGCTGCGCTCGGGCAGCTTGGGGCGGCCGCTGAACAGCGCCACGAGCAGGATCAGCCCGATGAACAGGAAGAGCGCGTTGAAGACCAGCCGGCGGGTGAAGTTGACGGCGTTCCAGCCGGCGCGGGCAAACCGCAGCAGCGGTCCGGGAGCAGATCGAGACATGGCGTTATCGCGTAAGAACGGGGATGTGGGGACAAGAATACGCGTTTGCCCGGCGCGGGCTACGTGCCGGAGGGCACGGGTGCCGCGGTACGGGCGCGTGGTTCAGGCGGCCGTTGGCGCAGGCTGTGGCGCAGCCGCAGGCCCAGCAGCAGCGCCGCGAAGGTCAATCCCGCCACCAGCCCCACCCACATGCCCGGCGCGCCCCAGCCCAGCCCGAGCCCGAGGCCGGCGGCCAGCGGCATCCCGACGCACCAGTAGGCAAAGGCCGCCAGCAGCATCGGTACGCGCGTGTCCTTGAGCCCGCGCAGCGACGCGCTGGAGACCACCTGGATGCCGTCGGACACCTGGAAGGCGGCGGCGTAGAGCAGCAGCATGGCCGCCAGCGACAGCACCGCCGCATCGCGGGTGTAGATGGAGGCGATCAGGTCGTTGCCCAGCGCGATCGCCGACGCCGTGACCAGCTGCACGCCGATCACGATGACATAGCCGGCCAGGATGGCGCGCCTCAGCCCGTGGCGATCTCCGGCGCCGGCGGCGTGGCCGACCCGCACCGTGGTGGCCTCGGCCAGTGCCAGCGCGCCCATGAAGGTGATCGAGGCGACGTTGATCGCGATCTGGTGGGCCGCTGCCGGCACTTCGCCCATGCGTCCGATCAGAAGCGCCGTGGCGATGAACAGTCCGCCCTCCATCGCCACCGTCACGCCGATCGGAACGCCGAGCGCCAGCAGCCCGCGGATCGCCTCCCACCGCGGCCACTCCCAGCGCCCGAACAGGGCCAGATCCGCGAAGCGCCGGCTGGTCGCCAGGTGCGTCGCGAAGGCCAGCGCCTGGCACCAGAGCATGATCGAGGTGGCATAGCCCACGCCGCCGGCACCCTGCTCGGGCAGGCCGAAGCGGCCGAACATCAGCACGTAGCCCAGCGGTGCCAGGATGGCGAGCCCGGAGACGCCCAGCACCATCGTGGGCAGGGTCCAGTGCAGGCCCTCGCTCAGGTAGCGCATGCACAGGTAGAAGGCCAGCGCCGGAACGCCCCAGCGCACGCCGTGGATGAAGTCGGCCGCGGCGGGCCGGATTTCCTCGGCGATGCCCATGGGTTCCAGCAGCCCGGTGGCGAGCTGCAGGAATCCGACCAGCAGCGCCGCCAGCGCCGCCGCCAGCCACAGCGTCTGGCGAAACAGCGAAGGAATTTCGGCGCGTCGCCCGGCACCGGCCAGGTGTGATACCGAAGGCGGCACCGCCAGCAGCACGCCCACCAGCACGATCGCCACCACCGACCAGATCGCCGCGCCCACCGCCACCGCCGCCAGGGTGTTGGGATGATGATGGCCGGCCAGCACCGAATCGACGAAGCCGATCATGCCGGTCGCCACGTGCCCGAAGATCAGCGGCAGCGCGAGCGTGAAAGTGCGGCGCATCTCGCGCGCGAGCGGCGCGAAACGGGTGCGGATGGAAGACATGGCTCGGGAGTGTCCTTGCGGAAAATCAGCGACGCGCGGGAGCCATGGACTGCAGCGGGACCGGGTGTCCCGGTCCCGGACTTTTCGCTCAGGCCAGCGCGGCGAGGGCGGCAGCGTACTCCGGTTCCCGGGTGATTTCCGCCACCTTTTCCACGTGACGCACGGTGTCGTGCTCGTCCAGCACCACCACCGCGCGCGTCGCCAGTCCGGCCAGCGGGCCTTCCTCGATCGCCACGCCGTAGTCGTTCAGGAACTCGCGCCCCCGCATCGTCGACAGCATCACGACGCTGTCGATTCCCTCGGCGCCGCAGAAGCGCGCCTGCGCGAACGGCAGATCGGCGGAAATGCACAGCACCACCGTGTTTTCGAGCGTGGCCGCCTCCTGGTTGAAGCGCCGCACCGAGGCCGCGCAGACGCCGGTATCGACGCTCGGGAAGATGTTCAGCACCTTGCGCTTGCCGGCGAAGTCCGCGAGCGTGCGCTCGGAAAGATCCCCTGCCACCAGACGGAACGCCGGCGCCTTGCCGCCGACCTGTGGGAACGTGCCGCCGACGCGGACCGGATTGCCTTTGAACGTCACCGTGGCCATGGCCAGGCTCCTTGATTGGGGTCGTGGAAAACACTCGCCAACATGAGGCCCGCAGCGGCCGATTTCAAGCCGCCGCTGCCCGCGCACAGCGGCCATAGGCTACAGTTTCCCGGTTCGGCGCCGGCAGCCCGCCGCCTTCACCGCATCCGGCGCATGCCGCCGCAGGAGCCAGACGTGGCCTTTCGCACCATCATCGAACCCTTCCGCATCCACTCGGTCGCGCCGCTGCGCATGACGACCGAAGCGCAGCGCCGCGAAGCCGTCGCGACGGCCGGCTACAACCTCTTCGGCCTGCACGCGGACGACGTGATGATCGACCTCCTGACCGACTCGGGCACCGGCGCGATGAGCCGCGACCAGTGGGCTGCGATCCAGCACGGCGACGAATCCTACGCCGGCAGCCCCTCGTTCGAGATTTTCCGCAGCGCGGTGCAGGAACTGTTCCCGTTCACCCACGTCATCCCCACCCACCAGGGCCGCGCCGCGGAGAAGATCCTCTTCACCGCGCTGGGCGGCAGCGGACGCGCGATCCCCAGCAACACCCACTTCGACACCACCCGCGCCAACATCGAATACACCGGCGCCGAAGCCGTCGATCTGGTGATCGCCGAGGGCCGCGACCCGGCCAGCCGCCACCCCTTCAAGGGCAACATCGACACCGCGCGCCTCGACGCCTTCCTCACCGCCAACGCAGGACGCGTGCCGGTGGTGATGCTCACCCTCACCAACAATTCCGGCGGCGGCCAGCCGGTCAGCCTGTCCAACCTGCGCGAGACGCACGAGATCTGCCGCCGCCACGGCGTGCCGCTGTTCCTGGATGCCTGCCGCTTCGCCGAAAACGCCTGGTTCATCCGCGAGCGCGAGCAGGGCCAGGGCGAGCGCGACGTCGCCGACATCGTGCGCGAGATGGCGCGCCTGGCCGACGGCATGACCATGAGCGCCAAGAAGGATCCGATGGGCAACATCGGCGGCTGGCTGGCGCTCAACGACGATGCACTGGCCGAACAGTGCCGCGCGCTGCTGATCCTCACGGAAGGCTTCCCCACCTACGGCGGCCTCGCCGGGCGCGACCTGGAAGCCCTGGCCCAGGGCCTCAGGGAAGTCGTCGACCACGACTACCTGCGCTACCGCATCCGCTCCACCGCCTACCTTGGCGAAGCGCTGGCGAACGCCGGCATCCCGGTGATCCAGCCCATCGGCGGCCACGCCGTCTATCTGGATGCGAAGGCGATGCTGCCGCACATCGAACCGCTCCAATATCCCGGCCAGGCGCTTGCGGTGGCGCTGTACGAAGCCGGCGGCGTGCGTGGCTGCGAGATCGGCACGGTGATGTTCGGCCGCCATCCGGACGGCTCGGAAACCGCCGCCGCCATGGAGCTGGTGCGCCTGGCCATCCCGCGTCGCACCTACACCCAGAGCCACATCGACTACGTCATCGAAGTCTGCGAGGAAGTCGCCCGCCGCGCACCGACGCTCCCCGGCTACCGCATCGCCCACGAGCCCAAACAGCTGCGTCACTTCACCGCCCGCTTCGAACCGCTGGCATAGGGAACCGCCGGATACGCATCCGCCCGATGCCGCCGCACACCACCTCCCGGGCCATGCGCACCGAACCGTCGGGGACGTAGCCCCGACCTACGAATCGCGACCTCACGCCCGCCGCAACCCGGCCCCCATCGGCCAGCGCTCCACCCCGTAGGTCGGCCCTGCGTGGCCGACG
>CAKSZJ010000038.1 GCA_934525595.1 uncultured Chiayiivirga sp. | reverse complement strand
GAAGACCGATTTACGCTGGCTCGCTGAAAGAGACGTTCTAACCAAACCGCCTCACACACAAAAAATCGGACACGCCCTCACCCTGCGTTTCGCAGCGCCCGGTGGCGGTTCAACCCAAACCGAACCGAGGAACCACACCATGAGCACCACCACCGCAGCACCGTTGGACCCGGCGCACATCGACGCGCCGCCCATGCACGGCAACTTCACCGACGACGCATCGACTCACATCCGGCTTGCCGAATCGTTGGCGAGCATCCTTTGCGGCCCAGGCCTTGAGAGCTTCACCAGCTACGCCGACCAGATTCAGGATGGCGTTTTGTACCTGTTGGCCTGCGAAATCCGGCGCGCCCGTCAGGCGCTGGCAGCGGAGAGCACCCGCGCTCTGCCGTCGAAGGAGGCCACACGATGAACGCTCCCGCCCCGCGCACCACGCGTATGCAGGCCGGTGGCCTGCGCCTGATGTTCGAGCGTCAGCCCCTCACGCTGACCGTGAAGGTCTGTACCGATCGCAGGATTCCGGCCGGCCTTTCCCGTGGTCCACTGGTTCAGTTCGAGCTTGGCCCGACCGACGCCCAGGCACTGGCCGCCCACCTGCACCACCACGCCAGCATGATGACGACGGCAGGGGAGATTCTGGCATGAGCGCCCCCGTCACCACGGCAGCCCCATCCGCCCAGCCTGAGAACTCGCCCGGTCTGGAATACCTGCTGATCAGCGCCATGAACTTGGAAGACCCGGCGCGCGCCGAACTGGCTGCCGAGAATGTCCTGACGCCGGTCACCCATGGCATCGAGGCCATCGGCGACCTGCTGGCAGACGCCGCTTCGGCCAGCGACCCCATCAGCATGGATACCATCCGGAGCATCGGCTTCCTGCTGGCGTTCCTGGCCGATGTCCAAGGGGCAATGACGCACTTCATCGCCAACGCCAATTACGACCAGCTCAAAGCCGCGTCGAAGAAGGGAGGCAAGGCATGAACACCACCAGCACCACCTATCACCACCACGTCGCCCGCGCGCATCGTGTCCAGGCACAGGCCTGTCGCCTGTACGCCTATGCCTACGGACTGGAGCCGCGTGAATCATCCCAGGCACTCGCCCAGGCACAAGCTGATTGCGCCCGTGCCTATGAGCAGATGGCCGAACAGGCCGAGGTTCGTGCGAAGGAGGGACAGGCATGAGCATCGCCAACCCCCAGGCCCAGACCATTACCGAACTGTGGCACTACATCAACCAGCTTGAGGAAGTGCTGGATGTGATGAACGCCGGGTTCGCCGAGTATTTCGAGGACTGTAGCGGCACACAGGAAAGGGGCTGGGCGACCATCAACAGCCTGCACAACCTGCTGGGAGTTACCCAGACGGTTGCCGATGCACTCGCGCGTGCGGCAGCGGTCAGGTAGCACCTGCCATCAGCACGGCGCACTGACCCGCCCTACTGACCCCGACGAAGCCCGGCCATGTGCCGGGCTTTTTCTTGGCCGATCCGATCACCCGGAAACCGTGCCGGTGCTGGTGGTGCCGACGACAGGATGCGTACTGGTGGATTCACGGGGTGTCGCGACAAGCTGGGGGTAACTTTGGGGGTAACGTTCGGAGTATGGTGCCTTACAGTCGTTGCAATACCTTCATGTCACGGCACGGTTCGATTCCGACCCAGCCTCCATGTCAGGAAAAGGAAAGCCCGCTTTATGAGCGGGCTTTCTTCGTCTGGCTCAGGCGCGTGGCGTCTGATCCAGCAGCGAGAGTGCGCGCCAGCGGTTGACGATGCCGCAGAAGAGCGCTGCGGTGATTTCCGCGTCGTAGATGGCCGAGTGGGCCTGGTTGGCGTCCCACTCCAGGCCGGCAGCGTCCGTTGCCTTGGCCAGCACCGTCTGCCCATAGGCGAGGCCGGCGAGGGCCACGGTATCGAAGCTGCTGAACGGGTGGAACGGGTTGCGCTTGTGCGCCACGCGCAGCGCCGCCGCGTTGATGAAGCCGAGGTCGAAGCTGGCGTTGTGTCCCACCAGGATCGCGCGGTTGCAGCCGGCTTCGCGCACCGCTTGGCGCACGCCGCTGAAGATGTGGTCCAGCGCGGCGCGTTCGGGCAGCGCGCCGCGCAGCGGGTTGTCCGGGTCGATGCCGGTGATGTCCAGCGAGCGGGGGTCGAGCTCGGCGCCGGGGAAGGGGGCGACGTGAGCGTGGAGGGTGGCGCCGGGTATGGCGAGCCCGGAGGCGTCCAGTTCGATCGGCACCGCCGCGACTTCCAGCAGGGCGTGACGGTTGCAGTCGAAGCCGCCGGTTTCCACGTCGACAACCACGGGCAGGAAGCCGCGAAAGCGCGCGGCGATGGTGCTGGCGAAGGCTGCGCCGTAGTCGGGGGAAGCGGTCATCGCGGAAGTCTAGCAAGCAGCGCGCGGTGGCTCGTCGCGTGCGCGCCGCGCGGGCCAGCCCCGGTTCACGCGCGCCGCGTACCGCAGATCGCGCCGCGTGCGCGCAGTTCGCGCAGGCGCTCGGCGGCGTGTGCGCTCAGCGTTGCGGAGTCAGGATGGCCGGCGGCGAGGCGCTCGATCAGCTCGTGGCCTGAACGCGCCGTGCACTCGTCGTGCAGCGCCTGCAGCAGGGCATGGGTGAGCGCGTCGATTTCGTGGAAGTGGATGCGGTCCGCTGCATCGCGCCGGATCAGCAGGAAGGTCGGCGAATCCGGTGGCTCCTGCGGCTGGAACGTGGGTGCGATGCGGTGCACCGGGAAACGGTAGGCCAGCGGCCAGGCCAGCGGCGAGACCACCGGCACAGCGTCCAGCGGGTCGCCGTCTGGGGTGATGTCTTCTGGCACCGCCTCGGCCTCATCCAGCGCCAGTGCCAGTTCGATCCATTCGTAGTGCGCCAGCTCGTGCAGGAACGGCGGCTGCGCGGGGCGCGTGTCGAGCCAGTCGAGGAACTCGCGGCCGAGTTCGGGAAAGAGCGGCGTGCGGCAGCGGTGGTCGCGCTGGAATTGGCGGATCAGCGCTTCCCAGCCGGCTTCACCAAGGATCGCGCGGAGCACCGGAAAGGTGCTGCCGACGAGATCGCGCAGTGTGTTGAAGAAAAGCTCGCGGTAGAGCGCCAGTCGCTCGGGCGCGGCGGGCGGCGCTTCGGTGCGCGCGGGATCGCGCAGGTAGGCGGCAAAGGCTGCCTGCTGGTGCGCCAGGCGGGAGGCCTCAGGCGGCACGCGCGCGCGCTCCGCCGGCCAGTGCGGCATCCTGAGATGCGCGGATCGCGTCGACTTCCACGAGCAGTTCGGACAGCGGCGGGAAATTGAAGTCGCGCTCCAGCAGGGTCGGCAGCACGCCGGCATGGCGATAGGCCGCCGCGAGCAGCGACCACACCGGATCGATCACCGCGGCGCCGTGGGTATCCACCAGCAGATCGGGTGCCTGCACGAAATGGCCGGCGACGTGGATGTAGCGAACCCGTTCCGGAGGAAGTGCGTGCAGGAAGGCGAGGGCGTCGTAGCCGTGATTGGTGGCGTTGACGTGGATGTTGTTCACGTCCAGCAGCAGTTCGCAGTCGGCCTCATGCAGGACCGCCTTGATGAAATCGATCTCGGGCATGTCCTGCCACGGCGCGGCGTAGTAGGACACGTTCTCCACCGCGATGCGCCTGCCCAGTACGTCCTGCACCCGCGCGATGCGCGCCGCGGTGTGACGCACGCCTTCCTCGGTGAAGGGGATCGGCGCGAGGTCGTACAGGTGGCCTTCGTCGGCGCACCAGCTCAGGTGCTCGCTGTAGATCGGCGCGTTCCAGCGATCCAGAAACGCCTTCAGTTTCGCGATGAAGTCCACGTCGAGCGGCGCCGGGCCGCCGAGCGAGAGCGACAGGCCGTGGCAGACGATGGGATGGCGCTCGGCGAGCGCGGCGAATGCCTTGCCGTGGCGCCCGCCCACGCCGATCCAGTTCTCCGGCGCGACTTCGAGGAAGTCCACTGCGCCCGCAGGCGCCGCGAGCAGGGCGGCGGCGAGCGGGCGGCGCAGGCCGAGGCCTGCGCAGCGGGCGTGCAGGGCGCGGGGAGGCTCCGCAGTCATGTCGCCGCGACGCGCGGCATCAGGCCATGCCGCCGCACTTTCCTTCGCCGCACTTCCCCTCTCCGCACTTGCCTTCCTGCTCGCTCTTGTCGGCATCGGTCGTGGCGTGATGGTCGGCGCCGCAGGCGCCCTCGTGGCCATCCTTCATGTGCTGGGCGTGTTCGGCATGGTCTGCGCCGCACGTGCCTTCCTTGCTGTCCTTGGCGTGATCGGTGTGATCGGCGTGGTGGGCTCCGCAGCGGTGTTCGTGCCCGGCCTTCTTGTCTTTGGCCTGGGTTTTCGCCGGCGCGTCGTCGACCAGCGCGTAGCCCGCAGGCAGATCGACGATGGCCGCCTGGGCCGTTCCGAGGCCGAGCGTACCGGCGGCGGTGAGCGAGAGCAGCAGCGGGGTGGCGAAGCGGGAACGGGACATGGCGGCTCCTGTGGCCGGGGAGTGTCGGGCGATGATAGTGGAGCGCGGACGCGCGCGCCGGCGGCACGCGGCTCAGGAGGCCGGCGAGCCCAGAAGGAATGCGGCCACCACGCGCCGGCCTTCACCGGCCAGCAGGTTGAAAGTGCGCGCCGCCGCGGCGCTGTCCATGGCTTCCAGCCCGATCCCGCGCGTCAGGAACGCCGCCATCAGCGTCGGCGGTGCGAGCCGCTGCCGCTCGCCGGTGCCGATCAGCACCACGGCCGGATCAAGCGCAAGGATGGCTTGGATGGCGGCGGCGTCGAATTCATCGAGCGATCGCGGCGCAAAGTCTTCGATGCAGCGCTCCGGCGAGAGCAGCAGACTCGCGGAAAAGACCCGATCGCCCACCTGCACGAAGTCAGCGCCCAGGCGGCGTACCGCATGGTGGCCTTCATCGGATTGGTGAGCGAGCTGCATGACGGAGGATCAGCGCGGCAGCGGAACCTGCGGCGCGT
This sequence comes from uncultured Chiayiivirga sp., assembly GCA_934525595.1. Taxonomy (GTDB): domain Bacteria; phylum Pseudomonadota; class Gammaproteobacteria; order Xanthomonadales; family Xanthomonadaceae; genus Denitratimonas. The sequence continues at coordinate 4,204 of CAKSZJ010000038.1, read as the reverse complement.
CCGGGTTGCGCCGGAACAGGCAGGCCACGTTGCCCACGCGCTGCACCAGCTGGGCGCCGGAGCGCTCCACCAGGGCCGCGATGCCGGCGTCGCGCGCCTCGCGGTCGTCTGCGGCAATGCGCACCTTGATCAGCTCATGGTGGTCGAGCGCGAGATCCAGTTCGGAAATGAGCGCATCCGTGATGCCCTTCGCACCCACCAGGATCACCGGCTTGAGCGGGTGCGCGAGGCCGCGCAGGTAGCGTTTCTGGTTCGATGAAAGAGGGGAGGACATGAACGGCCGGGGCGGGAAGACAAGCGCGACAGGTTACCATGTACGTCTTTCCGCTCCCACGCACCCCTCCATGGCACGCAGCAAGAGCAGCCACCGCTGGCTGCGCGAGCACTTTTCCGACCGTTTCGTGAAGAAGGCCCAGGCCGAGGGCCTGCGTTCGCGCGCCGCCTACAAGCTGGAAGAGCTGCTGGAACGTGACCGGCTGCTCAAGCCCGGCATGGTGGTGGTGGACCTCGGGGCGGCTCCGGGAGGCTGGTCGCAGCTGGTGCGGCGCGAGCTGGGCGACAGCGGACGCGTGATCGCGCTGGACATCCTCGACATGCCGCCGCTGGCCGGAGTCGAATTCATCCTCGGCGATTTCCGCGAGCCCGAGCCGCTGGCCCGGCTGGAAGTCCTGCTTGCCGGCCAGCCGGTGGACCTTGTGCTTTCCGACATGGCACCCAATATGTCGGGGGTGGATGCCGTCGACCAGCCGCGTTCGATGTATCTGGCGGAGCTGGCGAGGGATTTTGCCGATCGGCACCTGCGGATCGGCGGCACCTTCCTCATCAAGCTGTTCCAGGGCGCGGGGTTCGACGAATACATCCGGGACTTGCGCAAGCGCTATCGGCAGGTCAAGGTTCGGAAGCCTGAGGCGTCACGCAGCCGGTCTTCCGAGGTCTACGCGATGGCAACCGACAAACGAGAGGCCCAGGGATAGGGCGCAGGAAGCAGTAATGAACGACTTGACCAAGAATCTTGTTCTCTGGGTGGTGATCGCCGTCGTGCTGATGGCGGTGTTCCAGAGCTTCACCCCGCGTGCGGGTGGGGCGCAGGGGCTGTCCTATTCCGAGTTCCTCGCGCAGGTGCGCGCCGAGCGCGTGAGCGAGGTCACCTACTCGGAGAACGGCCGCGAGCTGGTCGGCGTCACCAAGGACGGCGGCAAGTTCAGCGTGGCCCTGCCGCCCAACGATCCCAAGCTGATCGACGACCTGGTGGCGCGCAACGTCAAGATCGTGCAGTCGCCGATCTCCACCGGCCCCTCGCTCGCCTACATCCTGCTGAACCTGCTGCCGTACGTGATCTTCATCGGCATCTTCATCTTCTTCATGCGCCAGCTGCAGTCTGGCGGCGGCGGGCGCGGCGCGATGAGCTTCGGCAAGTCGCGCGCCAAGATGCAGAGCGAGGACCAGGTCAAGGTCACCTTCGCCGACGTGGCCGGCTGCGACGAGGCCAAGGAGGAAGTCGGCGAGCTGGTCGAGTTCCTGCGCGATCCCTCGCGTTTCCAGAAGCTCGGCGGCAAGATTCCGCGCGGCATCCTGATGGTCGGTTCGCCCGGCACCGGAAAGACGCTCCTGGCGCGCGCCATCGCGGGCGAGGCCAAGGTGCCGTTCTTCTCCATTTCCGGTTCGGACTTCGTCGAGATGTTCGTGGGCGTCGGCGCCAGCCGCGTGCGCGACATGTTCGAACAGGCCAAGAAGCATGCGCCCTGCATCATCTTCATCGACGAGATCGACGCGGTCGGCCGCCACCGTGGCGCCGGTCTGGGCGGCGGGCATGACGAGCGCGAGCAGACCCTCAACCAGCTGCTGGTGGAAATGGACGGATTCGAGGGCGGCGAGGGCGTGATCGTGATCGCGGCCACCAACCGCCCCGATGTGCTCGATCCGGCGCTGCTGCGTCCGGGGCGTTTCGACCGCCAGGTGGTCGTGCCGCTGCCCGATGTGAAGGGCCGCGAGCAGATCCTCAAGGTCCACATGCGCAAGCTGCCGCTGGACAACGACGTCGATCCGATGACCATCGCGCGTGGAACGCCGGGATTCTCCGGCGCGGACCTTGCCAACCTGTGCAACGAGGCGGCCCTGTTCGCCGCGCGCGAGAACGCGCGCGAGGTGCGCATGGAGCACTTCGACAAGGCCCGCGACAAGATCATGATGGGAGCCGAGCGCCGCTCCATGGCGATGAGCGAGGACGAAAAGAAGCTCACCGCCTACCACGAGGCCGGCCACGCCATCGTCGGCCGCCTGGTGCCCGAGCACGATCCGGTCTACAAGGTCACCATCATCCCGCGCGGTCGCGCCCTGGGCGTGACCATGTACCTGCCCGAGGGCGACAAGTACAGCTACAACAGGGTCGCGATCGAATCCCAGCTGTGCTCGCTGTACGGCGGACGCGTGGCCGAGGAGTTGATCTTTGGGCCGGACAAGGTCACCACCGGCGCGTCCAACGACATCGAACGCGCCACCAAGATGGCGCGCAACATGGTCACCAAGTGGGGCCTGTCCGACGAGATGGGGCCGATCGCCTACGGCGAGGAAGAGGACGAGGTGTTCCTCGGCCGCTCGGTGACCCAGACCAAGAACGTCTCGGACGAAACCGCGCGCAAGATCGACGAAGTGGTGCGCGGCATCCTGGATCGCGCTTACGCGCGGGCCACCGAAATCCTGCGCAGCAACAGCGACAAGCTGCACGCCATGGCGCAGGCGCTGCTGCAGTACGAAACCATCGATGCGGCGCAGATCGGCGAGATCATGGCCGGGCGCGATCCCGGCCCGCCGGCGGACTGGGTCAAGAGCGGCAAGAGCTCGCCGCCGCGCAAGGACGATTCCGGCCCTCATGCCGGCGCTGCCGTGGGCGGTCCCGCTCCGCAGGTGTGATGGGCGCGGGAACCGTGCGTGGATGATCGGGAATCGCCGGAGCGCATTATCGCAAGACGCGCGGATTCCGTATCACCGCGTGCTTGACCGGAGCCCGTTCGCCACCAGCGTCTGGTGACGCTACCAGCCCGAGCTCCGACCCCCGCACTCCCTCATCCCGTTTCCGACCCTCAAGCATGTTCGATCTTTTCCCTACGCTCGATTGCGCCGGCCGGCCGCTGAGGCTGGATCGCACACGCATCCTGGGCGTGGTCAACGTCACGCCTGATTCCTTTTCCGACAGCGGCGCGCACGCCGACACCGATGCGGCGGTGGCGCACGGGCTGCGGCTTGTGGAAGAGGGCGCCGACGCGCTGGATATCGGCGGCGAATCCACCCGGCCAGGTGCCGGCGAGGTAAGCGCCAAGGAGGAGATCGCGCGCGTCGTGCCCGTGATCGAGCGGCTGGCGCGCGAAGTGCAGGTGCCGATCAGCGTGGATACCTCCAAGCCCGAGGTGATGCGCGCGGCGGTGGCGGCCGGCGCCGGCATGATCAACGACGTCCATGCGCTGCGCCGCGAAGGCGCGCTGGAAACGGCCGCGGAGCTGGGCGTGCCCGTCGTGCTGATGCACATGCAGGGCGAGCCGCGCACCATGCAGGATGCGCCGCACTACGACGACGTGGTGGGCGAAGTGCGCCGCTTCCTTGCCGATCGCATCTTCGCCTGCGAACTGGCCGGTCTTCCGAAGACGCGGATCGTGGTGGACCCGGGCTTCGGCTTCGGCAAGACCCTGGAGCACAACCTCACCCTGCTGGCGCGGCTGGACGCGTTTGCCGACCTCGGCGTGCCGCTGCTCGCGGGCATGTCGCGCAAGCGGATGATCGGCGAACTCACCGGGCGCGAGCCGCTCGATCGCACCGCTGGCTCCGCCGCTGCGCACCTGCTGGCCGCCGAGCGCGGCGCGATGCTGCTGCGCAGCCACGAGGTTCCGGCGCTGCGCGACGCGCTTGCGCTGTGGAACGCGCTCAAGCCACTGCGGCCCGTGCCAAGGCCGGCGGCCCGCAGCGGCGCGCCGCTCTGGCCCGACGACGACTGACCCCAACGTCGGCCACGTAGGGCCGACCTACGGATGCCGTGACGCCGATATGAGGTTCAATCAGCGAGTCGGCGTGCGATGGTGCTGGTGTAGGTCGGGGCTACGCCCCCGACGCGGCCTTGACGCCACATCCCCGATACATTTGATCCCAACGTCGGCCACGTAGGGCCGACCTACGGATGCCGTGACGCCGATACGAGGCTCAATCAGCGAGTCGG
>CAKSZJ010000037.1 GCA_934525595.1 uncultured Chiayiivirga sp. | reverse complement strand
GAAGACCGATTTACGCTGGCTCGCTGAAAGAGACGTTCTAACCAAACCGCCTCACACACAAAAAATCGGACACGCCCACCCGGATCGGTGGTCATCAAGAGGCAGCGTTCGATCACTTTGCTTGCGGTCTGGACAACATAAAACTTGGGGTCACCGAACCCGCTGATGCGGGTGTCGTCCCAAAAGTTGTTGATAGGAAAAGCCGCAAAGTCATCTATAAAACGAACATAGGTCAAGGTTTTTCCTACGCCGTAAAGTCGGCGTGCTCGCAATAACCGCCTCACCCCTACTTGATTTGTCTTCCATCCGCCCTTGGAAGGAGTGAAAATTTCTCCCGTCATATCGACAGGAAACTGTGTCGATTCAACACCGGTTTGAGATGTGAACTGGTCGTATCTAAACACGCGACCATCCAACGCTCGCTCAGCCTTTTCTTCTCGGGTCAGTCTGCGCCTCGCTCCAGCGGGGCTTTGTATGAACACATACTGATCAGAACCTTCACCACCAAGGCTTTTGTCAGCATAAGGCTGCCGATATTTGATCTCTCTGCGATTTTTTGCATACCAAACAATATGGTCGAACGTTGCAGCAAGTGTTTTTGTCCCGATTGCTGGGCTGCCCGCCCCACTCGTCGTTAGATATGAAATTTGGGAGATAAAGTTCTCCACTCCTAAAATCTCATCCATCAACTCCCGTACGTGGTGTAGATTCTCATCCGAAATCTGAACAAAAACACTGCCCGACTCGTGCAACAACTCCTTCGCAAGCAGCAACCGATCCCGCAGATACGTCAGGTAGGAGTGAATCCCCAGCTCCCAGGTATCTCGGAACGCCTTGATCATCTCCGGCTCTTGCGTGAGGTCCTCGTCCCTGCGGTCCTTCACGTCGCGCTTGTTGACGAAGGGCTGGAAGTTGCTGCCGTACTTGATGCCGTAGGGCGGGTCGATGTAGATCATCTGCACCTGCCCGGCCATGCCCTCCTTCTGCAGCAGCGAGTTCATCACCAGCAGGGAATCGCCGCTCACCAGCCGGTTGGCCCAGCCGCGGTCGTGCTTGTAGAACTCGATCGCCTCCCGATACGGCAGCGGTTCCTCGAACCAGGCGCGGAACAGGTCGCCGGTGCCGGCGTGTTCGCCCTTCTCCTTTTTCAGGCGCTTGCGCACCACCGCCAGGATGCTGGCCGGGTCGATGCGCTCGTGCACGTGCAGGCTGACGGTATCGACCTCGAAGCTGGTGCGCTCGGCCTTGCCGGTCCAGTTGAGGTAGGGCGCGGCCTGGCGTTTGAGCTGCTCCAGCGCGGCGCGCATGGTGGCGTCGTCACCGCTGGCCAGAGCGTCGTCGATCAACTGCTCGATCTGGGCGCGCCCCATGTCGAATTGCAGCGCCGGGTCGATGTGCGGATCGTAGGCCCAGGTGGTCTTGGGCTGGTCCGGGTCGGTCTCCGGCGTCACCACGCCCACGTCCGGGTTGTTGCGGCGCTTCTGGTCGTGCCGGTAGGCGATGACCTTGTTGCCGTCTTCGGACTTCCTGCCCTTCACCTCGCCCTTGGCCCGGCGCAGTTGCGCCAGGGTCATTGCCGACTGCCTCGGTGCAGGCTCATCGGCACCGGGCGGCTTCTCCTGCCTCTGCAGCATCAGCGGTTGTGTCGCCGCAGAGGGTTCCGGTGCGATGCGGCGTACCGAACCTCCGCGCCCGCGCCCCGTAGCGGCAAGCCCCTCGGCCACGAGCAGGTCGCGTGCGGCGAAATAGTCGTCTTCGGAAATCGCCTGGCTACGCTGCTGCGAGAGCCTTTCCCGCAAGCGCTGGTTGCCGATGGGGCTGCCATCAGGCGGCAAGAGTTCGTGGATTGCGTGTTTCAGGGTTTCCCGAAGGGTATCGGCCATGAGGCTCACGGAAGATCAAGCAGAAGACGCTGGATGGTACCGGCAAGCAGACAGTGGCGTATCCGTTCCGCCCCCTGTCGTACCGCCGCGGGGTGATCCAGGGAGCCTCCGAACGAGCGATCGTGGGCAAGCCCGCTGCTGAAAAAATCAACGCGTTGCGGCCCATGGGTTCCGCGGGTCGGTTCAAGTGCTGCCGGCGCGGAACCGGCATGCCACCGGCTCAGCCGGCTTCCAGCAACCGCAGGATTTCCTCGCGTGCCTGGACACCGAGGATTGGCAGCACGAGCAGGTCGCCGGGGCGGGCCCATTCGAGCAGGCTGCGCACGCCGGTCACTTCGTCGGGAATGAAGTCGATGGCCTCGCGCGGGACGCCTTCGGTTTGCAGCGCGTCGCCGATCACCCGCGCCACGTCGCCGGTCGTGCGGCCGCGCAGGTAGCCGTCGACATCCTTCAGCACGACGCGATCGGGCCGGTAGCGGGCCACGGTGCGGGCCACGGCGCGCAGCGCGTCGTCGAGGCGGTTGCCGGCATGGCCCAGGCTGACGCCGAGGCGCGCGCCGTGGCGTTGCGCGCTGGCAAGATCGAGCAGGCCGGCGAGGCCTTCAGGGTTGTGTGCGTAGTCGATCCAGACGCGCACGCCGCGCCACTCCCAGCGCTCGAGGCGACCGCGGTTGTCGGCATTGTCGGCGCCGAACGTTCCGAGCACCGCGCGGATCGTGTCCGCCGCGATGCCGAGCGCGAAGCCGGCCAGCGCGGCGGCGGCGAGGTTGGCGATGTTGTAGCCCGCCGCACCGCCCATGCTCAGCGGCATCGCGGCGATGTCGCCCAGCGAGACGCCGGGTTCGGCAACGCCCTGCGGATGCAGCCACAGGTGCCCGTCGTGCGCGATGCAGGCGGGGCGGGTTGGCGCGCGTTCGCGAAGGAACGCGGCCGATTCATCGAGCGAAAACCAGCCGGTCGGCACAGCGAGCGCGCCGGCGGCCGCGCGCAGCGGCACATCGTCGGCGTTGAGCACCAGCAGGCCGCGCGCGTCGATGGCGCGGGCCAGGGTGAGCTTGGCGCGAACGAGATCTTCGAGCGCGTGGATGCCGTACTCGCCGAAGTGGTCGGCGCTGACGTTGGTGACCACGGCGACGTCGGCGCGCTCCACCGCCAGGCCGCGCCGCAGGATGCCGCCGCGCGCGGTTTCCAGCGCGGCGGCGTCGATATCGCGGCGGCGCAGCACGGTGCGCGCGCCGACCGGGCCGGAGTAGTCGCCCGCTTCGAGCTTTTCGCCCTGCACGAACAGGCCGTCGGTGCAGGACCAGCCCGCGCGGCGGCCGCTGGCGCGCAGCAGGGCGGAAATCAGCCGCACCGTGGTGGTCTTGCCGTTGGAGCCGGTGACCAGGGCGGTCGGAACGGCGCGGCGCGCGCTCCAGTCGATGGCGTCGGGCGCGGGCAGCGCCGCGAGCGGAAAATCCTGCCCGAAGGCGCCGCTGCCCAGGGTGAGGAGTGCGTCGTCGAGCAGCGCCGGTACGCCGCGCCGATGCGCCTGGTCGAGCAGCGCCAGCAGCGCGGGATTCTCCTGCGCGCGCGCCAGCGCGGCGAGCGTGTGCGTGGCCTGTTCGCGATCCCGGCTCGCCGGGTGGCCGGGCGCTTCACCCACGGACTCGCCGCAGGCCTCACCCCAGGCCCATTCGTTGAGCTCGGTGGCGCACAGCAGCCGATCCACCGGCGCGACGAAGGCGAGGTTGGCCCCGCTCGCGTGCGGTTCGGCCGCGAGCGGCGCATCGGGCCAGCCGAGCGCGGCGCGCATGACGCGCACGTTCGCGGCCCAGTGCGCGAGGCGCGCCGCATCCACGGCCACGCCGGGTGCCGACTCCAGCACCACACCGGGTTCGGCGAAGTGGCGGTTGGGGCCGGTGAGCCGTCGCGAGCCGTCGAAGGGCAGCGATGGTGCGTTCGCCTCAGTCATCGACTTCCCGCGCGAACACGATGCCGCGTTCGTCGCGTACCGCCCCTTCCATCAGCTCGCGCAGGCGCGCCTCGTGCGCCAGCGCGACCGGGTCGCCTGGCGCGTGGCTCACTGCGTCAATGGTCGCGGCGGGCTTGGGCGGTGCGCCCTCGGGGCGGAACTTGATGATCTGCTTCCACGAGCGCACCAGCGCGTCGGCGAACACCAGCAAAAGGTCGCCGGCCTGGCTCATGCGCAGGGCCGAATCGACCGCTTCCCGTTCGTCCGGAATGATCGAGATGGACGCCTCCGGCACGCCCTGTTCCTTCAGCCGGCGCGAGAGGATCAGCGGCACGGCGTCGCCGTCGCGCCCGCGCAGGGAATCATCGCGGCGGCAGATGTAGTGGTCGAAGCGCCCGGCCACGGCGTCGGCGATGGCCTGAAGATCCTCGTCGCGTCGGTCGCCCGGGCCGGCCAGCACCACGATGCGCCGTCCCGCTACGTCGAGCCGCTGCGCCAGATCGGCCATCGCGGCCACGGCGTGGGCGTTGTGGCCGTAGTCGAACAGCACCTTGAAGGGGTGCTCGTCGAACACGTTCATGCGGCCCGGGGCCTGGAAGAAGGTGGTGTCGAAGGTGCGCAGGCCCTGGCGGATGGCGTCGAGCTTCAATCCCAGCGAAAACGCGATGGCGGCGGCGAACATGGCGTTCTGCACGTTGTGCATGGCGCGGCCTTCCAGCGTGGCCGGGATCAGGTGGGTCCACAGCAGCGGCAGGTGGCTGCCTTTGTCGTAGAGCGTGATCATCTGGCCGTTGATGCCGGCCTCCAGCGCGCAGGCGCGTCCGCCGGCACGGATGTGCTCGCGCACCAGCGGGTGCGAGGGCGTGGTGGTGACGTAGCAGATGCTCCTGGCCTCGACGTAACCGGACATCTTGAGCACCAGCGGATCGTCGGCGTTGAGCACGGCGCAGTCGGTCGCCACTTCGGCCACGATGCGCTTGACCTCGGCGAGCTGTTCGAGCGAATCGATGCCCTTCATGCCCAGGTGGTCGGACTGCACGTTGAGCACCGCGCCGACGTTCACCTCCGGGACGCCCATGCCGGCGCGCAGCAGGCCGCCGCGCGCGGTCTCCAGCACGGCGAGGTCGATCTGCGGATCGCTCAGCACCATGCGCGCCGACACCGGGCCGGTCATGTCGCCCTCCACCGTGCGCTGGCCGTCGATGTAGACGCCGTCGGTGGTGGTGAGCCCGGGCGTGTAGCCGGCCATCTTGACGACGTGCGCCAGCATGCGCGCGGTGGTGGTCTTGCCGTTGGTGCCGGTGATCGCGGCGATCGGCACGCGCGAGGGTGTGCCGGGCGGGAACAGCATGTCGATCACCGGCCCGGCGGCATCGCGCGGGGTGCCTTCGCTGGGCGCGACGTGCATGCGGAAGCCGGGCGCGGCGTTGACCTCGCAGATCGCCCCGCCCACCGACTTGTAGCTCTCGGCGATATTGGGCGTGAGGAAGTCCACGCCGCCCACATCCAGCCCGATGGCGCGCACCGCGCGGATCGCCATGTCGCGGTTGTCCGGGTGGATGATGTCGGTGACGTCGGTCGCGGTGCCGCCGGTGGACAGGTTTCCGGTGGCGCGCAGGAACACCGTCTCGCCCGCGGGCGGCACCGACTCGGCGGTATAGCCCGCGCGCTGCATCATCTGTTCGGCGTGCGCATCCAGCGCCAGGCGGGTCAGCACCTTCTCGTGCCCCACGCCGCGACGCGGATCCTGGTTCACGATGTCCACCAGTTCGGCAATCGTGTGCGTGCCGTCACCCACCACGTGGCCGGGCGTGCGGCGGGTGGCGGCGACCAGCTCGCCGTTGACGACGAGCAGGCGATGGTCGTCGCCTTCCTGGAAGGTTTCCACGATCACCGAGCGCGAGTGCTCGCGCGCGGCGCGGAAACCTGCGGCCACGGCGTCAGGATCGGAAATGTTGATGGTGATGCCGCGACCGTGGTTGCCGTTGTAGGGCTTGGTGACCACCGCACCGCCGAGCCGGCGCGCGGCGCGCAGCGCACCTTCCTCGCTGGTGACCAGCTCCTGGCGCGGCACCGGCAGGCCGAGCGCGGCGAGGATCTTGTTGGTTTCCTCCTTGTCGCCGGCCAGCTCCACGGCGATGTAGGAGGTCTTGCCGGTCACCGTGGCCTGGATGCGCTGCTGGTACTTGCCGTGCCCGAGCTGCACCAGCGACTGCTGGTTGAGCCGCAGCCAGGGAATCCCGCGCGCCTGCGCCGCGGCCACCAGCGAGGCGGTGGACGGCCCCAGCGCCTGGCGCTGCGCGAAGCGGATGAAGGCATCGCGCTCGGTGGTCCAGTCGAAGCCCTCGGGCACCGTGCCGGCCGGCCGGATGTCCTCGGGCAGGAGCGAGCAAAGGAGCTTGAGCGCAAGGACACCGGCCTCGATGCCTTCCTCGCGCTGGGTGTATTCGTACACCACGCTGTACACGCCGGGGCGGCCGTCGATGCTGCGGGTCTTGCCGAAGGTGACATCCTCGCCGGCGATGTTCTGCAGCTCGATCGCGACGTGTTCGAGCACGTGCCCGAGCCAGGTGCCCTCGCCCTCGCGCAGCCGGCGCAGGAAGCCGCCGGGCTCGCGATAGGAGCAGCCATGTTCCGCCAGGCCGGGCAGGGCCTGGAGCAGCCTGCCGATGAATTCCTCACCCAGGCGCACGCTCGGCCAGGCTTCCAGCTCGCCGAGATCCAGCTCCAGCCGGATCACCGGAAAATGCGCGTAGAGCGAAGGCCCTACGTAAACGGAACGTTCGAGTATGCGCATGTGTCCCCTCCGACATGAACCCCAGGTCAGAGGTGCAGCATGCCCAAAAGCGCGGGGAAGGGGAATCGGCGCGAATCCCGCTCCGGGCTCCCGGGGGCGCATGGCACGCCCCGCCCGGCCGCACCGCTCAGCCGCGCTCCAGCAACCCGGCCGAAGCGCGGCGGGTGTGGAGGTTGAAGGTGGCGCCGCGTACCAGGATGTGCACGCGCAGGCCGATCAGGCAGACCGGGTCGTTCTCGTCGGCCTGCGCCATGGAGGAGAACTCCGCGCCGTCGGCATCGACCACGGTGACCGCGCCGGAGCCTTCCACGTCCAGGGTGTTGTCCGGGCCGATGAAGGCGGCGGTGTCCTCGTCCAGGCCAATGCCGACCGGGAAGGGGTTGTAGGCCAGCGCGCTGACCAGGCGTCCGAGGCGATCGCGCTGGCGGAAGTGCTGATCGATGATGAAGCGGTTGGTGAGGCCCAGGCCCGGCGCCAGGCGCACGCTGTCGGCGCGCGGCGAGCCACCTTCGCTGCCGAAGGCGATCATGTGCTCGGACAGGATGCTGGCACCGGCACTGGTCCCGCCCACGGCGACGCCGGCGGCGTTGGTCTGGCGGATCATCTTGGCCGCGCGGGTACCGCCCAGGATGGTGGACAGGCGCAGCTGGTTGCCGCCGGTGAAGAACACCCCGGTGGCGTAGGCGATACGCTCCAGCCAGTCTTCGCGGTCGCCGTCGGCGCGGGTGGCGAAGTTGAGCGAAGTGACGCGCGCGGCGCCCAGCTCGGTGAAGATCTTCTCGTAGCGCGCGCCGGTGTCCTCCAGCCGGCTGGCCGTCGGAATCACCACGATGTCGGCTTCGCTGCCGCCGCACACGTGCACGAAGCGCTTGAGGATGCGCGGGTCGTGCTCCTTGTCCTCGCCGCCGCCGATGGGAACGATCCAGCCGCGCTCGTCGCCGTCGGCGACCTTGCTTGGGCTCATGGTTTTTCTTGCTCCAGGAATGCAATCGCGCGGCGCGGACCGCGCATTTTTGCTGTGTTGGCGGATTTTTCCAAGCGCCGCCGGCGTGAACGCGCCGGGGCAATCGGCGACGGTGCGCGGCCTGGAGCGCGGCGGCAGCCGTTTTACTGGCGTCTGGCGGTGGGGTTTCGTCCGCCTCCGCGGCTGGCCTGACGACCTGCTCTCACAGGCCCAGCCGCACCACGATCGCATCATCCTCGATCCGCAGCTCGCGCAGCAGCAGGCGCGCGGAGCCCTGTTTCAGGTCGAGTGGATCGAGGGTGTACACCGGCCTCTGGCTGAACGTCTCGGCGAGCAGTTCGCGTACCGAATCGGTAACGTGCTGCGCATGGCGCTCGGGCAGGCCGTCGACGACCAGCCGGGTGATGACCGGATCGACGAGGAACAGCGCGCCGCGCGCGTCGTCGTAGCGGACGCCGGTTTCCAGCTCGATGCGGCCGCCCAGGTCGCTGCGGCCGCCCTCCAGCCGGAGGTTGAGGCGCACGTCGATTCCCACCGCAACGCGCTGGCGCTGCGGCAGGAACGCCAGGCTCGGATCGGTCAGACGCCAGCGCAGCAGAAGCAGCACGGTGCGTTCCACCGGGAAGCGCTCGGCCAGCTGCGCGCGCAGCTGCGGTTCGGTGATGCGCACGTCGAGCGAGCGGCCCTTGAGCCACCACACCGTGGCCGCCGCCAGCAGCAGGGAGGCGATGCCGGCGAGGATCAGCGCGCGCTTCATGACGGCCGCGTCGCCTGTTCGAACGTGCCGGCGAGACGGCGCGAGCCGTCCTGCCAGTGGATCCGGCCTCGCGCGATCAGGTGGTGCACGCCGCCGGCCTCGTCCAGGCACAGGAGGTCGGCATCACCGCCGACCGCGATGCGGCCCTTGCCGGCAAGGCGCAGCGCAGCGGCGACGCTGGAGGTGAAGGCGGGCAGCGCCTCGGCCAGCGGCACGCCGCGCGCGAGCAGTTCGGCAAGGGTTTGCAGCAGCGCGCCGGGGGCGCCGACATCCATGCCGCACACCTGGCCATGGGCGTCGAAACAGGGCAGGCAGCCGCCGGCGTCGGAGCTGACTGTGAGCCGATCCATCGGCGCACCGGCCTCGCGCCAGCGCAGGAAGGCGTCGGCGGCACTCCAGGCGTCTTCGCCCTCTTCGACCGGAAACGCGGTGACATCCATCGGCACGCCGCGCCGCGCCAGGAGCATCGCCTCGTCGAACAGCGCGCGGCGCCGATTGACGTGGGTGGGCTGGAATACGCGCGCCGGCAGCTCGGTGCGATCCAGCGCCTGGCGCACCAGCTCCAGCCCGCGCTCGCCGTCGCCCAGATGCAGGTGCACGAGGCCGGCCTTGCCGGTCATCAGCCCGGCGACGTGGGCATCGGAAGCCACGCGCAGCAGTTCATCGAGCGAGGGTTGGCTGGAGCGGTGGTCGGAAATCGCCAGCTCGCCGATGCCGATCAGGGGTTCGAGAAAAACCAGGTCGCCGCGCAGCGAGCCGGTCAGGGTGGCGGGTGGCAGGTGATAGCCGCCGCTGTAGCCGAAGGCGGAAAGGCCTTCTTCGCGCAGCGCATGGATCGTGGCGAGCAGTTCGCGCGGGCCGCGCGCGACGTCGTCGGTGCCCAGAAGCCCGATGACCGTGGTGATGCCCGCGCCGGTATAGCGCGACAGGGGCAGGGCCGGCACGCGGGTGCGGAATCCCGCCTCGCCACCGCCGCCGGTGACGTGCACGTGGCCATCGATCAGGCCGGGAACCAGGCGACGGCCTTCCAGATCGAGCGTTTCCACGCCCAGGGACGCCGGAAGATCGCTCCAGCGCGTACCGATCCACAGCACCCGGCCACCGCCCAGGAGAAGATGCGCCATGCCGCGATCATCGGGTGCGAACAGGTGCGCGTTGCGCAGTGCAAGCAGGGGCGGGGGTGGCAGGCGGGCAAGCGACACGGCAGCGGCTCCGGGATGTGGACTGCGATCAGGCGCGCAGCACCTGGCGCGGGTCTTCACCCGTGCCGCAGTGGTCGAAGCGCACCGGGATGCCGTGGCTGCCCAGCACCGCGGCGAACTGCTGCTGGCGCATCTGGAAGCGGTCGAAGGCGCGCCCGATGCGTTCGGCATCGATGCCGGCCGGGACGAAGCCGTGCTCGGACCACGCCGGCAGGTCCATCATCGCGATGCGCACCTCTCCGCCGACCCAGTGCGCCAGCGGCTCGGGCGGCGCGTCCAGCCACTCCTCGCGCTCGGGGGAAAGCAGGGCGGTTTCGATCAGCGGCCACAGCGGCGCGATGCCGGCGTGCTCGTACTGCATCGCCGTCATGGCGAGCAGATCGTTGAGGCTCAGATAGCGCGCGTGTTCCATCGGGGCATTGAAGGCGCGCTGGGCGAAAAGGGCGGTGGCGGCCTGGGCCATGCCTTTTTCCAGCAGGTTTTCCTCCATCTCCCGAGCCACGGTGGCGATGGCCTGTGCGCCACCGCGCAGCACGAAGGGCACCAGCCGCAGCGGCCCGCCGTGCAGCGCCGGATCGGGCGCCAGGCCCTGCGGCATCCGGCCTTCGTGCGCACCAAAACCCATGACGCGCGGCGCGTGCGGCTCGGGCGCGCGCTCGACCAGGGCCTGCAGGGCGGCGTGCACCGGCCAGCCTGCGCGCAGCAGCTCGGACGGGTCGAAAGCGGCCGCAGCCAGCGCCAAATCCACCTGTTCGACACCCGGTAGGAAACGCGCGAGATCGGCGGCGACGTGATCGGCCAGTTCGGCCGCCTCCTCGCGCGCCAGCGCGCTGCGGGCCATCGGTGCCGAGCATTCCAGCGCCAGCGCGCCAAAGGTGGAAAGGGGGGCGGTCATGCGGATGCGAGGGGCGGAAAACGGAGCGCTACAGTACCATCGCGGTCCCTTTTTCGATGCCCTGTGCCCCGCCGATGTTCGCCTCGATGCGCCGGGAACTGCGCGCCCTGCTGGAGCTGTACCTGATCCCGGGACTGGCGGCGCTCGCGCCCTGGCCACTGAGTTTCCGTTGGCTGCGCTTCTGCTCGCGCTTCTCCTGGCTCTACCGGCAGGAGTGGCAGGCGGCGCTGGCGCAGGCGCGGTTGTATGTCCCGATCGACGACGAGGCGCTGTGGGCGCGCCAGTTCCGCCTCTCGCGCCTGGTCGACCACGCCGACCTGTACCTGTGCATGACGCGCTCGGACCGCTGGCTGACGCGCTACGTGGACGGCTGGAACCGGTGGCCGCAGGTGGACGGCAGTGCGGTCGGGGTGTTCTTCCACTGGTGTCCTGGCTTCTGGGCGCTGCGCGCGCTGCGCCAGCAGGGCGTCACCATCTCCGGCCTGATCGCCCCACTCAGCCGCCGCGCCATGGGCGGCACCTTCCTGGCCTACTGGTACGGCGCGCTGCGGATGCGGCAGCTGCGTCGGGTCAACGGGCGCGCACTGGTGATGCCCGACGGCGCGGTGCGGCGCTCGGTCAAGGCGCTCAAGGCGGATGCGCAGGACGCCACCTGGGTCTGCGGGATGCTCGATGTGCCTCCCCATCCGAACGATCCGACCGCGCCGGTCACGTTGTTCGAACGCCCGGCACACTTCACCACCGGCCTGTTCGGCATCGCGCGCATCTCGAAAGTGCCGGTGGTGATCGTCGAGTTCGGACTGGACATCCGCACCGGCCGGCGCGACCTGACCGCTACCGGGCCGCATGATCCTGCGGCATCCGGCCTGCTGCAGCACGCGGTGGACGCCTGGCAGGCGCGCATCCGCGAACGCCCGTGGGGCTTTTTTCTCTGGGCCGCGATGCCGGCCTGGTTCGACCTGCCGCCGCCGAAGGACGCCGTCCCGCCGCCTTCCGGCTGAGTGGCCGCACGGTGCGCCTCCGTTCGCTGCCGTATGGACACTGCGCTATGATCCCGACTTCCCTGTTCCCACCGCCGTGAGCCCCGCGATGGCCAAGACCCAATCCCCCCGACGCGCCGGCGTGATCGGCGGCGTGCGCATCCCGTTCTGCCGCAACAACACCGCCTATTACGACGTCGGCAACCTCGGCATGTCGATCCGCACGCTCGGCGCGCTGGTGGAGCGTTTCGGCCTGCACGGCGAGCATCTGGGCGAAGTGGCGATGGGCGCGGTGCTCAAGCATTCCTCCGACTGGAACCTCGCGCGCGAGGCGACGCTGTCCTCGGGGCTGGCACCCACCACGCCCGGCCTGACCCTGCAGCGCGCCTGCGGCACCAGTCTGGACAGCATCATCACCGTGGCCAACAAGATCGCGCTGGGCCAGATCGATTCAGGCATCGGCGGCGGTTCGGATACCACCTCGGACGTGCCGATCGCGGTGAACAAGGCGCTGCGCCGGCGCCTGCTGGACCTCAATCGCGCACGCAGCTTCGGCGAGCGGCTGCGCGCCTTCAAGGGCTTTTCCTTGCGCGAGCTCAAGCCCGAATTCCCCGGCGTGGCCGAACCGCGCACCGGCATGAGCATGGGCGACCACTGCGAGCTGATGGCCAAGGAGTGGAACATCGCGCGCGCCGATCAGGACCTTCTCGCCTGCGAATCCCACCACAAGGCGGCGGCGGCGTACGAGCGCGGCTTCTTCGAAGACCTCGTGGCACCCTTCCGCGGCGTCACCCGCGACAACATCCTGCGCCCGGACACCTCGGCCGAAAAGCTCGCCACGCTCAAGCCCGCCTTCGACAAGACCTCGGGCAAGGGCACCCTGACCGCCGGCAACTCCACCCCGCTCACCGACGGTGCCTCCGCCGTGCTGCTGGGCAGCGACGCATGGGCCAAGGCGCACGGGCTGGAAGTGCAGGCCCACATCGTCGATGCGCAGGTGACCGCGGTGGACTTCGTGCACGGTGATGGCCTACTGCTGGCACCGGCCTGGGCGGTGCCGCAGATGCTGGCGCGCCACGGACTGACCCTGCAGGACTTTGATTTCTACGAAATCCACGAGGCTTTCGCCGCGCAGGTGCTGTGCACCCTGCGCGCCTGGGAATCGGAAACCTTCTGCCGCGACCGCCTCGGTCTGGACGGCGCGCTCGGCAGCATCGATCCAGCGAAGTTCAACGTGGTCGGTTCCTCGCTCGCCTTCGGCCATCCCTTCGCCGCCACCGGCGGGCGCATCGTCGCCACCCTCGCCAAGCTGCTCAAGGAAAAGGGCCATGGCCGCGGCCTCATCTCCATCTGCACCGCCGGCGGCATGGGCGTGACGGCGATCCTGGAGCGCTGAGCGCGGCACTTGGGAATCACGATTCGTGCCCCGATAATGGCGCGATGAACACCTGCATGCTCCAGAGCGACAACCCCGACCACGGCTTCCAGTTCCCCGGCGTCTTCGAGCTTTCGGCGATGGGCGCGGCCGATGCCGGGCTTGAGCGCGAACTGCCCGCCCTGCTGGAAGCCGCCGGCATCGTCGTGCGGCGCGAGGACGTCACCGTGCGCGCGTCGAGCGGCGGGCGCTTCGTCTCCGTGCGGATCGTTTTCGAAGCCAGGGACCGCGCGCAGCACGACGCCGCGCACGCGGCGCTGCGCGGCCATCCGGAAGTGAAGTGGACGGTCTGATCGAGCCCTCGCCCGATCCTGCCCCGCTGCGCCCGGTGCTGGTGCGCGAACTGGGGCGCCAGGCCTACGAACCGGTGTGGCACGCAATGCAGGCCTTCACCGACGCGCGCGGTCCCGACACCGAAGACGAGCTTTGGCTGGTCGAGCACGACCCGGTCTTCACCCAGGGCCAGGCCGGCAGGCCCGAGCACCTTCTGGCGCCGGGGGACATTCCGGTGGTGGCGGTGGACCGCGGTGGACAGGTGACTTACCACGGCCCGGGACAGATCGTGGCCTATCCGATGATCGACCTGCGCCGCCTGGGCATCGGCGTGCGCCAGCTGGTATGCCGCATCGAGCAGGCCGTCATCAACACATTGGAAGAATGGAACATCGCCGCGACGCGGCGCGAAGGCGCACCGGGCGTGTACGTGGACGGCGCCAAGATCGCCGCACTCGGCCTGCGGGTGCGTCGCGGCTGCAGCTTTCACGGCCTGGCCTTCAATGTCGCCATGGACCTGTCGCCCTTCTCGCGCATCAACCCCTGCGGCTACCGCGGCCTGGCGGTCACCCAGATGACCGATCTGGGCGCCGCCACCCACCCCGCCATCGTCGCCCCCGTGCTGGTCCGCGAACTGTGCCGCGAACTGCGGCTGGTGCCGGTCGCGGCTTCGGTGTGTGGAAATTCTCCGGTGTACGGAAACGCTCCGTCGGGGACGTAGCCCCGACCTACGTTCGAAACACGCCCCACCCGCGAAACCTCGCCGTACGCACAAAACCCGCCCGTAGGTCGGCCCTACGCGGCCGACGATGCGATGCGGTACGCGAAGGCGCGGCGGTGTGCGACATCGGTGCACGGGAACGCGGCGGTGCGCGGAAACGTTCCGTCGGGGACGTAGCCCCGACCTGCGCCCGAAACACGCCCCACCCGCGAAACCCCGCCGTACGCACAAACCCGCCCGTAGGTCGGCCCTACGTGGCCGACGATGCGATGCGGTACGCGAAAGCGCGGCGGTGTGCGACATCGATGCACGGGAACGCGGCGGTGTGCGGAAACGTTCCGTCGGGGACGTAGCCCCGACCTGCGCCCGAAACACGCCCCACCCGCGAAACCCCGCCGTACGCA
>CAKSZJ010000036.1 GCA_934525595.1 uncultured Chiayiivirga sp. | reverse complement strand
CTGGCGCTGCGCGATGCCGGTGAGCGCGCGCGCGGCGCCACCGCCTATGTGACGCTGGAACCCTGCGCCCACCACGGCCGCACCCCGCCGTGTGTGGATGCCTTGATCGCATCGGGCGTCGTGCGCGTGGTCGCGGCGCTGCGCGATCCGTTTCCGCAGGTGGCCGGCAACGGTTTCGAGCGACTTCGCGAGGCCGGGATCGTGGTCGAGTCGGGTTTGATGGAAACGCAGGCACGCGCGATCAATCGCGGCTTTCTGTCCCGCATCGAACGCGGCCGGCCGTGGCTGCGGATCAAGCTGGCGATGAGCTTGGATGGGCGCACCGCGCTGGGCAATGGCGAATCCAAGTGGATCACCGGCGAGGCCGCGCGCGACGATGTGCAGCACTGGCGCGCGCGTGCCGGCGCGATCCTGACCGGCAGCGGCACCGTGCTGGCCGACGATCCGCGCCTGACCGCGCGCGTACCCGAAGCCGATATCGCGCCGGTGCTGCGCGTGGTGCTGGACCGCCATCTGCGCACCGCCGCCGGCATGCATCTGCTCGATGGCAGTGCCCCGACGCTGTTCTTCCATGTGCCGGGCGAAGTGCCGGATTCGCGTTTCAGCAATGTCGAATGCGAGCCATTGCCGCTGGACGAAAACGGCCTTTCGCTGCCAGCCGCCCTGCAACGCCTGGGCGAACGCGGCATCAACGAAATCCAGGTCGAAGCCGGCCCGGTGCTGTGTGGTGCACTGTTCGCGCAAGGCTTGGCGGATGAGCTGCTGCTCTATATCGCGCCGCTGCTGCTCGGCTCCGAAGCGCGCCCGCTGCTGCAGCTGCCGGCGCTGACCGACATGGCTGAACGCTGGAAGCTGCATGTCGTGGACGAACGCAAGCTCGGCCCTGACTGGCGCTTGCTGCTGCGCGCGGCAGAGTAGACGCCAGCCGCCGCTCAGCCCGTCGCCGGATCGGTGGATGTTGTCCCGTTGCCGTTTGAAGGTTGGGCCAGCACCAGCACTGTCCAGCCCGCCTTCGGCTGCCAATCCTGTTTGCCGGTGGTAGGGCGCAGGATGCCGCGTTCGTCGATGGCGAACAGCAGCAGCGCATCCTCGCCGTGGCGCTCGCGGTATTCCTTCCAGCCGAAGGTGTCGGTCAGGCGGGTGCTGCGGATGCCGGCGCCGGCGGCAAGGCTTTCATTGAGCTGCCGGTGGGTGACCGAGTTGCCGAACAACGGCGTGCCCGACTGCACGCCGGACAGCGTCTGCCGTGGAGCTTCGCCCGGCGGCAGGATGCGCAGGCGGAAGATGCGTTCGCGGCCGAACTCGGGCGCGTAGCGCACGCAGGAGAGCGAATTGAGTTCGCGCCGCGTGGATATCGCCAGTAGCGAGCCGATGCCGGTCAGGTCCAGATGCACATCGGCATGTTCGGAAACCGGGTTGCCGAAGAAGGTGCGCAGCCCGGCCATGCGCGCGGCGCGGATCGCCACCCAGTCGTCGTCGGCCAGCAGTACCGGGATCTTCTGCTGCTGCAGCGCCAGCGCCAGTGAACGCGCCACCGGGTTGGCGCCGACGATCAGCACACCGCGCCGGTCCGGTTCCGACACCCCGAGCCGGCGTGCCAGCCGGCGCGACGTGGCACTTTGCAGCACCACCGTGCCGATGATCAGCAGGAAGGTCAGCGGCACCAGTTGTTCGGCGCCGGCCACGCCTTCCTTTTCCAGCTTCAGCGCGAACAGTGCCGACACCGCCGCCGCCACGATGCCGCGCGGCGCGATCCACGCGATCAGCGCGCGCTCGCGCCAGTCCAGGCTGCTGCCCAGCGTCGAGACCAGCACTGACAGCGGCCGCGCCACCAGCATCGCCACGGCGAGTACCGCTGCTCCGCCCAGTGCGATTGCGGGGCTGGGCCAGTCCAGCCTCGCCGCCAGCACGATGAACAGCAGCGAGATCAGCAGCGTGGACAGGTGCTCCTTGAAATCGAGGATGTCGTCCATGTGCAGATGCGGGTGGTTGCCCAGCCACATGCCCATGATGGTCACCGCCAGCAGGCCTGATTCGGCGGCGCCGGCATTGGACAGCCAGAACACCGAAAGCACCGCGACCAGGGTGGCGTAGTTGTGCAGGTATTCGGGAATCCAGTGGCGGCGCAGCAGGAAACCCAGGCCGATCGCACCGGCGACACCGAAGCCGGTGCCCACCGCCGTGGTCAGCAGGAACTCGCCGAGCGCACCGCTGAAGGTGTCGCGCGCCATGCCCAGCAAGATCCAGTTGAACACCAGCACCGCAAACAGCGCACCAATCGGGTCGATGATGATGCCCTCCCAGCGCAGCACGTTCGCGATCTTCGCGTTCGGTCGCACCGCGCGCAGCATTGGCGCCACCACCGTCGGCCCGGTGACGCAGGTCAGCGCGCCGAACAGCAACGCCAATTCCCACGACAACCCGACCAGATAGCGCGCCGCCGCCGCCAGTACCACGAGGCTGACCAGCGCGCCGACCGTGACCAGATTCAGCACCACCGGCGCCACGCCGCGTATTTCCGACCAGCGCAGGCCGAGACTGCCCTCGAACAGGATCACCGCCACCCCCAGCGATACCAGCGGGAACAGCACATCGCCGAACATCGCATCTGGATCCAGCAGGCCGGTGGCCGGGCCCAGCACGATGCCGGTCAGCAGCAGGAACAGGATCGCCGGCAGGCGCACCCGCCAGGCCAGCCATTGGCACAGGAATCCGAGGACCAGCAGGATCAGGGGCATCAACGAGTGATTCATCGGCAAAAGGTCCGGTGCGCGAACCCGGCAGCATCCACCGGCGTTGTTTCAGGTCGAAAACAGACGGGCGACGGAATCAGGCTGGGCAGCGGTGGTATCGGGGCAGGGGTGATCGCGAAGCGCGCAAGTGTGAGGGCGACGGGGCGCTGCTGCAAACCCGGTAGCGCCGACATGCGAAGATCGGCAGCCCGGTTTCCGCTGTGGCCATCGCCCATGAACCTTGCCGCCAACCTTCTGACCGCGCTGGTCGCGGTGCTGCACCTGTGGTTCCTGGTGCTGGAAATGTTCCTGTGGACCCGGCCCGCCGGCCGCCGCGTCTTCAAGCTCACGCCCGAGTTCGCGCAGCAGAGCCGGGTGCTGGCGGCCAATCAGGGTTTGTACAACGGCTTTCTGGTGGCCGGGCTGGCGTGGGGGCTGTGGCTGGGCGCCGACGGATTCGCGATCAAACTGTTTTTCCTGGGCTGCGTGGTCGTGGCCGGCGTCTTCGGTGCGGCGACCGCGAGCCGCAAGATCCTGTTCGTGCAGGCCCTTCCCGCTGCGCTGGCCATGGTTGCGACCTGGCTGGCACGCTGAAGGACGCGCTGCCGCGCCCTGCGGCCTGTGGCGATCGTGATGCCCTTGCCGGGCGTCATTGCGGGTAAAATTGACGGATGACCGCATCGCAATTCGTCCCCGGCCAGCGCTGGTTTTCCACCGCTGAGCCCGAACTTGGCCTCGGCACCGTCATGCGGCTCGCCGGCCGCTTCGTGCAGATCGTTTTCACCGGCTCGGGCGTGGTGCGCCAGTACGCCTTCGAGTCCGCGCCGCTGGCGCGCGCCGAGTTCCGCGTGGGAGAGCGCGTGCGGGTGGAAGGGCGCGAGTGGGTGGTCGAGTCGATCGAACACGCCGCCGGCCTGTATGCCTACCACTGCGAGGCCCAGGTGTTCCACGAAGGCCAGCTCGATGCCCAGCAGCCGGTGTCGCAGGCCGATTCGCGGCTGATCTCGGGTCGTCTCGATCGCAGCGACCAGTTCGACTTCCGTCAGGAGCTGTTGCGCCGCCGTGCCGCCGCGCAGCGGCATCCCGGATGGGGCGTGCTGGCGGCGCGCATCGACGTGATCGCGCACCAGCTTCGCGTGGCCGAGGTTGCCGCCGAGCGCCGCCCGCCGCGCCTGCTGCTGGCCGATGAGGTAGGGCTGGGCAAGACCATCGAAGCCGGGCTGATCATCGCCCAGCAGCTCGCCAGCGGGCGCGCCAGCCGCGTGCTCGTTCTGGTTCCCGAAAGCCTCGTGCACCAGTGGTTCGTCGAGCTGCGCCGGCGCTTCAACCTGGATTTCGCGATCTTCGACGAGGAGCGCTGCGAGTCGATCGAAATGGGCGGCGACGGCCGCAATCCGTTCGAGGACGAGCAGGGCGTCATCGCCGCCACGAACTGGCTGGCGCGCAGTGCCAAGCGCGCCGCGCAGGTGCGCGAGGCCGGCTGGGATCTTCTGGTGATCGACGAGGCCCATCACCTGGCCTGGGAACCGGGCAACGCCAGCCCGGAATACGCGCTGGCCCAGTCGCTGGCCGAGCGCGTGCCCGGCGCGATCCTGCTCACCGCCACGCCCGAGCAGCTCGGCTTGAGCGGGCACTTCGCGCGCCTGCGGCTGCTCGATCCGGCGCGCTATCGCGATCTGGCGGAGTTCGAGCGCGAGACGCAGCGATTCGTCGCGCTGTCGGGCACGGTGGAGCGCCTGCTGGACGGCTCGCCGCTGGATGCGGGTGATGAAGCCGCGCTGCGCGAAGTCGATGCCGGCCTTGGCGATGCGCAGCTGGATGCCATCCGGCGCGGCGACGCGGCGGCGCGGCGGCGGCTGGTGGACGCGCTGATCGATCGCCACGGCACCGGGCGGGTGATGATCCGCAACCGCCGCGCGGCCGTGGGCGGCTTCCCCGAGCGCGTCAAATACATTTACCGGCTGCGGCCCGAGGACCACGATCCGGCGCTCGACGGACGCCTCATGGCCGAGTTCCTCGCCGATGCCGGCGCGCCCGGCCGGCTGGAGCCGGAGTACGACTACAGCCGCGATCCGAGGCTGGAATGGCTGCTCGGCGTGCTCGAGTCGCTGGCACCGCACAAGGTGCTGCTGCTGTGCCGCACCCGCGCCAAGGTGCAGGCGCTCGAAGACGCGCTGCGCACCCGCAGCGGCGTCGCCCTTGCGCGCTTCCACGAGGACATGAACCTCCTGCAGCGCGACCGCAACGCCGCCTGGTTCGCGCAAGCCGATGGCGCGCGCCTGCTGATCGCCTCGGAAATCGGCGCCGAGGGGCGCAACTTCCAGTTCGCCCAGCATCTGGTGCTGTGGGATCTGCCGCTCGATCCGGACATGCTCGAACAGCGCATCGGCCGGCTCGATCGCATCGGCCAGCGCGGCGACGTCAACATCCACGCGGTGGCGGTGGAAGACAGCGCGCAGGACGTGCTGCTGCGCTGGTACGACGAAGGGCTGGAGGCGTTCGAGCGGGTCTGCGCCGACGGACGCGAGCTGATGCGCCTGTTCGGGCACCGGCTGCTGCGGCTGGTGGCGGACTACGGCCCGGGCGAGGCGCGCGAGGCGGCGTTCGAGACGATGCTCGGGGAAACCCGGCGCGAACACGCGCGCCTGTCCGAACTCATCGCGCGCGGCCGCGACCGCCTGCTCGAACTGGCCAGCCAGCGCGGTGCCGACCAGAGCCTGCTGCGCGACGCGCTGGCGCGCGATGACCGCCACGCCGCCACCGACGATTTCGCCTGGCGGCTGCTCGAACAGTTCGGCGTGCAGAATGAAACGCTGGAGCCGGGCGTGGTGCTGCTCGACCCCGAGTACCTCACCCTCGACGCCTTCGAAGAGTTCAAGAGCGGGCCGCGGCAGGCGACCCTGGACCGCGCCATCGCGCTGGCGCGCGACGACCTGCTCTACCTGCGCGACGATCATCCGCTGCTGCATTCGGGCGGCGACCTGCTGATCTCTTCCGAACTGGGCAACGCCGCCTGCCTGATCGACGATGCGCTGCCGCCGCGCAGCGTGCTGCTGGAAGCTGCCTACGTGCTCGAATGCGTGGCCGATCGGCAGCTCGGCGTGCAGCGCTACCTGGCGCCGCTGCCGCTGCGCGCGGTGGTCGACACGCGCCTGGTCGACCGCAGCGACTACGCCCCCAGCCTGCGCGCTCTGCAGCGCGCGGGCGAGCGGCCGATCGACCTCACTCGCCACCGCCGTATCCTCAACGCGCTGGTCCCTCCGATGCTGGAAGCCAGCCGCAGCGGCGTCGCGGCGCAGGCGCAGGACGCCATCGCCACGGCGCTGGCCGACATGGAAGCGCTGTTCGAGGACGAGATCACGCGGCTGGAGGCGCTGGCGCGGGTAAATCCGGCCGTGCACCCCGAGGAAATCACCGCGCTGCGCGACGAGCGCGAGGCGCTGCGTGCCGCGATCCCGCAGGCGCGGCTGCGGCTGGATGCCCTGCGCCTGATCGCCAGCCCCGACTTCCTCGGCCTGCGCGGCTGAATCCGCGCGACCGAAGATACGAAGTGCCGGCACGACGCCGGCGCGGCGGAGCGGTTACGCCGCCTGCACCGGAATCGCGTTGCCGATGCGCGCGATGGCGTTGTGCGCGTCCGGGTACACCAGGGTGGGTTTGTGGGCCGCCATTGCCGCCTCGTCGATCACCGCATAGGCGCAGATGATCACCAGGTCGCCCACGTTCGCCTTGTGCGCCGCCGCACCATTCACCGAAATGATCCCGCTGCCGTTCTCCGCGCGGATCGCGTAGGTGACGAAGCGCTCGCCGTTGTTCACGTCGTAGATGTGGATCTGCTCGTACTCGCGGATGCCGCTGGCGTCCAGCAGCACCCCGTCGATCGCGCACGAGCCTTCGTAGTGGAGCTCGGCGTGGGTGACGCGGGCGCGGTGGATCTTGGCCTTGAGGACATTCAGATGCATGACGTTTGCGATCGGGCTGCGGCGGGTCCGCAAGTGTAGGAATGATGTTGCACTGCCGCAAGGAAGGGTGGGCTGGCGCGTCAGGGCGCCATCAGGTACCTCGCGCCGATTTCCGCCGAGCGCAGCAGCCATGTCGGGGCAATGTGGGTCAGCCAGAGGCCGAGTACGGCGTGGCTTGCGGCCAGCGGCAGCAGGGCGCGATGGCGCCAGCCCAGCCAGGCCCAGGCGGTGCCGCCTATCAAGGTGAAAATCATCAGGGCGAGGTTGGGGGCGTGCAGCAGGCCGAAGACCGTGCCGCAGGCGAGCGCGGCCAGGCGCTCATCGGGCACGAGCTGCCGCAGGCGCGGAGCGATGGCGGCAAGCAGCAGCCCCTGCTGCAGCAGCGCCCAGAGCGGATAGCGCAGGATGCGCGAGGGATCGCGCGCCGTGGCGGTGCCGCCGTCGATCGCGCCGAGCGGGGCGGTCATCAGCACGGCAAGCGCGGTGAAAATCAGTGCCGCAGCCCAGGCGTGGCGGTCGCCGAGCCAGCGCCAGCGCACCGGCTCGCGGATCGGGAAGAGTGCGAGCGCAAGCAGGCTGCCGGCGAATGCCAGCGTGACCGCGGCGGGTGTCTCGCGCGCCGGCCAGCCGGCAAGGAGCAGGGCAAGAGGCAGCCCCAGGGCGAGCGCGAGTTCGATGCAGGGATGGAAAAACGCCTCCGGTTGCATGCGCCGCGCTGCGCGGCGACGCGCCAGCGCGAACAGGATCAGCAGGGCGGCGGCGCCGGGCAGCCCGCGCCAGAGGGCGGGAAGTGGCTGCACGAGGCCCGCAAGCCCGCGTCCGGCGGCGCCGAACCAGCCGCCGGCTTCGATTGCGAGCGCAGGCCATTGGGCCAGCGCCCGGTCGCGATGGGCCAGCAGGCGCTCGGGCGTCGCGAAGGGCGGCGCGGCGAGGCGATGACCGGGGCAGGCCGGCGCGGTGCACGGCAGGGCGCGCAGTTCCAGTCGATGCAGGCGGAGACGGGCGCCCGGTGCGGATTCGATGCGCAGGTGCAGCGCCTGCAGAGGCGGAAGGGCGCCCGGCCGGAGGGCGTCCAGCGCCGGCAGGTCGGCATCCTGCGCGCGCCACCCGGGAGCGTGCGCGACGTCGATCCAGGTGGAAATCGCGCCGTCCGCGCCTGCGAGCAGCATCATCCTGAGTGGCGCATCGCCGTTCGCCTCGATGTGCACCCGCCGCACCGCGCCCGCGTCCACCTGTGCGCCGCGCAGGTTGAGCGAAAGGCTGGCGACACCGTCATCGGGCAGGGTGATGTCCAGCCCGTCCGGCGTGAGCGTGGCGGCGTCCAGGCCGTGGCTGCCGTGTCGCACCACGCTGGACGGATCGCGAAAGTCCCAGCGCCAGGGCGAGAGGCCCTGCGACCAGTCGGCCTGACGCTGGCCGGCTTCGCGTGCCAGCCAGGTGGCGACGGTGAGCTGGGAAACGAACCAGAAGCCGGCGAGCACCAGCGCCAGCGCGGCCATCAGGTGCAGCGGCGCGCTGCGCTGGCGCGCGCTGCGGCTCAAGCGTCGCCGTCGCCGGCCAGCAGGCTGGCCTTGGCCGCGCAGATGAAGTCGTTGTCGGAGAGGCCGCCCACGTCGTGGGTCGAGTAGCGCACCGTGCAGCGGTCGTAGTGCACGCCCAGATCGGGATGGTGGTCCTCGCGGTGCGCGATGAAGGCCAGCGCGTTCACGAAGGCCATCGTCTTGTAGTAGTCGGGGAAGCGGAAGCTGCGGGTGATCGCGCCGCCTTCTTCAACCAGCGTCCAGCCGGGCAGGGGAGCCAGGCGTGCTGCGGCGGCGTGCGGCGCGATGCGGTGCTCGGCGCCGCGCAGCGGTCGGCAGTGCTGCTGTGCGAGTTCCTGGAGGGAAGGCAT
Organism: uncultured Chiayiivirga sp.; assembly: GCA_934525595.1. GTDB lineage: Bacteria > Pseudomonadota > Gammaproteobacteria > Xanthomonadales > Xanthomonadaceae > Denitratimonas. The sequence goes on along the minus strand of CAKSZJ010000036.1, from coordinate 7,593 downwards.
GGCGTGACTCCTTGGCGGGGAGGCTGGAAGTATACGGCGCGTCCGGATTCACGCCGGCGTACGGCGATAGAATGTCGGCCCTCATCGACACGACGTGCCCATGATCCAGATCACCCCTCACGCGCAGCAGCACTTCCGCCGTTTGCTGGAAAGCCAGGGAGGCGATGCCGTCGGCATCCGGCTCGGTGCCACCGATCCGGGCACGCCCTCGGCCCAGGTGAGGCTGGAGTTCTGCGAGCGCGGCGACCTCGACGGGCACGAGCAGGTCATCGATTGCGACGGCTTCACCCTGTACCTGGATGCCGCTGCCGCGCCGTTCTTCGCCGATGCGCAGATCGATTACCTCTCGCGTGCCACCGGTGGCGAACTCAACATCCGCGCGCCCGGTCTCAAGGGCGAGCGCATGGGGAGCGACGCGGTGCTCGAAGACCGCGTGCAGCACGCGCTCGACAGCATCGTCAATCCCCAGCTTGCCAGCCACGGCGGGCGCGTCACGCTCGAAGGCATCACCGCCGAGGGCGTGGCGCTGCTGCGCTTTGGCGGCGGCTGCCACGGCTGCGGCATGGTGGATGTGACGCTCAAGCAGGGCGTGGAGAGTACTCTGCTCGCCAGGGTGCCCGGCCTCACCGGCGTGCGCGACGTGACCGATCACGCCAGCGGTGAAACTCCCTACTACGCCGCACCCTGACAGGAGCATTCCATGGATGAGTTCATGCGCGCCGCCATCGAGGAAGCACGCGCCGGCTTTGCCGAAGGTGGCATTCCCATCGGCTCGGTCATCGTGCACGCCGGGCGCATCATCGGACGCGGACACAACCGCCGCGTGCAGAAGGGCAGCCCGATCCTGCATGGGGAAATGGACGCCTTCGAGAACGCGGGCCGCCAGCCCGCGGGCGTATATCGCGAGGCCACGCTCTACACCACGCTCTCGCCCTGCGCCATGTGCTCGGGCGCGATCCTGCTCTACGGCATTCCGCGCGTGGTCATCGGCGAAAACCGCAGCTTCATGGGCGAGGAAGCGCTGTTGCGCAGCCGCGGGGTGGCGCTCACCGTGCTCGATGACCACGAGTGCATCGAGCTGATGGCGCGCCTGATGCGCGAAAAGCCCGCGCTGTGGAACGAGGATATCGGCGAATGAGCAGCGCGCCGGGGGATGCCGAGGTCGTTGCCGCCACCCGGCGCTGGATCGAGCGCGCGGTCATCGGTCTCAACCTGTGCCCGTTCGCCCGCGCGCCGTACGTGGGCGATCGTGTGCGCATCGTCGTCAGCCCCGCGCGTGACGAAGAGGCGCTGCTGGTGGACCTTTGCGAAGAGCTGCAGCGCCTTGCCGTCACCGACGAGGCGCAGGTCGAAACCACCCTGCTGGTGCACCCGCAGGTGCTGGGCGATTTCCTCGACTTCAACGATTTCCTCGATCTGGCCGACGCCGCGCTGGTGCAGATGAACCTCGAGGGCGAGCTGCAAGTCGCGAGCTTCCACCCCGACTACCGGTTCGCCGATGTTCCGGCCGACGACCCGGCCAATTGCACCAACCGCTCGCCGTTCCCCACCCTGCACCTGTTGCGCGAAGCCTCGATCGAGCGCGCGGTGGACGCGGTGGAGGACACCGATGCGATCTACCTGCGCAACGTGGAGCGGCTGCGGGCACTGGGACGCGAAGGCTGGGAGGCGCTCTGGCGCGAGGGCACGGAAGGCTGACCGTCGCGCCCTGGCGGCGCATGGCGCCGCAATCCATTAGGCTGGGCGTGGCGCTGCCGCACGGCGTGCGGCGCGCGGATCGCTTCCCACCCACCCAGGAGGGTCCGTCATGTCTACCCCATCGGTTCCCAAGGCGCTGTACCAGGCCAACATCGATCTGGCCCTGCGCATCGCCGCGCTGCTGCAGGAACACGGCCAGCAGTGGTTCGACCTGTTCGCGGACGAGGCCGGCATGCGGCTGGGACAGGGGCTGGCCGGCGTGGACCGCTTCCGGCGCGATTTTTCCCTCGACGCGCTGACGGCGTTGCCGGCGGATCTGGCCGGTCATTTCGGTGCGCTGGATGCCGAGCGATGGCAGAGCCTGCTGGCGAAGGCGATCGATCACCAGTCGCGCTTTTCCGCAGGTGTGCAGGCTGCGCTGGAGAATTGGCAAGAGGCCTGCTCGCAGCTTCTGGGCGAGGCGCTGCCGCCGCGCGCCTTCCCGGACATGAGTCAGGTCATGGCCGTCGTGCCGGGCCTGGGAGAGATTCTTTCCCCGCGGCAGCGGCCGATGGCCAGGGGCGGGCGCGCCAGTGCACAGGATGCCGCTGCGTCCGAACCCGTTCCTGAGCCCGCGAAGCCGCGCCGCAAGACGCCTGCGGCCGCCGCCGGCAAGACCGCGGCCTCGAAAACGGCGAAGACGCCGGCTGCATCGGTGCCCGCAAAGCCTGCGGAAAAGGCTTCGCTGAAGGCAGCAAAGGCGGGCGCAGGGCGCGCGAAGCCTTCCGCCAAGGTCGCGAAGAAGACAGGGGCGGCGCCGCCGGCGGACGGGCGCAAGGCAGACGCTGCGCGATTTCCCAGCCCCATGCCGGCGCTGGTCACCACCCCGCGACAGCGCAGGAAATCCTGACCGCGCCGCTCCGCCATTTCCTGAGCGGGGGCGGCGCCGGCTCTTGAAGCCCGTCCGCTGCGGGCGCATGTTCTGCACGGGTTCCTATTTGCGAGACGCACCATGACGCTTTCCTGCGCGCTGCCCGGCCATTCGCCGGCGGCGTTTCCTGATCCCGAACTCGATCCCGCGGCCGACGCGGATGCCGCGCACGCCGAGATCGTGCTGGCCGGCGGCTGTTTCTGGTGCACCGAGGCGGTCTATCGCCAGCTCGACGGCGTCATCGAGGTGGTTTCCGGCTACAGCGGCGGCAGCGCCGAGACGGCCAATTACGAGGCGGTGTGCACCAACACCACCGGCCACGCCGAAGCGATCCGCATCGCCTACGACCCGCATCGCATCAGCCTGGGGCAGATCCTCAAGGTGTTCTTTTCCGTGGCGCACGACCCCACCCAGCTCAACCGGCAGGGCGGGGACATCGGTACGCAGTACCGATCGGCGGTGTTCTTTGCCGATCAGGCGCAGCGCGAGCTGGCTGAGCGCTACATCGTGCAACTTGACGCTGCGGGGCTTTTCGACGCGCCCATCGTCACCGCGCTCGAACCGCTGGCTGGGTTCTACCCGGCCGAGGCCCACCATCAGGATTACGCCGCGCTCAATCCCGAGCAGCCCTTCATCCGCGCCGCCGCGCAGCCCAAGGTGGCCAAGCTGCGCCACGCCTTTCCCGACAAGGTGCGTCCGCAGTGAGCGCGACGCGCCCGCGATCCGCCTCGGGCTACGACCTCGTGCCGCTTTCCGGCCGCGAGCGCGAACGCCTCGCGGCGCGCCTGAGCCCGCAGCAGCGCCACGTCCTTCTGGCGCACGGCACCGAGGCACCGTTCTGCGGCAACCTGCTCGACAACCACCGCAGTGGCCGTTACGCCTGCGCGCTATGTGGCCTGCCGCTGTTTTCCTCGGCCGACAAGTTCGACTCGGGCACCGGCTGGCCGAGCTTCTCGCGCCCGGTCGATCCCGGACACCTGAACGCCCTGCGCGATGTCAGCCACGGCATGGTGCGCATCGAGATCCGCTGCGCGCGCTGCGACGGGCATCTGGGCCACGTCTTCCCGGATGGGCCAGCCCCGACGTTCGAACGCTATTGCCTCAACTCCGAGGCGCTGGAGTTCTTCGACGAGGGTATCGAGCCGCCGCAGCACGCCGCTGATGGCGAGGTGCCGTGAGCGAAGGCGTGCGCATCGACGTGTGGCTGTGGGCCGCGCGTTTTTTCAAGACCCGGGCGCTGGCCAAGGAGGCCGTGACGCTTTCGAGGGTGAAGATCGCCGGCCAGCCCTGCAAACCCTCGCGCGCGGTGCGCGTGGGCGATGCGCTGACCATCGAGCGCGTCGGTGAAACCTGGGAGATCTCCGTACTGGGGTTGTCCGACGCGCGCGGGCCGGCTTCCGTGGCGCAGCAACTCTATCGAGAAGACGAGCAGTCGCGCCTCCATCGCGAGGCACAGCGCGCGCTGCGCGCCGCCGAGCGCGCCGGCTACCGGCCGCCTGCGCACCGTCCCGACAAGCGCGCCCGTCGCCTGATCCAGGCCCTGGGCGACCTCGACGCGCAATAACTGGCGGGGCACTCCGGGCGGGTGTCGGTCAGGCTGTGCACCCGCATTGTCCGAGGCTGCCGCATGACCGGCGCGTTCGCCGGTGTCTTCCGGGGGGGGGCTGTGGCGGTGGTTGGCGTTGTGTTAACGTGCGCCGGCGATTCATCTGTCGTACACACAGATTCGATTGATCCAACCGCTTCGGGAGAACTCCTGTATGAGAAGTCACGGCCGCGCGCTTGCCGCCGCGGGTTGTACCCTGCTTGCGCTTGCCGCAGGCATTGGCGCTGCCACTGCAAAATCCCACAAGGTCATCGCCGCCCCCGGGCAGCTCGACCCGGCCACGCCGGGCGTGAGCCTGTGGCACGACTACGGTGCGTTCGGCCTGTATCGGGTCAGCGACGAAGCCTTGCGCGGCCTGTCCGGGGAGGCGCGCGCGCGCCTGCGGATCGATCCGGAGATGGACGCGATCCTTTTCGACCGCCATCCGATCAGCACGACCGCTGTTCGGGATGTCCCGCCCACGCTCGCGGCCAAGTCCCCGGCCGGTCCGGCGCTGCATCTGGTGCAATTCGTCGGCCCGATCAAGCAGGCCTGGCTGGATGAGGTCGAGGCGACCGGTGCCCGGCTGGTGCAGTACGTCGCCACCAACGGCTACATGGTGTGGTCCGATGCGGCAAGCCGCGGAAAGCTCGACGGCCTCGCGGCCGACGGCGACTTCCTCCAGTTCAGCGGCAGCTTCCAGCCCGCCTACAAGCTGGGTGGATCGATCGAGCGCCGCATCCTCGAAGCGACCCGGCCGGATGAGCTGGTGCCGGTGGTCGTGCAGATGTACAACCACACCGGCAAGAGTGCGACCCAGCAAGCCGTGGCGAACCTGGCGGTCGAAGTGCAGGCTGACTGGTCCCCGATCCTGGCCTTCGAGAACGCCATCATCACCGTCCGCGCCGCGGATCTCCTGACCATCGCTGCGCTGCCCGACGTGGTGTGGGTGGGCGAGCGCTTCCCGCGCCACAAGATGGACGAGGTGCAGGGCCAGATCCTTGCGGGTGACTTCAACGCCGGAAACACCGGCCCGGCCGCGCCCGGCTACCTGGCCTGGCTGGACAGTCTGGGCTTCAGCCAGAACCCGGCCGACTATCCCCTCGTCAACGTGACCGACGATGGCGTGGGCAACGGCACCATCGTGAACGGTGCCGGCGATTCGACCCTGACCCGGTTCCGCGACGGCGTTACCAGCCGCATCGTCTACGCCAACAACTGCACCACCGATGCCCTGGCCGACGGACGCGGCGGCCATGGCCATATCAACACCAGCATCATCAGCGGCTATGACCAGCGCGCCGGGCTTCCGTTCACCGACGCGAACGGCTACCTGCGCGGCCAGGGCATCAATCCCTACGGCCGCACCGGCAACACCAAGATCTTCCGCAATGCGGGCTCCTACGACGTCTCGGTGTGCGGCAATACCGATACGGGGGTAATCAAGAGCGAACAGGACAAGGGCGCGGTGATCAGCTCCAACTCCTGGGGCTGCTCGGGCTGCGCCGGCAGCTACGACGACTCCTCGCAGGCCTATGACGTGGGCGTGCGCGACGCGGACCTGGCCGAGTCGGGCAACCAGCAGATGATCTACCTGTTCGCGGCCGGCAACAGCGGTTCGGGTGCGGGTACGGTCGGCACGCCGGGCAACGGCAAGAACATGATCACGGTCGGTGCCTCGGAGAACCAGCGCCCGAACGACGAAGGGGGGGGCTGGACGGACGGCTGTGGGGTCGGTGCCACCGGTGCCGACAACGCCATGGACGTGATCAACTTCTCCAGCCGCGGCCCCGCGCCCGGTTCGCGCGTCAAGCCGGAGATCATCGCGCCCGGCACGCATATCCAGGGCACCGCCAGCAACGCCACCGGCTATGCCGGAGACAGCGTCTGCGATCAGTACCGCCCGCCCGGCCAGACCGTCTTCGCCGCGTCCTCGGGCACCAGCCATTCGACGCCCGCCGCCGCCGGCGTGGCCTCGCTCTACTACCGCTGGATGCAGACCGAATACGGCTTGAGCACGCCCAGCCCGGCGATGATGAAGGCCTACATGGTCGCGCATCCGACCTACCTGACCGGCGTCTCCGGCAACGGCAACCTGCCGACCAACAGCCAGGGCTACGGCATGCCCAACATGCAGCTGGCCTTCGACGCCACGCCGCGCGCGCTGGTGGACCAGACCCACATCTTCGGCGCAACCGGCGAAACCTGGACCTGGAACGGTGCCGTGGCCGACCCGAGCAAGCCGGTCCGCATCGTCATGACCTACACCGATGCGGCCGGCGCCATCGGCACCAGCCCGCAGGCCAACAACCTCGATCTCCAGGCGGCCGTGGGCTCGACCAGTTATCTTGGCAACGTGTTCAACGGGCAATGGAGCACCACCGGAGGAGCAACCGACACCAAGAACAATTACGAAGCCATCTTCCTCCAGCCAGGCGCCTCGGGTGCGCTTTCGATCACGGTGACGGCGGCCAGCGTGGGCGCTGACGGCGTACCGGGCAATGCCGACATCACCGACCAGGATTTCGCGCTGGTCTGCTACAACTGCGCGCAGAACCCCGACTTCACTCAGCAGGTCACGCCGACCAGCCTTTCGGTATGTACCCCGACGGCGGCGGATTACACGGTGAACATCGGCTCGATCCTGGGCTTCAGCAACCCGGTGACGCTGGCCGTGAGCGGCAACCCGGCGGGCACGACGGCGAGCTTCAGCGCCAACCCGGTGACGCCGGCGGGCACGAGCACGCTGACGATCGGCAACACCGGGTCGGCGGCGGCGGGCAGCTACACGCTGGATGTCACCGGCGACGCGGGCAGCGGCCCGAAGACCACGAGCGTGGGCCTGAACCTGTTCAGTGCGGCGCCAGTGGCGGGCACGTTGACGGCTCCTGTGCATGGCGCCACGAATGTGGCGGCACTGCCTGCATTCAGCTGGAGCGCGGTGGCGCAGGCGGCCGGCTATGACATCGAAGTGTCGACCAGCCCGAGCTTCGCGACGGTGGTGGCTTCGGCCAGCGGCGTGGCGGGGACGAGCTGGACACCGAGTGCTCCGCTCAACACCAGCACCACGTATTACTGGCGCGTGCGCGCCAGCAACAGCTGTGGCACTGGCACCTGGACGACGACCTCGAGCTTCACCACGGTGGCGGCGCCGGGCGATTGCGGCCCGGGCAGCACGCCGAACGTGCTGCTGAGCGAGACCTTCGAGGGTGGTCTGGGCGGATGGACGACCCCGGCGGGTACGGGCACCAACACCTGGGCGATCTCGGCCGCCAATCCGAAGAGCGGCGCGCAACACGTGCGCGGCGTGAACACGGGTTCGGTCACCGACCAGCGCCTGGTATCGCCGGCGGTGGCTCTGCCGAGCGGCGAGAACCCGGTGGTACTGAAGTTCGACCAC
>CAKSZJ010000035.1 GCA_934525595.1 uncultured Chiayiivirga sp. | reverse complement strand
ACGCCACCGCTTCCTCACCCCTTTCGAGGTATTCTTTCACCACTCACGCGTTGCACTTCGCGGTTGAATCCGCCCCGTCTCAAGGCCGCGCGATGCCGCAGCGGCCGCCGGGACGAATGGATTTGCGGATCAGGTGGCCAATTTTTCGGACTTTTCCCGATTGCAGGAAATACACCCCCTGCCCGTGGAGAACCGCCATGTCCCTGCTGCGAATCCTGCCGCCCGCCGTCGCCCTGCTGATCCTGCCGCTGCTGGCGGCACCGGCCGGTGCCGCCACCCTCACCTGGCCCGGCCCCGCACCTTGCGCCGGCGTCCTGTACTTTGCTTTCGGCGGGCCCGGCACCTGGCTGGTGGGAAACATGGATTCCGCCCAGGACATGCCGATTGGCGTGGGTTTCAGCATCTACGCGCAATTGCCCAGTCCCAACGTGTTCCGGGTCACCGCGACCGAAGGCAACCATTCCGGCAACATCCTGCGCCTGGATCATCCGCTGCTCGACGGCAATCCCTGTGCCCAGCCGGTGGTCACCCGTATGCTCATCCCCTCCGATGGCAGCAACTTCGATCTGGAATACCGTGCGGATCTCGGTTACTGGCGGATTTTCGACTACAACGGCATGGCGCTGGGCACCCAGTTCAACGTGCTGGTGAACCCGGCGCAGGCGGAAACCTGCGGCGGTGAAATCTTCTCCGACGGTTTCGAATAGCAGGCCGAGGCGGGCGGCGGAGGTCAGGCACGGCCCTGCCGCTGGACGCGTTACTCGAAGCCATCCCGGAAGATTACGCCATCACCTGGGTAATGGTGATTGCCAAGAGTGCGCCCGTGCCGGACGCACATGAAAAGCCTTCCGGCACGGGCTCCCGCGCGGCAGTCTGGAGAAAACCGCCTCGACGGCGGGACCGGCTGCGGTCAGCTGCACAAAAAAATCCCCGCGGCGTCTCCGCTGCGGGGCTGTGTCATCGGGGGGGGCACGCCGCATCGACCGACGCGGCGTGCCCCTTTGCCTCAGCTGCGACGCAGGCCGATCCAGGCACCGCCCAGGACCAGGCCCAGCAGCATCAGCAGCATCTGCCAGCCGTTCACCGGAACCAGGGTCGGAACCGGGCCGGTGGCCCGCACGAAGGTCGCCTCGATCGTGCACGGGGCGGTCACGTTGGCGATGGTGTACTGGTTTCCGGACAGCGCTCCGCTGCAGCCCGTGACGCTGCCGATCGTCCAGCCCGCGTCCGGAAGCAACGTATAGGACGCACCGCCATTGTAGGGCACCGTCGCAGGGCCGCTGATCGTACCCTGGCCCGAAACCACGACCGTCGCGATTGGAATATCCGCCGCCGCCTCCACCGTCAGTTCCACCGGTACCACCACCAGGTCCGTCCCGTTGCCCGGGCCCGGGTCGGGGTCGTTGCTGCTGACGCAAAGGTTGGCGTTGTAGGTGCCTGCCGCAAGGCCGGTGGAATCGAGCGTCACGGTCACCGGATCGCTGCCGCCCGCCGCCGTCGTCCCGCCGGTGGGGCTTACGGACAGCCAGGGCACGTCGGCGGGGCTGCTGCAGGCCGCTCCCGCTCCCGGCGTGCCGAAGTTGTCCATCCGGTTCACGCCCCAAAAGCCCGCGATGCCAACCCCCGTCCCCTCGCGTGCCGGCGCTCCTGAGCACACGTAGGTCTGGGATGGCTGCGCCCCGCCATCGATGTTGGTGAACGAAATCGTCACGTCATCGCCGACGCGGATCGCCGTCATGCGCGCCGAAGTGAAGGGAGAGGAAAGCGCGAAGAAACCCGGGCCAAAGCCGCCGCTGTTGTTCCCGGTGTAGCAGCCGACCCATCCGAACTGCATGCCCCCATCCTGGTTCTGCACCTTGATGAAGAGGTTGGTGGTGCCACCACCGTAGTTCAGCAGCAGCGCCTGATAGTCGGTGGCGGTGCCGTACACCTCCACGTCCATCTCCGCCTGGTCGCCGCTACCGGGGGCACCGGTGAACGTGGCGCGCCCCGTGCTGTTGCAGGTGGCGGCGTTGCCCAGCACGCTGCAGGTCCCGTCGTGCACCGTCCAGTTCGAACCCAGGGGACCATCCGCACGGTTGAAGTCGTCCAGCAGCGCCTGGATGCTCGCGATCCCGCTGCCCGGGCCCGTACCGCCCGCGGTGCTAGCGGCAGTGCCGCCCGCGGGCGCTCCGAGGGGAACGCCCGCCACCAGCGTCAGGTCGCGCGTGGGGCTTTCCGGCTCGACCGGGATTGCGGCCGGCGCTTCGACGATGCCCCAGGTCAGCGACCCGGTTCCGGCGTTGGTGATGGTCAGCGTCTGGCTGTTCGTCGTGTTCGTCGCCTGGGTGCTCGTCATCGAGAGCGGGTTGACGACGATGTTCGGCGCGGCCGCGGTACCCTTGGTACCGCTCAGGCGGAAAACCATATCAGGCTCGCTGCCGACGCCGCAGCTCTGCCTCCCGCCCCAGTTGCTGCAGCCGCTGGAAAATCCATCGCCGGGGTTGCGCCAGGCTGAGGCGCTGCCGGTCTGCACGGTCCGCTCGATCCAGCCCCACTGGCCGCCTGGGGAAAAGTCCATGCGCGCCTGCACAGAAATCCAGTAGGTCCCCACCGTCAGGACCGCGGGCGTGGTCAATGCGATGGTGAAATTGCCGCCTGCGTCGCCCGACGGGGTACCCAGGGCACTGTAGACCTCCGTGCCCGGCAGCCCGCCGGCGTCCTGGTAGAAGTAAACGTTCGCCTGCGTGGACGGCCCGGTGCCGTTAAAGTAGGACCCCGCCACGTAGACCTCTTCGATCGTCCACGCGCCGTCGACCACCGGAATGACGAAGTCGTCAGCCGCCTGGTTGTCGTATGCATCACTGGCCGTTTCGAAGTCTTGCGACGTGATCGACGCGGTGCCGGCGTTGTCGGTCTGGTCGTAGAGCACGGCCGAGGGGCCGGTATACGGGGTGAAGGCTACGGACGCTGCCACCCCCTTCAGGGTGGGTGTGACGGGCGCGGCCCCCGTAGCGCCGAGCATCAGCGCCAATGCGGTGCCAAAAAGGGAAACGGCAATACTGCGAGACATCGGTTGCCCCCCCCAAGGATAAATGCTGCGGATCAGTGGAATGCGCTGACCGAACGCGGGTGCGCCGCAGCTGCGGCAAGACGCGTTCATCATACTGCACTCATGGTCCGACAGTTGAACTTCGGGTTTTCCCCCGCTGCTGCCATCCCCATGAACCACGAAGCCCAGCACAGGGCCGGGCTTCGTGGTTTCATGGCAGGAATGGATGCCTATGCCTCCACGGTTTCCGCTACCTCGCGGTACTCCTCGATCTGGTCGAAGTTCATGTAGCGGTAGATCTGGTTGCCCTTGGCGTTGATCACGCCGACGTCGGCGAGGCATTCCTCGCGGGTCGGGATGCGCCCGAGGCGCGAGCAGATCGCCGCCAGTTCCGCCGAACCCGGGTACACGCTGGTATTGCGGCCAAGGCGGTTGTTGGAAATGGGCGTTCTGCGCCCCCTGCGAAGAGCCGATGTTGGTTGTCGAACGACACTAACCCCGCCTGGTTGCCGCCCTCTCCGGCACGTCGGATGGCCGGCCGTGCCGGGCGATCCGCGGCATGCGTCGAGGCGATACCATGCAGCATGACTTCACGTGTTCTCGCCCTGCTCCTGCTGGCCTTGCTGCCGTACTTGACGGCATTGGCGCAGAACATTCCCGCTGACCCGCCACGTTTTGCGACCGCAGGCACCGGCCTGCCGAGCAGCGTTGTCACGGCACTGGCCGAGGACAGTACTGGTTTCATCTGGATGGGAACGGCGCGCGGCCTGGTGCGTTTCGATGGCCACCGCTTCCGCCTCTATGGCAACCGCTGGAGCACCGCCCCGGACGACACCTCGCTGTTCGTGCGCTCGCTGCTGGCCGACCGCGACGGAGCATTGTGGGTCGGCACCGATTTCGTCGGCCTGGCCCGTTACGAACCGGGCACTGATCGCCTGCTGCCGGTCGATACCAGCGCAGTGATGCCGGCCTCGTTCTCGGTCAACGCGCTGGCGATGGATTCGCAAGGCCAGCTGTGGATCGGTACCGATGATCAGGGGTTGCTCGTGCGCAGCCGCGACGGGGAATTGAAACGGGTTGCCCTCAGTGGTCAGGGGAGCCTGCCGGAAGTCCGCATCGAATGCCTCCTGATCGACCGCCACGGTACGCTGTGGGTGGGCAGCTGGGGTGGGCTGGCACGTCTCGCCCCGGGCGAGACAAGGCTTGCACCCATTGCGCTCGACGGGTCGAACACAAGCGTCACCATGCTGTTCGAAGCCGATGACGGGTACGTGTGGATCGGCACCCGCGAAGGTCGGCTCTGGCGCACTCCCGCCGATGGCCTCGCACCGCAGGCAGTGACGCCAGACTCGCCGGAAACCAGCGCCGCCTCGGTGTACGCCATGCTCCAGGCGAGTCCGGATCAACTCTGGATCGGCCGCGCCAGCGGTGTGGAAGTCCGTGCCGCCAGCGATGGTCACCTGCTGTACCGCCTGCGGCATCAGCCCGGCAACCCGGTCTCGCTGGCCAGCGGTGAAGTCCGCGCCCTGCTGCGCGATCGCGGCGGACAGTTCTGGGTGGGAAGCTACGGCGGCGTGCAGCGACACAATTCGCTCAACACGGCCTTCCGGCTGCGCGACCGTCTTGCCTTTGCCGAGGTGGACAACGCGCCCGACGATCTGAACGTGCGCGCCATCACCGTGCTCGCCGACGGACGTATCCTGCTGGGCACCCAGGACCGGGGCATCGCGGTGCTCGACGCCCAACTGCGCCCCCTCGGTGCGTTGCGTGATGCGAGCGGACAGCCGCTACTGCGCGGCGTCCGCATCACTGGCCTGGCGGAAACCGTCGATGGTGCCCTGTGGATCGGCAGCGACGCCGGCGTGTTCCGCCGTGCCACCGAGGGTGCTCCGCTGCAATCGTTCGCACTGGAGGGGGGGCGCGTGCGGCGCCTGCTCGCCGACCCCGCTGGCGGCCTGTGGCTCGCCACCGAAGACGGCCTGTGGCGGCGTCGACCCGGCACCACGCAACTGGAACGCAAGCACGGCGATGTGAACACCCCGCTGCGCGGCGACATCAACGCTCTGTCCTTCGATTCAGCCGGACGCCTGTGGATCGGCGGTGAGTCCGGTCTCGCCCTGCTCGACCCCCCGGAGGCGGAGCCTCGCCGGGTCCTGGCCGCTCACCCGGCACGCGGATACAACCCGGATGTACTCGGCCTGCTTGTCGCTGCGGACGACAGCGTCTGGTTCGACACACCATCGGGCCTGTTTCGCGTGCGCATCGATGCCGACGGGAACGAACGGGTCGAGTCCATCAGCCAGAAGTACGACCTGCCGGGCCGCCCCTTCGGAGCCAACCTGCTGCACGATAGCCAGAGTCGCCTGTGGACCCAGAACCATGTCCTGGATCCCACCCTTGGCCGGGTCCTCACGCTGGGCCCAAGCGATGGCGCGGAGCTGGGCTCGCCCTGGTTCCGTGCCTACGCCAAGACCCGCGACGGCATCCTGCTGTTTGGTGGCACCCAGTCCCTTCTGGCGATCCTGCCCGAGCAGTTCCACTTCTCCGAAAACACCCCACCGCTTGCCATCACCGACCTGCGCATCGACGGCGTCGCCGCTCCCCAGGCATACGGACAGGACGGGCTGATCCTCACCCCGGGCCAACGCAGCCTCGCCATCGAGTTTGCCGCGCTCGACTACAACGCTCCCGACCGGATCCGCTACGCCTATCGCCTGCTGGGCGAAAGTGAGAACTGGACCGAAGTGGACGCCGACTACCGTGTCGCGACCTTTGCCAATCTCGCGCCGGGCGATTACCGCTTCGAACTACGCAGCAGCAACCGCTCCGGACGCTTCGACAATCGTTCCCTGTCGATACCGTTGTGGGTGGAGCCGGCCTGGTGGCAAACCTGGTGGACGCGGATTGGTGCCGTGATCCTGCTGGGCGCGTTGGTGAACACGTTGATCCACCAGCGCACCCGCTGGCTGCGCAAGCGCCAGCACGAGCTCGAGCGTCACGTCGCGACGCGCACCCGCGAACTGCAGGAAGTATCCATACGGCGCTGCCGCCAGACTGGCGGCACCGTCTGCCGGAGATGCTCGATTCCGGGCATCTTTCATCGGTCGGCTCGCTGCCACCGGAAGCGGTACGGCGCGCACTGCTCGAAAACCCGCCGTCCTGAGGCTTGGGCGCGCGCCCGCCATGCCAGGTGCCGCGGCCTCATTCCTGGCGAAACCGTGAATGCCACCCGACATGATCCCGATCATGGGACCGCAGACATGCCTGGCCTGGCATCAGGCTTTCCCTGCTCGTCACGGAGTCCAGAGATGAAATCGCATTCCATTCCGCTGTTGCTGGCGCTCGCCCCGATAACCATCGTGCCGCCCGCCAGTCGCGCAGCCGGCTCGCACCCATGGGCACGAGCACGCGTCGGCTGGCAGGATGCCGCCTTCCACGCGCCTGCCGATCACGTTCGCTGGGCACCGGACGCGGCGCTGCTGGAAGGCATGCCCCCTTTGCTCCCATTGCTCGGTCGGATCGATCAAGGCATTGATATGGAAGGTCGTGTTGTAGGCGCGCAGGTTTGCGCTGCGCTTGCCCGATGTGCTCCTCGTACCCGCTGCGCTTGTCCGAGTGCCCTGCCTTCCGACGGCGTTGAGCCGGGATCTCGACGCCTTCGACTCCATCAACGGGCGGCCGTGCTCAGCGTCGAGCCCGGCATCGCTGCCGGGCTCGTGCGGGTCAATCGACTGTCGCCAGCGCTCAGGCCGACGCGCGGTACTCCTCGATCTGGTCGAAGTTCATGTAGCGGTAGATCTGGTCGCCCTGGGCGTTGATCACGCCAGCGGCGGCGAGGTATTCCTCGCGGGTCGGGATGCGGCCGAGGGTCGCGCAGATCGCCGACAATTCCGCCGAACCCAGGTACACGTCGGTGTTGCGCCCGAGGCGGTTGGGGAAGTTGCGGGTGCTGGTGGACATGGCGGTCGAGCCTTCGCGGATCTGCGCCTGGTTGCCCATGCACAGCGAGCAGCCGGGCATTTCGGTGCGCGCACCGGCCACGCCGAAGGTGCCGTAGTGGCCCTCTTCGGTGAGCTTGGCCTCGTCCATGCGGGTGGGCGGGGCGATCCACAGGCGCACAGGCAGGTCGCGCTTGCCTTCGAGCAGCTTGGCGGCGGCACGGAAGTGGCCGATGTTGGTCATGCACGAGCCGATGAACACCTCGTCGATCTTCGCGCCGGCCACGTCGGAGAGCGTCTTGGCATCATCCGGATCGTTCGGACAGCAGACGATGGGCTCGACGATGTCGTCCAGGTCGATCTCGATCACCGCGGCATATTCGGCATCGGGGTCGGCCTCCATGAGCTGCGGATCGGCCAGCCAGGCTTCCATCTTCTCGATGCGGCGCTGCAGCGTGCGAGGATCCTGATAGCCCTGCGCGATCATCCATTTCAACAGGGTGATATTGCTGTTGAGATACTCGATTACCGGCGCCTTGTTGAGGCGCACCGTGCAGGCCGCCGCGGAGCGCTCCGCCGACGCATCGGCCAGCTCGAAGGCCTGCTCGATCTTGAGGTCGGGCAGGCCCTCGATCTCCAGGATGCGGCCGGAAAAGACGTTCTTCTTGCCCTTCTTTTCCACCGTGAGCAGACCCTGGCGGATCGCGTACAGCGGGATCGCATGCACCAGGTCGCGCAGGGTGACGCCCGGCTGCATCGTGCCCTTGAAGCGCACCAGGACCGATTCGGGCATGTCCAGCGGCATCACGCCGGTGGCGGCGGCGAAGGCCACCAGTCCCGAGCCCGCCGGGAAGGAAATGCCGATCGGGAAACGGGTGTGCGAGTCGCCGCCGGTGCCCACGGTGTCGGGCAGCAGCATGCGGTTGAGCCAGCTGTGGATGATGCCGTCGCCGGGACGCAGCGAGACGCCACCGCGCGTGGCGATGAATTCGGGCAGGGTGTGGTGGGTCTTCACGTCCACCGGCTTGGGATAGGCGGCGGTATGGCAGAAGCTCTGCATGACCAGGTCGGCGCTGAAGCCCAGGCAGGCCAGGTCCTTCAGCTCGTCGCGGGTCATCGGGCCGGTGGTGTCCTGGCTGCCGACCGAGGTCATCCTCGGCTCGCAGTAGGTGCCCGGGCGCATGCCCTGGCCTTCCGGCAGACCGCAGGCGCGGCCGACCATCTTCTGCGCCAGGGTGAAACCCTTGCCGGTATCCGGCGGCACCACCGGCAGGCGGAACAGATCGGTTGCCGGCAGGCCCAGCGCCTCGCGCGCCTTGGCGGTGAGGCCGCGGCCGATGATCAGCGGGATGCGGCCGCCGGCGCGGGCTTCGTCCAGCAGCACATCGGACTTGAGTGCAAAGGCGGCGATTTCCTTGCCGTCCTTCAGCGCCTTGCCCTCGTAGGGGCGCAGCTCGATCACGTCGCCGTGATTCATCTGGCTCACGTCCAGCTCGATAGGCAGCGCGCCGGCGTCTTCCATGGTGTTGTAGAAGATCGGCGCGATCTTGCCGCCCAGGCACACGCCGCCATCGCGCTTGTTGGGGATGAACGGAATGTCGTTGCCGGTCCACCACAGCACGCTGTTGGTGGCGGACTTGCGGCTGGAGCCGGTGCCGACCACGTCGCCCACGTAGGCCACGGTATGGCCCTTTTCCTTGAGCTTGAGGATGTCGCCGATCGGGCCGCGCCTGCCGTCTTCCTCCGGGGAGAACGGCGCATCGGGACGCTTGTTCTTGAGCATCGCCAGCGCGTGCATGGGAATGTCCGGGCGGGTGGTGGCGTCGGGTGCCGGCGACAGGTCGTCGGTATTGGTTTCGCCCGGCACCTTGAACACGGTGATGGTCAGGCTCTGCGGCACTTCCGGGCGGCTGGTGAACCATTCGGCGTCGGCCCAGCTCTGCAGCACGGCCTGCGCGTTGGCATTGCCGGCCCTGGCCTTCTCCTGCACGTCGTGGAAGGCATCGAACACCAGCAGGGTGTGCTTGAGGCCTTCCGCCGCAATGGCACCAACGGCCGCGTCATCCAGAAGCTCGATAAGCGGCGCAACGTTGTAGCCACCCAGCATCGTGCCAAGCAATTCGGTCGCCTTCTCACGCGGGATCAGTGCATTGATCTCCTTGCCGAAGGCGATGGCGGCGAGGTAGCTGGCCTTGACCATCGCCGCATCATCCACGCCGGCGGGCACGCGGTTCGTGATGAGATCAAGAAGAAAGGTTTCCGTGCCGGCTGGAGGCGACTTCAACAGTTCGATGACGTCGGCCGTCTGACTGGCAGACAGCGGAAGCGGAGGAATGCCGAGCGCGGCGCGTTCGGCGACATGTTGGCGGTAACTTTCCAGGAACATGATGTCTCTCGATGCGGGGTGGGTGGGTCAGTTGACGGGTCTGGGAACGATGAGCTTCAAGCCCTTGAAGTAATCGCGATAAAAGGTGTCATCGCGCGTGATCAAACCGTCGCACTGCATCAGGGCATGTGCGCCGATCAGGAAATCGGGAATGGTGCGTGCATGACCGCTGCCACGCTGGCGATAGCGGCGCTGCATCTCGCCGGCACGCAACGCGGATTTGGCTTCCAGCGAATCGAAGCGGATGCTCATTTCCTCGAGCGCACTCAAGGCTTCGGAACCATCCCGCAAGGCAGTGCAGATTTCCGCCAGCACCACATCGCAGATCACCACCGGCCCCACGCTCAATGACTGACGCAGGCAGACTTCGGCAGCATCGGCTTCCGGTCCGTCGGCCAACAGGTCGAGCAACACGGAGGAATCGATGGCGATCACGCGTTGGCCTCACATTTCCAGCAGATCGCCGGGAGCGCGACCGCGAATCGCACGCATGGCCTCGTCGGTATTGGAAAAGCCATCCAGCTTGAACCGGCCACGGACCCGCGAGATCGCATCGTCGACGTTCTTGCGCAGAATGATTCGTCCGCCCTCGACTTCGATCTTCAGCACGCTGCCCTTGGTCAGGCCCAGCGCGTCACGCACGGCCTTGGGCAAGGTGATCTGCCCACGCTCGGCAACGGTGACCTCCATGACGCCACTCCGACAGGAATAATCGGAATGAAGTATACATACTTTCTTGTGCATACCATGACTGGCATACAACCAATGAGTGCGGGGTATTACCCGTTCAACGCCAACGATGGCGAGCTGAAACGAGCAATTCTGCCTTGCGGCACTGCACCAGCCGCGCCTGTTCGCGAAAGACACAGCCACCCGGGCCATCAACGCGTCCAGCAGCAGCACAACCTCAAAACTCCCGCTGCGGAAGCGTCATCGGTGATCACGCCATGACGAAGCTGCCGTGAAATCCCAACGGCAGCCATTGGGGGAGAAAGGCGCGGCAGCGTGGGCCATCCGCGATGCGGGCGGCGTCGAACACCGACAGGCACAGGCGGCGGCTTGGCAGGTGCAATGCCGTGCCGACAAGCCAACCCCGGTCACGCGGTGCATCGGGTGTACGCGGCACGAACAGGTGCTCCTCCACCAGCCAGTCCGAACCGTAGACGAAACGATCCACGCGATCGCGGCGCGCATCCCACGCCAGCACGCTGTCCAGATACGGCGCACGCAGATCGCTGCGCGCAGTGAACCAGCAGCGACCGCCTGAATCGTGGTGGCGTGTGTCCCAGACGGGGAACTCGGTGCGATCCGGCCCAGCCTGCGACAATCGCGCTTCGCCTGCGTCCAGCGGCAGTTCGATCCGCGCCAGTGGTCCGCTGGCTGGCAAGGGGCGTGCTTCACCGCGCATCGGTGCGCTCAGACTGTCGATCAGCGCCGCACCGTCGGCGTGCCAGCAGGCATGCAACGCGATGCAGTCAGCCTCTTCATGCGCATCGGTGTGGTGAAAGGCCAAGCCCGCCGACAGGTGATACCGGCGCGGGCGGTCAAGCGCATCCTTGGCGACGACAATGACTTCGCAGCCAGCCTCCGGCGTCCAGTGCATGCGCTCGAAGAACGCACCATCCGCCTCGGGCCGGTACAGCCACGGCGCCAGCACGAACACCAGATGGCGGCGAGTCTGCACGAAGCTGTGCAGGTAACCCCGCTTCTCCAGCGTGATCGGGGCAACGGTGGCGTGTTCGCCAGCCGCATCGATGCGCCAGACCAGCAGCGTCGGCGTGGGCGCATAGGCCGCCAATCCGACGTTCCACAGACTGCCATCGACGTCGCGCAGCGGATGGGCGGAAAACGGCAAACCGGCGAATTCCGCGTTGCCCCACTGGCGTGGACCGCGTGCGTGCAATGTTTCGGCATCGAGCTCCCAAGCCGAGCCACCTTCCCACAAGGCGTACATGCGGCCCGCGTGATGCAGCACGGATGTGTTGGCGACATTGAGATCATCGTTGCCGTGCACCGCTTCGGCATCGTCGATGACGGTACCGGCTGTCGTTCGCAGGAACCGCCCGGCAGCCTGCTCGGCCACGAATTTGGGCGTAGCGACCATGCGCGCGCGATGCGTCAGCGCACCATCGCGCAACCGCCACGCCTGCACCAGGCCGTCGCCGTCGAACCAGTGTCGATAGCGCTGGCCGGCGCGCTCGAAACGTGCCGGGCCGTTGCGATAGAGCGTGCCGGAAAGCCCCGCCGGCGGCCTGCCTTCCCAGCGTAGCGTGCGTTCGGCCAGCGCCTCGCCGTCGAAACCCTGCCAACCGAGCAGCCAGTCGTGACCGGCCAGTGCGGCATGGAACGCCTCGTGCAATGGATCGCATTCCGCCGCACGCAGCAGGCCCGCGGGAACCAGCCCGGCAGAGGCCGTTGCCAGCAGCCCGCGAAGCACGTCACGACGGCGCATCAACGCATCTCCACCACGATGCCGACTCCCTCCTCCGGCACCCCGAACGCGACTTCCTCGAACTTTGCCCGACGCATGAGTCTCGGATTGTTGCTGAAGCCGTAGCCCTCGCGCGGGATGCCGAGCAGATTGGTATCGAGCTTGCCGTTGTCGTTCTCGTCGTGCAGCACCAGCACGCCGTAGCGACCCGGCACCAGATCGGCGAAGCGCAGCTCGATCGCGCCCTCGGTGGCGGCAATCTTCTGCGCGGCGTGCGAGCGGGCGCGGCCGTCCCAGCCGTCCTCGGAGTCGTACAGCGCCACCAGCACATGACCGTTGGCGCTGGCGACGCCGCTGAGGCGGACATCGAGATCGGCAGCCATCGCCGACGCGACACCCAGACAGGACAGGACGAACAAACACAACGCATGACGCTTCATGGCGGAATCCTCGTGCAGTAGCGGGGGGAGCCAGTGTCGCGGTGCCGCGCCATGCGATCAGGTGCCCGCCGTCACCGCAGCGGGTGCCGAAAGTCACCTTGTGCGGCCAGCACGGCTCCACCATGCCCGGGCGCGCATACACTCCCTCCATGGTCGCCAGCGCCCCAACCTCGTCGTTCCCGCCCCGCATCGCACCGGCCCACCGGCGCATGATCGCGCCGCTGAATCTGCTCGGTTACGGACTCATCGTGCTGATCGCGGCCAACCAGATCGAGCCTGGACGCATCATGGACACGGGTCGCTACGCAGCCTGCGTCGTGACGTTGGTGCTGTTCTTCGGCGGTTTCCTCGCCAATACCCTGCTGGACAGCCGCGGGTTCTGGAGCAAGGCCGCCATTGCCGCACAATTTCTGGCTGCGCTGGGCAACCTGTACCTGATCTTCGACGGCTTCAATCCGATCCTGCTGATCCTGATCGCCGCCCAACTGCCCGATCGCACCACCCCGCTGCGCGCCGCCGCGCTGATGCTCTGCGTCGATCTGGCGCTATGGTGGCTGTTGCAGCACGTCCATCAGCAACCGCGTGCGGTGTTTTCCACCGCGCTGTATGCCAGCTTCCAGTGGTTCGCCTGGCTTACCGCACATTTCGCTTTCCGCGCCGGACGTGCCAACGAGGAACTGGCCGCAGTCAACGCGCACTTGCTGGCGACGCGCGGCTTGCTCGCCGAAGGCGTGCGCAACGGCGAACGGTTGCGACTTTCACGCGAATTGCATGATGTCGCCGGCCATGCACTGACCGGCCTCAAGCTGCACCTGGAACTGGCCCAGCGCCTGCCCGACGCAACCGCTCGCCACCAGCGCCTCACTGCCGCAAGCGAACTGGCCGATCGCCTGCTCGACGACATCCGTGCCGTGGTCGGCCAGTTGCGCCGCCACGACGGCGTCGCCGTGACCGATCTGCTGGCGACGGCCTGCGGTGGCTTTCCCGGCATCGAGGTCATGCTTGATCTTCCGCCGACACTGCAGCTCGACGACGTCGATCGCGCCGATGCCCTGCTGCGCCTGGTGCAGGAGGCGCTGACCAATGCCGTGCGCCACGGTCGCGCGCGACGCGTGCGGGTGACGTTGCGCGAGGCCGACGGCACCCTCGACCTGTACATCGAAGACAACGGCCACGGCTGTGCCACGCCTCGCGAAGGCCACGGCCTCACCGGCATGCGCGAGCGACTGGCCGAATGCGACGGTCAGCTTTTCATCGACAGCGTACCGGGGCACGGCTTTCGCCTGCATGTCCGGCTGCCCGCACGAGGCGTATCCCAGTCATGAACGAGATCGTCAGCATTGCCCTCGTCGACGACCAGGATCTGGTGCGCGAAGGCGTCAAGAGCCTGCTCGCCCTCTCGGGCCGGGTGAAAGTGGTGCTGGAAGCGCGCGATGGCGACGGCCTGCTGGTCGGTATCGATGCCGCCTCGCCGGAAGTCGTGGTGATGGATATCCGCATGCCGGCGCGCGACGGGTTTTCCGCGCTGGCCGAACTGCGTCGGCGCGGCAACCCGACGCCGGTGCTGCTCTTGACCACCTTCGACGACAATGCCTTGTGCGACCGCGCCATCGAGACCGGCGCGCAGGGCTTCATGCTGAAGAACACCCGCCCGGAACAGTTGATCGATGCGATCTTCGCGCTGGCCCGTGGTGGTCGCGTGTTCCAGCCGCAGCCAACCAGTGTCACCACGCCGGACGCCAGCCTGCCCGGACGCGACGCACCAGCGCTGAGCGAGCGCGAAATCGCCATCCTCCGCCTGATGGCCGGCGGCTACGCCAACCGCGAGATCGCTCGTGCCCTGTTCCTGGCCGAAGGCACGGTGAAGAACTACGTCTCGGAAATCCTCGCCAAACTCGATGCCCGCGACCGCACCCAGGCCGCGTTGAAGGCGATTTCCTGGAGATTGATCTGAAGGCGGCCCATTCGCGCGTCACTGCAGCGAGGCGGCCATCTGATCGATTTGCGTACGCAAGGACTGGGCGGGTGGTCCAAGTCGGTCGGCCAGGATCTGGGCGAATTGCAAATGTTGCGATGCCGCGGACAGGTTGCCGCTGTCGCGCAGCAGGCGGGTCCGCCCCAGCGCGAGGCGAAGTTGCAGCAATGCGGGCACATCGTCCCGTGCTTCGAGCAAGTCGAGCACCTCGCTGGCCGGAGCATGGGCTCCGGATGACAACAGGAGCTCCGCTCGCGTGACCTGCAAAGACAGCGTCAGCGGACTGGCATCGCCGGCATGCGTCAGGGCCATCGGCTCGGCTTCTTCGATCAGTTCCAACGCAGCCGACACGTCGCCGCGCGCCTGCAACACCCGTGCCTGGTTTCCGATCAATGCGGCCGTTGCGGCAGATGGGCCGAACGCGGCGCGACGAATGGCCAGGGCCATCTCGAAATGGTCAGCAGCCTGCTCCAACTCACCGCGCCGGAAGTAGGCGGCAGCCAGGTTGTTGAGGGTGTTGAGCGCATCATTGCCTGCCTCCAGATGCAGGCTGCGCCACACCCGCATGGCGCGCTGCGAGGTCTGGATGCCTTCATCGATGCGGCCAGCCTGGATATAGGCCGCGCCCAGGTTGGTGAGCAGGGCGGCGGTTTCGAAATCCTCTTCGCCGGAGCGTTGCAGACGCTGCGGCAGGCTGGCCTCCAGCGTCTGGATGCCCAGTTCGATCTCGCCGCGCTGGCGCTCCAGTTGCGATTGCAGCATGCGACTGGTCAACAGGCGCTCCGCATGCCGCTGCGGCAAGCCCTGCCAATGAGACTGCGCCGCATGCAACAAGTCCACCGCCTCGGCGGCTTGTCCCATTCGAAACAACGCTTCGGCCAGGGCAAAGCGCACATCGGCCGCCATGTCCGGATCGTCGACCAACGACTCCCGTGCCAGCCAATTGCGCAGCAACGGCTCGGCGGCGGCATAGTCGTTGATGTACAGGTGCAACTCGCCCAGTGCATGCAATACCTGGGCGGCGGTGGCCGGGTCGTCGCTGAAATGGGCGTCGATGCGGGCCGCTGCCTGTTGCAATATCTGCTTGGCGGTCAATGCGCCGGCTGCGTCGCTGCGCTGGCCGGCATCGCGGAACATGTGTGCCAGCGCATCGCGCACACCCTTGGCGCGCAGGGCTTCGGTGCGGGCCGCGTCGCGTTCGCGCTCGGTCTGGCGCTGCGCCAACATCACGCTGAAGCTACCGGCCAGCACGCTGAGGACCAGCAGCGAGGAAACACCGGCGAGCAACCAGTGACGTCGCAGGGTGCAACCCAGGCGATAGAAAAACGCATCGCCGCGGGCATGCACCGGTTGCCGGGAAAGGTGGCGGGCCAGGTCGTCGCGCAAAGCCTCGACCGAGGCATAACGGGCATCGGGTTCCGGCTGCAGGGCCCTGGCAACGATGGCATCCAGATCGCCGCGCAATTGCCGGGCCTGCGACGGTGTGCCCGCCTGCGTGCTGGGCGCTGGCGGCGGCCCGACGAGGGTGCGTTCCAGCAGCGCCAGGCCGCCCGAACCAGCCTTGCTGCCCCAAGGCGACTGCCCGGTCAGCAGTTCGTGCAGGATCACTCCCAGGGCATAGACATCGGCAGAGGTGGTCGGCTCGGCACCGCTCAATTGTTCGGGTGCCGCGTACCACGGCGTGAGCTGGGCGATGCCCGCGCCAGAAACGGTGGGCGCACGCAGGTCGACGTCAATCAATCGGGCGATGCCGAAATCCAGCAGAGCAACCCGGCCATCCGGGCGCAGCAGGATGTTCTGCGGCTTGAGGTCGCAATGCACCACGAGATGACGGTGCGCGTAGGCCACCGCATCGCAGACCTGGATGAACAAGGCCAAACGCGCCACCAGCGGCAGCGCACCCTGCTCGCAGTGCTCGATCAGCGAGCGGCCTGCGATGTATTCCATCACCATGTAGGGCCGGCCATCGGCCATGCTGCCGGCATCGATCAGCCGCGCGATGCCGGGATGGTCCAACCGCGCCAAAAGGGCCTGTTCGCGTTCCAGCCGCGCCGAAGTGTCCTCGCGCCAGCGGTGCAGCAGCTTCACCGCGACCTGCTGTTCGAAGCGTCCATCGGCACGCTCGGCCCGCCACACTTCGCCGGTGCCTCCCTGCCCTGTGGGCTGCAACAATCGCCACGGCCCCAGCCGCTGGCCGCTCATGTCATCGGATACAGGCACCGCATCTTCCGGGTTTTCCAGAAAGCCGACTGAACGCGCCATCGCATCGAGCAGGCGCGTCACCTCGCCATGCAGCGCGGGATCATTCGCACACGCCGTATCCAGCCAGTGCTTGCGCTCGTCTTCGGGAAGGTCCAGCGCCGCATCCAGCAACGCCTCGATGCGTGCGAAGTGGATCGCTTCCTGACTCGGACCACTCACGGCGCCATGTGCTCGCCAATCGATGCCGCTTCACCTTCGCCCAGTTCCGAATACAGCCAGGCGCGGGCCTTGGCCCAGTCGCGCCGCACCGTGCGCGTGGTCACGCCCATTGCCTCGGCGGTCTGTGCGTCGCTGAAACCGGCGAAGTAACGGCACTCCACCACCTGTGCCAGACGCGGGCTGAGCCCGGCCAGTTTCTCGACCGCATCGTGTATGTGCAGGAGCTGTTCGTCGCTGCCGGCCGGTACGTCGAGTGCTTCCTCCAGCGGCAGCATGGCGATGTCCTGGCTGCGCTTTTCGGCACGGCGCGCGAGCGCGTCGTTGATCAGCACATGGCGCATCGCCAGCGCTGCGGTACCCAGGAAATGCCTGCGGCCACGCCAACCCGGCATGCGCTGGAGTTTCAGCCAGGCTTCGTTGACCAGTGTCGTAGTGTTCAACGTGGCACCGGCGCGTTGGCGAAAGCGCTCGCGATGGGCCATCTGGCGCAGATCCGCATACAGCACGTCGATCAGTTCGCGCAGCAGGGCACGGTCCTGGTCCGAAGCGGCGGCGGGGATAGGCAATGAATCCAGGCTCATGCCGGAAGTGTGGCACATGCCGGATCCCCGCTGCGCATCGCCAGGTGCGACACGCAGACAGCAAAACGCGCACGACGAGGACATTCCTGGCCTGACCAGCGCGAAGTCCCCGGAGTGCCACCCCGCATGTCCTCGCCCGGCATCGGACCTTGTTTGGTTCAGATATCCCCATGCGCTTCCGGAGCCTGCCCGTGACATCGTCCTTCCGCTTCAGACATCCCCTCCACCTGCCCGCAATCGGGCTGGCCCTGGCTCTGTCCGCCTCTGCCAGCGTGGCGCAACCGTCTGATCACGTATCGATCCTGATCCTGGATGCTTCCGGCTCGATGTGGGGCCAACTGGACGACGGCAAGAGCAAGATCGAAGTGGCGCGCACGGTAATGGCGGATTTCTTCGCACGCCGCGACCCACAGGAACCGCTTGGCGTGATCGCCTACGGCCATCGCCAGCGTGGCGATTGCCTGGACATCGAAGTAGTGGCCCCGCCCGGCGTATACGA
>CAKSZJ010000034.1 GCA_934525595.1 uncultured Chiayiivirga sp. | reverse complement strand
GGTCGTGGAGCGGCCCAGCCTACGGCACCTGGCCCGCTTCGGTTCAAGGAAATTGCACTTCAGGGTTGAATCCGCCACCCGTATGTTCGCAAGGCGCGATTTCCTGATTGCATCAACCGCGGCAACCGCGCTTGCGCCCCTGCCCGCTGCCGCCCTCCCTTCCACGCGCCGTTTCGACGCGGCGCCGCGTCTTGGCGTTCTTGAGGTGGGCCAGGCACGGCTGGGCGTGTGCTTCCTCGACACCATCACCGGCGAGATAAGCGGGCACCGCATGGAGGAGCGCTTCGCCCTGTGCTCCACCTTCAAGCTGGCGCTTGCCGCCGCCTGCCTGCGCGAAGCGGATCACGGTCGAATCGATCCCGATGAGGTCATTGCCTACGCGGAAACGGACCTCCTGCCCTGGGCTCCCGTCACCCGCGCGAACCTCGCGAAGGGCGGGATGAGCGTCGCCGCGCTGGCGCAGGCAGCCCAGGAGATGAGCGATGGCGTTGCCGCCAACCTCCTGGTCAGGCGCCTCGGCGGGCCGGCCGCCCTGACCGCCCGGATTCGCGACATGGGCGACACCGTGACGCGACTGGACCGCTATGAACCGGCGTTGGGCCTGGTGCTGTCTGCCGATTTGCGCGACACCACGTCTCCCCTGGCGATGGCGCAGCTCGTCGGACGCATCACCACGGGCGACATCTTGCAGCGAGGTTCGCGGGCGCGTCTCCTGCAATGGATGGAGAACACGAACACCGGCTCCGATCGGGTGCGCGCCGGCCTGCCTGCGGCGTGGCGTACCGGGAACAAGACGGGCACCGGGCGGCGCACGCAGGGAACGACGAACAAGTGCAACGATGTCGCGATCACCTTTCCACCCAACGCAGGCCCCATCATCATTTCCGCCTACTTCGACAGCGGCGAGTACACGGAGCACACCGAGGCCCGGCATGAGGCGGTCCTGGCCGAGGTCGGCAGGATCGCCGCGCAGTGGGCGGTTGGCTAGCGCAGGGATGCAGGCGCGGCCGTGACGAAAGGGTCGGGAATCGGCGGCGGGGATATCTCCGAGCACGTCGTCATCCCGGCGAAGGCTGGGATGACGATCACGACGTGTTCAGACCCTTTTGCGGCATCTCGCCCATTCCCGACAGGGCGGCGAGCGCGCGCTGTCGGGAACGGGATGCTGCGGGTTCGGCGAACTATTTCCTGACCTCGCCGGTGTGCGTGGACAGGGCCTGCTCCAGGCCAGGCAGCTGCGCCGCGCCGGCGGGAACCTGGATGCTGGAGCCGGCGAAATCATCGCCGATCGGCTGCACGCGTCCGCCCAGGCACTGCCCGAGGAAGCCTTCCGCGACAGCATTGAACGCCTTGCTGTTTTCCGGCCGCTGGAAACCGTGGCCTTCGTCCGGGAACAGTACGTAGGTCACCGGGATGCCGCGCGCATTCATGGCGTTGACGATCTGGTCGCTCTCATCCTGCTTGACGCGCGGATCGTTGGCGCCCTGCCCGATCAGCAGCGGCCTGCGGATCCGATCGACCCGGCTCAGCGGCGAGCGCTCGGTGAGCCAGGCGCGCCCGGCCTCGGTGCGCGGATCGCCCATGCGTCGCGCCAGCTGCTCGAAGAAGCTGGCCCAGTAGGCGGGCACTGTGGCGAGCAGGGTGTTGAGGTTTGATGGCCCGACGATGTCCACGCCGCAGGCGAACGTCTCCGGCGTGAAGGTGAGGCCGACGAGAGTGGCATAGCCGCCGTAGCTGCCGCCCATGATCGCGACCTGGTCGCGGCGCGTGACGCCCTTCGCGATGGCCCACTCGACCGCATCGAGCAGGTCGTCATGCATCTTCGCCGCCCACTCGCCGTCGCCGGCGTTGGTGAAGGCCTTCCCGAAGCCGGTCGAACCGCGGTAGTTCACGCGCAGCACGGCGTAGCCGCGGTTGGCGAGCCACTGGTCGACGCCGCTGTAGCCGTAGAAATCCCGCGCCCAGGGGCCGCCGTGCACCAGCAGCACCATCGGCACTGCCGCATCGGGTTTGCCGTCTGCATCCGGATCGGCGGCGAGAGGCAGCGAGAGGTAGCTGACCAGGGTCAGACCATCGCGCGAGGGAATTTCCTGCGGCCACATCGGCACCAGCGGCGCGCCCTCCAGCGCCGGGCGCGCGGAAAACAGGCGGGTCAGCGTACCGGCACCGGCCCGCTCGTAGCGGTAGTACTGCGCCGGCGACTCGGCCGCGGAATAGGCCAGGATCCAGGTGCGGTCATCCAGGGTACGGCCGTTGACCGAGACTTCGCCCGGCCCGAGCGCCGCCAGGCGCTCCAGATCGGCGCGAACCGCCTCGTCCAGCGCGGTCCACTCGTCGCGCAGGTAGTTGACCGACACCGCCTGCACCCGGCGCGTCACCGGATCGGCGAGCCAGTCGCTCACGTCCGCGCGCGGATCCTGATGCAGCAGGGTGCGCGCGCCGCTCGCGACGTCGAGCGCGAACAGTGCGGAGGTGTCGCGTTCGCGGGAATCGCGCAGGTAGAGCGTCGCGCCATCGTCGCTCAGGCCGGCCGGACCAGTGGTCATCGAATCCTCGAATCCGATCGTGTCGAACGTCTCCCAGGCATCGCCCTTGCGCCGCAGCACGTCGCTGCCGCCGTCCGTGCGGCTGCGCATGGCAAAGCGCGGCTGCAGCTCGCCGTCGGCGAAGTACTGGCCGATCTGCTGCTCGTTCTTCTCCACCAGGGTGCGCGTACCGTCGCGCAGGTCGACGCGATAGAGGTCATGCCACTGCGGATCGCGGTCGTTCATGCCGACCAGCACGAGATCCGGATGGCGGTGGCTGAGCCCGACCACGCTCGCCGTGGTGGCGGCGAACGGCGTCAGGTCGCGGTTCTCGCCGCTGTCCAGATCCACCGAGAACAGGTGGAAGTCCTCGTCGCCGCCGCTGTCGCGCACGTACAGGAGGGTGCCGGGCCGGTAGGACCAGAAATGATTGCGGATGCCGCGCGCGGTGTCGGCGGTGACGGCGCGCGCGGCGTCCGGATCGCCGATCGGCGCGACCCAGACGTTCATCACGCCCTCGCGCGGCGCGACCCAGCTCAGGTAGGCGCCGTCCGGGCTGATCTGGACGCTGGCGCGCTCCGGATTTCCGAACAGCACGTCGCGCGAAATCAGCTCGACCGCGGGCGGCGCGGCGGGCGCGGAAGACGACGCGGCGGGATCAGGGGCCTCGGCGTCCCGGCCGCAGCCGGGAAGCAGCATCGAAGCGGCGAGTAACAGGCAGGGGAGAAGAGCGGCTGGCTGGCGCATGAGGCTCGACCTCGGGAACTGGCGGACTACGTTACACCTACCCGCGCGCCCGTGGCGTCCCCGCGAGCCCAGACCGGCACCCCCGGTTCTGACGATACGTCCACGGGGCGTTTGACACGGCCTCGGGTTCGCGCTACTTGGTAGATCGTGCAGCGCACAAAACGACGCCGCGAACCGCCTCCGCAATCCCCCACAAGAAAAGGACATCCGCAATGCCACTCAAGCATACTTCCCTGTCGCTGGCCGTCGTGCTGGCCCTGTCAGCGCCCGCTCAAGCGCAGGAGGCCTCGCGCACGGACGGGGCCAAGGCGCTCGATACCGTCATCGTCACCGGCACGCGCGTCACCGACCGCACCGTGGCGCAATCGCAGTCGCCGATCGACATCATCACGCCCGAACTGCTGCAGGCCACCGGCACCACCGAGCTGGCCACGGCGCTGGCGCGCGCGCTGCCCTCGCTCAACTTCCCGCGTCCGGCGATTGCCGACGGCACCAGCGGCGTGCGTCCGGCGCAGCTGCGCGGCCTGGCACCCGACCAGGTGCTGATCCTGGTCAACGGCAAGCGCCGCCACGTCTCGGCGCTGGTGAACGTCAACGGCACCATCGGGCGCGGCTCCTCCGCGGTGGACCTCAATGCCATCCCGGTCAGCGCCATCGAGCGGGTCGAGGTCCTGCGCGACGGCGCTTCGGCGCAGTACGGCTCCGACGCCATCGCCGGCGTGGTCAACCTGGTGCTCAAGGGTGCGGGATCGGGCGGCAGCATCGCCGCGCGCTACGGCGAGTACTCGGAAGGCGACGGCCAGCAGTGGCAGCTTGCCGCCGACGGCGGAGTGGGCTTCGGCGAGGGTGCCGGCCGCATCCACCTCACCGCCGAAACCGGCCACCAGGACATCACCAACCGCTCCGGTGCCTACACCGGCACCGCGCCACACACCGGCAACTTTCCGGGCGTGGGCGAGGCCACGTTCAAGATCGGCGATCCAGAGGTGGACGCGACCGCGGTGGCGGCCAACGCCAGCCTGCAGGTGGCCGACGACACGCGCTTCTACGCCACCCTGATGGGCAGCAACCGCGACATCGACTCGTTCGCCTTCTACCGTTCGAAGAACCACAGCGGCCAGGGCGCGCTGCTGGCGCAGGTGTATCCGAACGGCTATGTGCCCGAGATCAACCAGAAGTCGCGCGACCGCAGCTTCGTGCTCGGTGCCACGGGCGGCTCGGACGGCGGCTGGAACTGGGACGTGAGCTATGACTACGGCCGCAACACCCTCGACTTCCGCACCCAGAACACCATCAACTACGCGCTGGGTGCCAACAGCCCGCGCAGCTTCCACGACGGCACCCTGACCTACACCCAGCAGGTGATCAACGCGGACTTCTCCCGCCCCGTGGGCATCGGGCTGGACTACCCGGCCACGTTCTCGGCCGGCACCGAATACCGCAAGGAGACCTGGGAACAGGCCGCCGGCGAACCGGATTCCTACTTCGGTTCGGGCGCGCAGGGGTTCGGCGGCTTCACGCCGCGTAACGCCGGCCGCCACGAGCGCCACAACCTCGCCGCCTACGCCGGACTGGAAGCGGACTTCAGCGACGCGTTCTCCGGCGGCATCACCGGGCGCTACGAGGACTATTCGGACTTCGGCAGCGAGTTCTCCGGCAAGCTCTCGGGCCGCTACGCCCTCAGCGACGCGGCGGCGCTGCGCGCCACGGTGGCCAGCGGATTCCGCGCGCCCTCGCTGGCGCAGCAGAACTACCAGGCGGTCACCACCAACATCACCAACGGCGTGGCCTACGAGGCCGGCACCTTCCCGGCGGCCGGGCCGGTGGCGCGCGCGCTGGGTGCCGAGCCGCTGCAGGCGGAAACCTCGCTCTCCTACAGCCTGGGCCTGGTGCTGCAGCCGACCGACGCGCTGTACTTCACCGTCGACGCCTACGAGATCGACATCGACGACCGCATCGTGCTGTCGTCCAATCTCCTGCTCGGAAGCAACCAGGCCGCGCAGGATCTCCTGGCCGGGCTGGGCATCAGCGGCGTCACCAGCGCGCGCTACTTCAACAATGCCATCGACACCCGTACCCGCGGCGTGGACGTGGTGGGCACCTGGTCGATCGCGCTGGATTCCAGCAACCTCGACCTGACCGCCAGCTACAACCGCAACAAGACCACGGTGACGCGCATCGCGCCCAATCCGTCCCAGCTCGATGCGCTGGGCGCCAACCTCGAACGCATGGGGCGCGACGAGCGCGGCCGCATCGAAGAGGGCTTCCCGCGCGACAAGTTCGCCCTGGGCGCGAACTGGACGCTGGACCAGTGGACCTTCAACCTCGGCTCGACCCGCTACGGCGAGTTCACCACGCGCCACGCCAGCGTTCCGGCGCAGGACCAGCGCTTTGGTGCCACGTGGGTGGTCGACCTTTCCGCCAGCTTCCGGCCGAACGCGAACTGGTCCTTCACCCTGGGCGCGGACAACGTCACCGACGCCTATCCGGACAAGGTGATCGCAGCCAACTCCACCTTCGGCCTGATCCCCTACAGCCTGCAGTCGCCGTTCGGCTTCAACGGCCGCTACTACTACGCACGCGCCGGCTACAGCTGGTAGCCACCGCCCGAATTCGTTCTGAAACGAGAACGCCCCGGCCATGCCGGGGCGTTCTGCGTTGCGCCTGCTGCGCTCGCCGCCGGGCGCAGGCGGACCTGCGCCCGGCGGGAAGGTCAGGGCGTGGCAGGCTCTTCGAAGCCGTCCGCGAAGATCGCGTCGGGCAGCGGCGGTACGCCGTCGAATACCACCGCGATGGTGCAGTTGCGCACGATCGGACGGGTGGTGAAGGTGCTGCCGGTGAGCGTGCCTTCGCAGCCTTCGGCCGAAACGATCGTGCCGCCGGCGTCCGGCATGAGGGTGAAGCCCAGCACGTCCTCGTAGGCCGCCGTGACGGGCGAAGCCGACGGGCCCACCGTGCCCGGGCCGGTCACGTTCACCTGCACCTGGAAGCTCTGGCATTCGGCCGGAACGGTGAAGTCCGGGGTCTGGTCGGTGCGGCTGTTGACGCTGCCGCTGCTGGCAGCATTGCCCAGGCCGCGACGCGCGAAGGCGTGCCAGATGATGCACTTGTTGCTCAGGTACTGCGGATCCGCTGCAGCCAAGGCCGTGTCGGCGCCGAGGATGCCGTTGCGCCCCGCCACGAAGGTCGGTCGGCAACCCTGCAGCTTGAGGCCGTCGGTCACCAGCTGCAGCGCCAGGCCGTTGCCGCCAGCGCGGCTGTGGATGTCCTGCTCATAGCCGTAGCGGTCCACCAGCTTGCAGCTCATGTCCCAGAGCATGGTGGCCCAGACCGAACCCACGCCGTGCGGTACCAACTGCGCGGTATCGGCCACGTCGGCAAAGGTGAACGGATTGACGTTCATGTCCGGGCTGTACGGAAAGCGCCGGATGCCGCGTCCGTCGCCGGGCTCGAAGCTCGAGTAGGTGCCTATGCCGCGCGGCAGGTCGCAGACCGCGTCGGTCATGGTGAACATCAGGCCGTAGAAGTCGCTCCAGCCCTCGCCGGCCTGCTCGTCACCGGACAGGCAGCCGGACTGCGTGCCACCGGTCAGGCGGTTCGACACCCCGTGGCCGTACTCGTGCACGATGATGCCGGCATCGAAGTCGCTGTCGCGATCCGGGTAGAGCTTGGGACTCATCGTGACCATGACCGGCGCGCCCGCGGCGGCGGCCAGCAGGGCATCACCGTCCTGGTTGCCGAGCATACCGACCACCGGGATGGTGACGCTGGCACCGCTGGTACCGGCGGCCATGCCTGCGCCGGTGTTGGTGCCGTCGTTGTTGAAGATGATGACGCCGGCGGCACCGTTCTGCTGCGCAACGAGCGCCTTGAGGCCGAACTCGCAGGAGCCGCGCTTCACCAGGGCGATCTTGCCGCTGACCGCAGCGGCATTGGCATAGGGGCCTTCACAGCCCTGGATGCCGGTGGTCGGCCCCTGCACCGGCACCACCTCGCCGCTGAGCGAGGTGAAGCTGCCACCCCAATCGTCCGGTACCGGCGACTGGTAGGTGGCGGCGTAGGGCGCGGTGACCTCGACGCCGCCGGGCGATGTCCAGCGGAACATCTGCATCCGTCCCGGACTGCCGTCGCCGGGCGACGAGAAATTGGCGTTGTTGGTTCCCGAGCCGTCGAGCGCGTCGGCGCGCACCGCGTCGTTGCCCGCTCCGCCGCGACCGAAGTTGTTCTGCTGGAAGTTGCCGGACGGCTCATCGAAGCCGTACTGCCACAGCACGTCGTGGATGATGTTGTTCCAGTAAAAGAGGTTCACCACCGAGGCCACGCGGTTGGTGGTGGTGGCCGGCTCCTCGCTTTCGACCCAGGGGAAATCGAAGCTCAGCGTCTGGCTGCCCGCGTTCCACACGCCGAGCGGACGGTTGGCATCAACGTCGGTATTGCTGCCACCGAGATCCCACTGCGCGCGCACGTTGTTGCCGCGGGTGTACAGCGACTCCGGGGCGCCGGCCGGCGGGCTGGTACGGGTGTCGTGCCAGCCCGAGGGCGACGCGCCGTCATCGTGCGGATTGGTCACGATGCCGTGCACGGCGCCGGGGTGTCCGGGGCTTTCCACACCGAGGCCGAACACGCGGTAGCCGGCGTTGTAGGACGCTGCGGCCGGCGCGGCGCTCCCGTCGTCGAGATCATCGACCCAGTTGTCCTGCGCCAGCAATGCGCCGGTCAGCGCGTCGAAGCGCATGTCCAGATGCTCCTGGCGGGTCTGGTAGTGGTCGATCACCACGCGCCAGGCCAGGCGCAGTTCGTCGTCGACCGGCTCATACACCAGCTCCATGTCGATCGGGGATTCCGACAGCATGCCGCCGGGATAGCGGGCGTGCTGCTGGCGGCCGGTCGGCGCGCGCTCGGGCAGCGGCAGGTTGAAACGGTCGATGCCAAAGTGCGACGCGACGCGGGTGAGCATGTGCGCCGCCGACAGTGCCGGCTCGCGCGCCGAGGCGCGCGAATGCGCCTGCGCCTCGAACGCGCTGCTGGCGCTCAGCACGCGCCCGTCGGGCAGCACGTTGATCTGGGCGATCGCCTTGTAGACCGGAATGCCATCGACGTACTGCTGGAAGAACTGGTGCGACACGCCGCTGTGGCGGGTGGCGTAGCTGGACTCCTGGTGGCGGTACTCCAGATCGGATTCGGCCAGCCCGCGCGCTGCCGCCGACTGGCGCAGGTAATCCTCGGCAATGGTTTCAGGCACGGCATCGCGCGGCGAAGTCAGCATCAGCTGCGGCGCCTGCGCAAGGGCGGCGCCGCAGGCAAGCGCGACGGCCAGCCCGATGGCCAGCCGGGTGGCCGGAAGGGAAAGAGACGTTGCCATGGGTATTCCTTCGAATGGTGAGGTCGGCGCCGACACAACCGCGATGACTGCAAGCGCGCCCTCGGCAACGGCGCGGCACCGGGACATCCGGCGTCTGGCCCTCGACCGGAACGATGCACCGGCAACAGTCCGCCCGACGCCGGCCCCCCCGGTGCCATGACGATCCTGGTGCCCTCCCCCCCGATACGCGCCCGAGTCTGCCAGCAGGCGCGGAAAGACGCCCCTGCCTCAAGTCATGCGCAAGCACCGTGGCCACCCGTGCTTGCGCCATACTCTTGGCCCCGGGCGCGGGAATCGCCCGTCCTACGCGGTGTTCGATGCATCTGATCTTGGCGCTGGCGGGTTCGATTCTGGGTGCGATGGCGGGGGCCGGAAGCGCCACATTCCTCGGATTCGTCGCAGGAGCCCTGGTGGGCTGGCAGTGGGCACGCCTCCGCACCCTGGGGCGCCACCTGGAAGACGTGGAAGCGCGCCTGCGCGTGCTCCATTCAATCCATGCGGCGCGGCAAGGCACGCAAGCCGCTGCGCCAAAGGCGCCGGAAGAGACGGCAGCATCCGAACCGCGACGCGAAACGGCGAGCCAAGCGCCGCTGCGGCCGCCCGAGGCCGCGCCCCACGTCGTTCGCACCGCCGACGGCGAGGCCCCGGCGAGCGTGGACGGCGCGCCTGATCCGCGCGAACCGATGGCTTCCCGGGCGCCGCCGGCACACACCGCAGCGATCCGCGATGCGCAGCCCGCCGTCGTTTCCGAGGCTTACTTCCAGACCGTCATCCCGACCGAACCCTCGCCGCTGGAACGCGGGATCGGGCGCGTGCGCGAGTGGTTCTTCAGCGGCAACGTGCCGGTGAAGATCGGCATGCTGGTGCTGCTCTTCGGCGTGGCCGCGGCGCTCAAGTACTCGATCGACGCCGGCTGGGTGAGCCTGCCGCTCACGCTGCGCCTGGCGCTGATCGCCGCAGGCGGCGTGGCTGCGGTGCTGTGGGGCTGGGGCAACCGCACGGTTCGGCCGGCCTTCGGCCTGAGCCTGCAGGGCGGTGGCATCGGCATCCTGCTGCTGACCACCTTCGCCGCCTACCGGCTCTACGCGCTGCTGCCGGCCGGCATCGCCTTCACCCTGGTGCTGGTGCTGGTGGCGGGCGCGGCGCTGCTGGCGGTGCTGCAGAACGCCCTGTCGCTGGCGGCGCTGGGCTTTCTGGGCGGCTACCTCGCGCCGGTGCTGCTGTCCACCGGCAGCGGCAGCCATATCGCCCTGTTTTCCTATTACGCGGTGCTCAACCTGGCGGTGTTCGCGATCGCCTGGGTGCGGCACTGGCGCATGCTCAACCTCATCGGCTTCGCGTTCACCTTCCTGATCGGCCTGGGCTGGGGCATGCGCTACTACCAGCCCGAGCACTTCGCCACGGTCGAGCCGTTCCTGATCCTGTTCTTCTGCTTCTACGTCGCCATCACCGTGCTGCACGCGCTGCGTACACCCGGGCACCTGCGCGCGCCGGTGGATGGGCCGATCCTGTTCGGCACGCCGCTGATGGCCTTCGGGCTGCAGGCCGGGATGCTCCACGACCAGCCCATGGCCCTGGCCTGGAGCGCGATGGCGGTGGCGGCGCTCTACGCCGCGCTGGCGTGGTGGCTGCTGCGGCGGCGCGACATGATCCTGCTCGGACAATCGTTCGGCGCGCTGGCGGCGGGATTCGCCACACTCGCCGTCCCGCTGGCTTTTTCGTCGCGCTGGACCTCGACCACCTGGGCGCTGGAAGGCGTCGCGCTGATCTGGCTCGGCCTGCGCCAGCAGCGTGCGCTGCCGCAGGTATCGGGGCTGCTGCTGAATGTCCTGGCGGGCCTGGCCTACGTCATCAGCCTGTTCAAGGGGGGCTGGGACGCGGCCGCCGGCGAGTGGCCCGTCCTCAACGGTCACGCGCTGGCGGTGCTGCTGCTGGCCGGCTCGGCTTTTGCGATCAGCTGGCTGTACGAGCGTGCCCGCGCAAGCCGGCTGATGGTATGGCCCGGCTTCCTGATCGGCACGGCGTGGTGGTACCTGGCCGGGCTGCGCGAAATCCACCAGCACGCGCACGGCAGCGGGGCGCTGTCGATGGGCGTGGGCACGCCGCCCACCTGGGTCGCCTTCGCGGCGATCACTCTGCTGGTGATGGGCGGACTGCGCCGCGTGCTGCACTGGCCACGCCTGGGCTGGGGCGCGCTGCTGGCGCTCGCCCTCGGCGCGCTGCTGGCACTGACCGCTCCGCACGAGACGGCGCTGGCGCTGCACTGGCCGCACGGCGCGGTGTGGCTGGTCTGGTTCGCGGCGGCGATCGCCGCGCTGGCGCTGCTGCGCCATCCGGCGCAGCGCGGACTGGGTATCGGGCACATCCTGTTCCTGGCGACGCTGGCACTGGTCTACGGTTGGGCGCTGGCGCACCTGGCGCGCACCGCGGCGCTGGGCGGCGACTGGGTCTTCACGCTGACGCTGGTGCCCCTGCTCGCACTGGTGCTTTTGACCTGGCGGCTGCCGACGCTGGGCGCATTTCCCCTGGCGCGCGAATTTCCGGGCCATGCGCCGCTCTGGTTCGGGCTGTCGGGCATCGCGCTGGCAATGGCCTGGCTGCAGTCGCTGCTGCTTCCCGGCGACACCGCGCCCCTGCCCTTCCTTCCGCTCTTCAATCCGGCCGAACTGCTGCAGCTGATCG
Organism: uncultured Chiayiivirga sp.; assembly: GCA_934525595.1. Classification (GTDB taxonomy): domain Bacteria; phylum Pseudomonadota; class Gammaproteobacteria; order Xanthomonadales; family Xanthomonadaceae; genus Denitratimonas. The sequence goes on along the minus strand of CAKSZJ010000034.1, from coordinate 8,091 downwards.
GACTGATCATCGCAACGCGCTGGGCCTGGCAACGCATCCCGGATGCCGCCCCGGCGTTGACGTCGGGCGCGGCGTTCATCTTTGTGAGCCTGGCGGGACTGCGCGCGGTGCACCACATTTCCGGCCTCGCGTGGGATCCGCTGATCCTCAACCACGGCGTCGCGCAGACAACGCTGACGGTGCTGTGGAGCATCCTGGGCGTGACGGCCTGGGTGCTGGGGTCGCGCCGCCAGCACTGGGGCCTGTGGCTCACCGGGGCCATCGGCATGGGGCTGGTGCTGCTCAAGCTGATGCTGGTGGATCGCCAGTACGTCGGCAACATCGCCGGCATCGTTTCCTTCATGGCGGTGGGCCTGCTGCTGGTGCTGGTCGGGCGCATCGCCCCGACGCCGCCACGCCATGAACCCCGTCAGGAGTCCCGCCCATGATCGCGCGCATCCTCCCCTTCGCGCTGCTGCTGATCGCCTCGCTGGCACCGGCCCAGGAATTACGCAACCTGCCGCCCGCGCCGCAGGACTTCGCCTGGCAGTGGCCGCTCACCGTGACACCGCAGGAAGACCTCGTGCAGGTCGAGCTGACCCCGGAAGTCTACGCCCGGCTCTGGCGCGACGACCTGGCTGATCTGGTGGTGTTCAACGGCCACGACGAGGCCGTGCCGACCGCCCCGCTCGATGCCGTGCTGGCCCGTGCCGACCTCGCGCGTGCGCCCACGGCACCCGTGGAGGTGCCGATGTTCCGCATCCCGGTGAGCGGCGCGCGTACCGCCAGCGAGCGCCTGCGGCTGGTCGTGGCCCGGCGCACCGACGGGCACCTGGAACGGCTGGACGCGAACCTGGACATGGGGGGGGATGTCGCCACCGAATCCGCCTCCGAGATCCTGCTCGATCTTTCCGCCATGCCCGGCCGAACCCGCGGCCTCACGGTCGAGTTCAGCCCCGGGACCGAAGGTCTGGTGGCGCGGGTGGATGTGCTGGGAAGCCGCGACCTGTCCGCCTGGACGCGGCTGGCCACCGCGCAGGCGCTGGTGGCGCTGAACGACAACGGCCTGCGCCTTGAACGACGCCGGATCGAGTTCTCCGACACGGCGCTGCCCTATGTGCGACTGGTGCGCACCGATGCGCCACAGCCGCTTCCCGTCGTCACCGTCCAGGCGCTGCGCAGCCGCACGCCCGATCCGGTCGCCCGCGCCACCGCCAGCGTCGAGTTGACCGGGCACACCGAGGCGCGCCTGCCCGGATTCCTGTACCAGGCCAATGGCCCGCTGCCGGTGGAACGCATCCTCGTGACCCTGGCCGAACGCAACGCCGCCGCCAGCGTCATCATCGAGAGCCGGCCGCGCAGCGACCTGCCCTGGCGCGAACGCGCGCGCGGCGCGGTGTTTCACCTGTCGGGTACCGGAGGCGCAGTCGAATCGGCGCCCTTCGACATCGAGCCGGTGCGCGATCGCCAGTGGCGCGTGCGCACCGATCCGGTACAGCTCAAGACGCCGACGCTGACCCTGTCCTGGCGGCCGGACCGCTTCGCCTTCCTGACCCAGGGCGACGGCCCGTTTCGCCTCGCCGCCGGCAGCGCGCGCAGCGAGCGCGGCAGCTTTCCGCTCAACGCGGTGCTGCTGGAGGCGCGCAGCGCGCGCGGTGCGGACTGGATGCCGACACAGGCGCGGCTGGGGCGCGGCGCGGAGCTGGGCGGCGGCGCGGCGCTGGCACCGCGACCGGATGCCTCCGGCTCGCCCACGCCCTGGCAGTGGCTGCTCTGGGCGCTGCTGCTGCTGGGCGCGTTCAGCGTGGTGTCGATGGTGCTGAAGCTGCTGCGCCAGTCCGGGGCCTGAGCGCAAGCGAGGCTTTCGCGGGGCGGGCCTCAGCCCGGCTGCGAGCCGCGGATCAGCTGCATGAACTCGGCGCGGGTGCGGGCGTCCTCGCGGAAGTCGCCCAGCATCTGGCTGGTGACCATGCTGACCCCGCGCTTGTGCACGCCGCGCGTGGTCATGCACTCGTGCGAGGCCTCGATCACCACGCCCACGCCGCGCGGCTTGAGCACCTGCTGGATGCAGTGCGCGATCTGCGCGGTGAGCTTTTCCTGCACCTGGAAGCGGCGCGCATAGGCATCCACCACGCGCGCCAGCTTGCTGATGCCCACCACCTTGTCGCTGGGCAGGTAGCCGACGTGCGCGTGGCCGATGATCGGGGCCAAGTGGTGTTCGCAGTGGCTCTCGAAGTGGATGTTGCGCAGGACCACCATGGCGTCGTAGCCGGCCACTTCCTCGAAGGTGCGGTGCAGGTACTCGGCCGGATCGATCTCGTAACCGGAAAACCAGTCGCGGTAGGCGCGCGCCACGCGCGTGGGCGTGTCGAGCAGGCCCTCGCGCGCGGGATCATCGCCGGCCCAGCGCAGCAGGGTGCGTACCGCGCTTTCGGCCTGCGCCTGCGTGACCGGCGTGTCGTCGTGTTGGCTCATGGATAACTCTCCCCTCGGTGCGGATGCGCGCGTCAGTTTCGCAGCGTATCGAAATCCGGAATCTCGAACTCGTAATCCGGCAGCAGGTAATCGGGCATCTCGCCGCTGCAGTCGATGATCTGGCAGCGGCGGCGCTGCAGGTAGGCGTCGCGGATCAAGAGGTAGCGATCGGCCGCGTCCTCCATCATGGCCTCGTACGGCAGCACCGAGGCGCGCGCGTCGACACCGTACAGGAGACTGACCGCAGCACCTTCGCGCCGCGCCAGCCAGGTGACCGGGCTGACCGAGGCGTTGACGCCCTTGCCGATGCCGTCGCGCACCGTGCTCGGGCCAAACAGCGGCAGCACGAGATAGCGCGAATCCAGCCACCCCCACTTCGCCAGCGTCTGTCCGAAGCCGCGGTCGCGCAGCGGGATGCCGACGTCGGTCGCCGGATCCAGGATGCCGCCAAGGCCCAGGAACGCGTTCATCGCGAACCGCCCGAGCGCGCTGCCGGCCTGCCCCGGATGCCCCTGCAGCAGCAGGTTGATGCCGGTGAGGGGCTGCTGCAGGTTGGTGAAGAAATTGCTGATGCCGGTGCGCAGCGGGCGCGGCGTCACGGTGGCGTAGCCCTTGGCGACCGGCCGCAGCAGGATGCGGTCGAAGGTGTCGTTGAAGGCGAACATGCCGCGGTTGAAGCGCTCCCAGGGATCCTCCGGGGCCAGTCCGTAATGCGGCTTTTCTTCCGCGCCCGCCAGCGCGGCCGAATCGGCGTCGGCGGCCACCGCATCCCGTCCGGCGTCCGGCGGTGTGCGCGTGCCGTTCCCGGCACACGCGGCCAGCGCCATGAGCAGCGCAACCATCACCAGAGCACGCAGCCCGTTCACGGTCTCATCCTGCCATGTCATCGAGCCGATGCGCGCGGCAGAGCGCACGATAGCGCCCCGCCGCGTCCTCGCGCACCTGCGAGGGCGCGCGGCCGAGGGCGCGCTGGCGCTCGATCAGCCAGTGCAGCAGCGCGACGCCGGCGCTGTCGATTTCATTCACCCCGGAAAGGTCCAGATCGCCGATTGCGGCTTCCTTGCCAAACCACTGCGCATGGATGCCGCTCACGGTTTCGAGGGTAAGCCGATCGGGAAGCGGCCCGGGGGCTGCGGCGTTCGCGTCCACGGTCAGTCCTCGAGCTGGATTTGCCCGCTGCGCAGGTCCTCGATCACCGTATCGAGGTTGCGCGTGCGCAGGATTTCGTCGAATTGGTTGCGGTAGGTCTGCACATAGGAAATACCCTCGACGATCACATCGAACACGAGCCAGGCATCGCCCTTGCGGCGGAACATGTAATCCACCTGCACCGGCTCGCCGGCGCGGCGCACGATGCGGCTGGCGACGCGCACGATCTGGCCATCGCGCAGCGGCGTGGTCGCCGCGATGCGCACATCGGTGCCCGGGTCCACGTCGAGCAGGGCATCGGCGTAGCGGCGCAGGAGGTTGTCGGTGAGCGCGTCGGCAAATGCCTGGATCTGCTGCGCGCTGGCCCCGCGCGCGTGGCGCGCCAGCACCAGCTGGGCGGCATAGGGCCGGTCCATCACGTCGTTGAGCTGGGACTTGACGAAGCCGCGCAGCGCCGCCGGATCGGCGCGGAACTCCTCGCGCCGCGTGGCGATGGCGTCCAGCACCGCATGGCTGCGCTCGAGCACGAGCTCGCTCGGCTCCATGGAAAACGCCGCGGGCGCGGCACCAACGGTCAGCAGCAGGGCAAGAATGAGGCGCAGGAGCATGGTTTTTTCTCGTTGTCGAAGGGATCAGCGCGCGGGCGCGGCGTCGCCAGCATCGTCGCCGCGGGCGGAATCGGCGTTGAACAGGAATTTCCCGATCAGCTGCTCCAGCACCACGGCCGGCTGGGTCAGGAGGATCTCGTCCCCGTCCCTGAGCGGCTCGGGATCGCCGCCGGGCGACAGGCCGATGTAGCGCTCGCCCAGCAGGCCGCTGGTGAAGATCGCGGCACCCGTGTCTGCCGGCAGCTCGCCGGCAGACTGCTGCAGGCGCAGGGTGACCTTCGCATCGAAGTTCGGATCGAGCGAGATCGACTCGATCTCGCCCACCTTCACCCCGGCGATCTTCACCGGCGCGCGCGCCTTGAGATCGCCGGCGTTGGTGAAGCTGGCGGTGACCCGATAGCTGGCACCGCCCATGCGATCGGCCGAGTTGGTCGAGGCGAACGCGAGCACCAGCGCACAGGCAAACCCCATCAGGATGAAGGCACCCACGCTCCACTCGGTCTTGGGACTGGCCATCAGCACACCCTCCGCATCAGTTCATCATCAACGCCGCGCACGCCTCAGTACAAGGTCGCGCTGAGCAGAAAGTCCAGGAACAGCACCATCAGCGAGCCGTACACCACCGCTTGGGTGGTGGCGATCGAGGTGCCTTCCGGGGTCGGTTTGGCGTGGTAGCCCACGTGGGTGGCGATCAGCGCGCAAAACGCACCGAACACGATCGCCTTCACGAAGGCTTGGCCATAGTCCTCGTACAGGTCCACGCTCGACTGCAGCGAGGCCCAGAAGTAGCCCGAATCCACGCCCAGGATGTAGACCGCCTGCAGCCAGCCGGCCAGGATCGAGAAGGCGATGAACACCGCGGTCAGCAGCGGTACGCTGATGAAACCGGCGAGGAAGCGCGGCACCACTACCTTGCCGACCGGATCGATCGCCATCATCGAGAGCGAGGTGATCTGGTCGGTGGCGCGCATCAGGCCCAACTCGGCTGCCATCGCGGAACCCGCGCGCCCGCAGAACAGGATCGCCGTGAGCACCGGCCCCAGCTCGCGGAACACGGTGAGCGAGAGCATCGTGCCCAGCGCATTGCCGGCACCGAAGGTGACCAGGGTGCGGTAGCCCTGCAGCGTCATCACAAGTCCCACGAAGGCACCGCCCACCGCAATGATCGGCACCGAACGCGCGCCGATGACGTAGATCTGCCGGATGGTGTCGCGCAGCTGCGGCCGCGTGAACCGGATCGCGCCCAGGATGCGCAGCAGGAACAGCCCGAAGGCACCGAGCGCGGCGAGTTGGCTAGCCATGGTTCGCCTTCTTCGTGGCGCGGTAGTCGAAACCGATCGGCCCGTCCGGCAGGCCGTCCATGAACTGGCGCACCAGCGGATCGCCGGTGGCGGCCAGCTCGTCCGGCGCGCCGGCAAAAACGATGCCGCGATTGGCCACGATCAGCACCTGGTCGGCAATGGCAACCACCTCGTGGATGTTGTGCGAGATCACCAGGCTGGTCATGCCGAGTGCCTCGTTGAGGCCGCGGATCAGCTCGACGATCACGCCGCAGGCGATGGGATCCAGGCCGGTGAGCGGTTCGTCGTAGAACATCAGCGGCGGATCCATCACCACCGCGCGCGCCAGCGCCACGCGCCGCGCCATGCCGCCGGACAGCTCGCTGGTTTCGAGCGCGCCGGCCTCGGCGAGCCCGACCGCGGCGAGCTTCATGCGCACCAGTTCGACGATCAGCGCCTCGGGCAGCCGGGTGTGGGTGCGCAGCGGCAGCGCCACGTTTTCGAACACGTCGAGGTCGCTCAGGAGGCCGTTGCCCTGCAGCATCACGCCCATGTGGCGGCGCAGCGCGAACAGGCTGCGCACGCTCGGGCGCGGCAAGGGCGCACCCAGCACGGTGATGCGCCCGGCGGAAGGATCCAGCTCGCCCACCGCGGCGCGCAGCAGGGTGGACTTGCCTGCGCCCGACGGCCCCAGCACGGCGGTGATGCTGCCGCGCGGCATCGCCATGTCCACGCCCGACAGGATCGTGCGCGGACCGTAGGCCAGCGTGACCTTGTCGAAAACGACGGCGGCATCTTCAGGTGGGGTCATGGATCTCGGAACGCCTCGCTGAACGGCCCGCAGCACCCCGCCGCACCTGTCGTGCGCGTACCGGGCGATTGCATGAAAACAACTGGCGATTATCGTTCGCCGGCGTTCTCCACGCCAGCGGACAGGCTCAGGCGCAATTCATGTACGCGCCGTCACTCACGCACCGCATGGGTGCCGTCGGCCGACGATCCCGGACGCCGCGCGGCCGGTGGTTCAACAGCAGCCGCTTCATCATGCTGCGGGCGCGGATCGGCCCGGCTCAGGCGCTGGATGTCCTGCTCCAATCGCAGCTGCCGCCGGAACGACAGCTCCCGATCCAGCTCCTCGACGAATTTTCGCGCCATCGCCCGGCTGTCGCGCGGCACCTTCAGCGCAAGCTTGCCCGAATAGCCCGCCGGCACGCTGCTGACCAGCTTGAAGTCGGAAAACTCCAGCTCGATCTTCGGGCTCATCCAGAGAAACCCGGACCGGTAGCGCACGCTCGCCACCGCATCCAAGCCAGCCACCAGCTCCTTGCTGGCCGACCGCAGCAGGCCCAGCACGGCGTCGCCAGTCTGGTACTCCAGCCGCAGCCGGCCCTCCTCCAGATGCACGACGCCGTGCAGCATGCCCCAACCACCGTGGGCATCGCAGTGAACCGGAATGCTGTACATGGCTTCTCGTTTCCCCGGAGCGTGTGGAACCTGTCGATGCGCGCGACCATGACGCCTCCGGCGCGGCACCGACGCGACATTATCACCGCGCCGTCGCCCGCGGTGGCGCGAACCGGACCGACGCCGCCCGCTACACTGGCGCGCGATATGGCAGGCCACTGACCAGAAAAGGAACCGACTGTGACCGACTTCGACGGCATCGAACGCCAGACCGGCCCCGCACCGGCGTGGGCAGTGATCTGGCTGCATGGCCTGGGGGCCGACGGCCACGACTTCGAACCCATCGTGCCGGAACTCGTGCAGCGCGACTGGCCCGCCATCCGTTTCGTCTTCCCGCACGCGCCGGTGCAGCCGGTCACGATCAACGGCGGGGCCCGGATGCGCTCCTGGTACGACATCCTTGGCGTGGACCTCGATGTGCGGCAGGACGAGGCCGGCATCCGCGCCTCGGCCGCCTTCACCGACCGCCTCATCGAGCGCGAGATCACCCGCGGCATCGCGCCGGAGCGCATCCTCCTCGCCGGCTTCTCCCAGGGCGGCGCGATCGTCCTCACCGCCGGCCTGCGCCAGAGCAACCGCCTGGGCGGCATCATCGCGCTGTCCACCTACCTGCCGCTGGCCTGGACCCTGCCCACCGAAGCTGCCGAAGCCAATCGCACAACGCCCGTCTTCATGGCGCACGGCAGCATCGACCCGATCATCCAGATCCCTCGTGCCGAAGCCAGCCGCGACGCGCTCACCGCCCTCGGCTACCCGGTGGAATGGCACCGCTACCCCATGCCGCACAGCGTCTGCGCCGAGGAAATCCGCGATCTCGCACAGTGGATGCGGGCACGCTTCGCATCAGATGCCGCAGCGCGTCCCGCACCGAACCTCGGCGACCGCTGAACCGGACCGGAGCCCCGAACCGAATCGTTCCATACCCGATGATGCAAATCGTCAGCGCGCCCACCACGAGTCTCGCCAACCGACCCGGAAGATACCGGGCGGGTTTGGTGGTAGCGTGCATGGCGGTCTCAAGAATCAAGTGCAACAGTTGAATTGAACTTGGCTATTTCTTCGGCCCAGGCTTCTTCCGGCGTGTTCCAGTCCAGGGTTTTTCTCGGCCGGCCATTGAGCGCGCGGGCAATATCGTT
>CAKSZJ010000033.1 GCA_934525595.1 uncultured Chiayiivirga sp. | reverse complement strand
GCTGCAGGCGCTGGGCGCGCAGGACGTGCGCGAGGCGCTGGCCGGCGTGCATTTTTCCGGTGCTCTGGAAGCCGGCTACCGCGCCTGCCTGTGGTCGCGCCTGGCCAGCCGCGTGCTCCTGCGCGTGGCGCACTTCGAGGCATCTACCGAAGAGTCGCTGTATCTCGGCGTGCAGGCCGTGGACTGGTCCGCGCACCTTGCCGAACACGGCACCCTGGCGGTGGATGCGAACCTGCACGCTTCGCACCTGACGCACGCGCGCTACGCCGCGCAGAAGGTGAAGGACGCCGTCGTCGACCAGTTCCGCGAGCGCACTGGAGCGCGGCCTTCGGTGGATGTGGATCGGCCCGACGTGCGCATCCATCTCAGCCTGCGGCGCAATATCGCCGATGTGTTCATCGATCTTGCCGGCGAGTCGCTGCACCGGCGCGGCTGGCGCGGTCCGCAGGTGGAGGCGCCGCTCAAGGAAACCCTCGCCTGCGCGGTGCTGCTGCGCGGCGGCTGGCGCGAGATCGATGCCAGGGGCGGCGCGCTGGTCGATCCGATGTGCGGCTCGGGCACGCTCCTGATCGAGGCGGCGCGGATGAGTGCGGACGTCGCGCCGGGCCTGGGGCGACCGCATTTCGGTTTCCTGCGCTGGCGCGGGCACGACGAAGCGCTGTGGAACGCCCTGGTGGCCGAGGCGCAGGCGCGCTCGCGCGCCGGTCGCGCCGCGCTGACGCCGCGGTTTTTTGGCTACGACATCGATCCGGCAGCCGTGGCCGCGAGCCGCGAGAACATCGCGCGCGCCGGTCTGGCCGGGGTGATTTCGGCGGAGCAGGGCGATGTGGCCGATCTTTCCGCACCGCAGGACGTGACACCCGGGCTGGTGGCCTGCAATCCGCCCTATGATGAACGACTGGCCGCCGATCCGGCGCTGTACCGCGCGCTGGGGGCCGCGCTCAAGCGCGGTTTCGTCGGCTGGCAGGCGGCGATCCTGAGCGGTGACGCGGAACTTTCCCGCGCGCTCGGGCTGCGCCCCGAAAAACGCTACGCGCTCTACAACGGTGCGCTGGCCTGCGAGCTGCTGCGGATCGACCGGATCGACCCGGCGCGCGCGCGCGCCTTCGAGCCGCGTCCCTTGTCCGATGGCGCGCAGATGGTCGCCAATCGCCTGCGCAAGAACCTGCGGGCCCTGAAGAAGTGGCGCGAACGCGAGGGCGTGGCCTGCTTTCGCGCCTACGATGCCGACATCCCCGAATACGCCGCCGCGATCGACGTGTATACGGGCGTGCCGGAGGAAACGCCGGATGCGCCCGAGGAAGTCTGGCTGCACGTGCAGGAATACCAGGCACCGGCGGAGATTCCCGAAGAAACCGCGCGCCAGCGCCTGACCGATCTGGTGCACGCGGCGATGGACGCGTTCGAACTGCCGCGTTCGCGCGCGGCGGTGAAGACGCGCGAACGCGGCAAGGGAGGCAGCAAGTACGGTCGCCTCGACGCGCGCGGGCAGTTCCTGCGGGTACGCGAAGGCGGGGCGCAGCTGCGCGTCAACCTGTTCGACTACCTCGATACCGGCCTGTTCCTCGACCACCGCCCGTTGCGCCTGCGCCTGGCGCGTGAATCGCGCGGCCTGCGCGTGCTCAATCTCTTTTGCTACACCGGCGCTGCCAGCGTGCAGGCCGGCCTGGGCGGGGCGGAGAGCACCACCAGCGTGGACCTTTCACCGACCTATCTCGACTGGGCCGCGAAGAACCTCGCGCTGAACGGCCTGTCCGGGCGTTCGCACCGGCTGGTGCAGGCCGATGCGATGGCCTGGCTGGATGCGGAGCGCGCGCAGTACGATCTCATCTTCTGCGACCCGCCGACCTTCTCCAATTCCGCCCGCGCCGCCGATTTCGACCTGCAACGCGAGCACGTCACGCTGATCCATGACTGCATGGCGCGGCTTGCCCCCGGTGGCTGCCTGCTGTTCTCCAACAACTTCAGGCGCTTCAAGCTCGATCCCTCCCTGGCCGAGGCGTTTGAAGTGCGCGACATCCGCGCCGCCACGCTCGATCCGGACTTCGCCCGGAGCCCGCGCATCCACGCGGCGTGGGAGATTGTCCACGTCTGATGCCGGCCGCTGGCGATCCCCCTTGTGTGTGCGGGGGCAATGGCCCGATGCTTGGGCACGACGGATTTTCCCTGACCTTGCCGATGCAGCTACCCCTCAAACACCTGTGGAGCGAACGCGCCGATCGCTGGCGCTTTTTCCGCCAATGGCTGCGTCACCCCCTGACCACGGCGGCCATCGCGCCCTCCGGTCCCCAGCTGGTGCGCTCGATGATGGCCGAACTGCCGCCGGATGCGCGGCGGGTGATCGAGCTGGGTGCCGGCACCGGTGTCATGACCCAGGCGCTGGTCGCGCGCGGGATCCCGCCCGAGGATCTCCTGGTACTGGAGCTCAATTCACAGCTCGCCTTTCATCTGGGCCGGATGTTTCCCGGCGCGCATGTCGTCTGCGCGGATGCGCGCAACCTGCCGGAAGAGGCGGGCCGGATCACCGGGTGGGAGGGCGCGAAGGCCGATGCCGTGGTGTCGAGCCTGGGGCTGCTGTCGATGCCGGCGACGCTGCAGCGGGAGATCCTGATGGCGGCCTTGGCATGCCTGCGGCCCGACGGCCGCTTCATCCAGTTCACCTACGGCCCGCGCCCGCCGCTGCGCGCCGAGATCGCGGCCGAACTGGGCCTGCACGTCATGCGCGGTTCCACCGTGGTGCGCAACATCCCGCCGGCGACGGTGTTCGTCTACACCCGCACCCGTTCGCGCGGGATCGTGCCGCGCCCGGCGCGCTGAGCCGATACGCCGGGGCCTGTGCCGAGGCCACCGGATTTCGAGCTTCAGGCGCGGGTGCGCTGCTTCTGCTGGCGGTGCAGCAGAATGCCGGCGATGCTCACCAGCAGCATCACCAGCACCACGACGAGTGTCGCCAGCGCGTTGATCTCCGGCGTCACGCCGAGTTTCACCTTGGAATAGATCAGCATCGGCAGGGTGCTGGCGCCGGGGCCGGAGGTGAAGCTGGCGACCACGAGATCGTCGAGCGAAAGGGTGAAGGCCAGCAGCCAGCCGGCCAGCAGCGCCGGGGCGATCAGCGGCAGGGTGATGAGGAAGAACACCTTCCAGGGGCGTGCGCCCAGATCCATCGCGGCTTCTTCGAGGCTGTCGTCCATCATCGTCAGGCGCGAGCGCACCACCACGGTGACGTAGCAGGCGGTGAAGGTGACGTGCGCCATCGCGATGGTGGTCATGCCGCGCGTGGGCCAGCCGATCAGCTGCCGCATGCTCACGAACAGGAGCAGCGCGGAGAGCCCCAGCATCACCTCGGGCATCACCAGCGGCGCCGAGCTCATCAGCGACAGCAGGCCGCGCCCCGGAAAGCGGCCGAAGCGCGCCAGCGCAAGGCCTGCGGCGGTGCCGATCACCACCGCAAGCGTCGCGCTGCCCGAGGCGATCAGGAAGCTGCGCCAGGCGGCGGTGAGGATCTGCTCGTTGCTGAAAAGGCGGCTGTACCACTCGGTGGAAAATCCGCCCCACACCGTCACCAAGCGCGACTTGTTGAACGAGTACACCACCAGCGAGACGATCGGGACATAGAGGAAGGCGTAGCCGAACGCCATGGCGGTGTAGAGCACCCATGGGCGGTGGTTCATGCGTCTTTCCCCTTGGCCTGGCTGCGGTTTTCCACGTATTCGAAGATCAGCGTGGGCGTCACGATCAGCAGCAGCATCGCCACCGCCACGCCCGAGGCCAGCGGCCAGTCGCGGTTGGTGAAGAACTCGGTCCACAGCACCCGGCCGATGGTGATGGCATCGGGGCCTCCGAGGATGTCGGGAATGACGAACTCGCCCACCGCCGGGATGAACACCAGCATCGCGCCGGCGATGATGCCCGGCAGCGACAGCGGCAGGGTGATCTGCAGGAACGAGCGCCAGGGCGGCGCGCCGAGGTCTTCGGCTGCTTCGAGCAGGGTGAAATCCATCCGCATCAGGTTGGCGGTGAGCGGCAGGATCATGAAAGGCAGGTAGTTGTAGACGATGCCGATGTACACGGCGAGGTTGGTGTAGAGCAGCTCCAGCGGGGCATCGACCAGACCCGCGCCCATGAGCAGCTGGTTGATCAGGCCGTTGGCCTTGAGGATGCCGATCATGGCGTAGGTGCGCAGCAGCGAGCTGGTCCAGAACGGCAGGATCACGCCCACCAGCAGCACCATGCGCCACAGCGGCGTGGCGCGTGCGATGCCGTAGGCGATGGGGTAGCCGATCAGCAGGGTGGCCACGGTGGAGACGCTCGCGAACAGCAGCGAGTTGAGATAGGCCTTGAGATAGAGGCTGTCCTTGAGCAGGGCCGCGTAGTTGGCCCAGGTCAGTCGCAGCGTGAGGGCGCCGTCCTCGGCATGGTCGAACAGGGCCGAGTAAGGCGGCGTCTGGCCGAACAGCGGCGTCGCCAGGCTGATCTTCATCACGATGACGAAGGGCACCAGGAAGAACAGGCCGAGCCAGAACATCGGAACCGCAATGACGAAGATGCGCCCGCGATGGGTGCGGAACTCGTGCCCGATGGCGCCGAACCAGCGGAAGAAGTTGCGGACCACCTGATCCCAGAACCCGCCGATGCCGACGGCGCGGCGCGTGTTCATGTCGGCAGCACCACTGCCGATCCGGCTTCCCAGGAGAGGTAAAGGGTGTCATCCCAGTCGTAATGCGGCTCGGAGCTGCGCACGATGTGGGTTTCCTGCACCCGGATGACGGCGCCGGCGGGCGTGCGGACCTGATAGATCGAGACGTCGCCCAGGTAGGCGATCTCCGCGACCTGGCCCACCGCCACGTTGTCGGCGTCGGGGCGGGTCTCGTGCACGTCGATCTTTTCCGGCCGCACCGAGACCGCCACCGGCGTGCCCACCGGAATCGGATCGGCATGGCGCGCGAGGATCTCGGCGCCGAGCGTGTCGCAGTACACCCGCACCGTTCCCTCGGAGGCGTCCTGCGAGGCGATGCGGCCATCGAAGATGTTGGTGGCACCGATGAATTCGGCCACGAAGCGCGAGGCCGGGTATTCGTACATGCCGGCCGGCGTGGACACCTGCTCGATGCGCCCGAAGTTCATCACCGCCAGGCGCGAGGCCATGGTCATCGCTTCCTCCTGGTCGTGCGTGACCATGACGAAGGTGGTGCCCACGCGCTCCTGGATGCTCACCAGCTCGAACTGGGTGTGCTCGCGCAGCTTGCGGTCGAGTGCGCCGAGCGGCTCGTCGAGCAGGAGCAGCTTGGGCTGCTTGGCCAGCGCGCGGGCCAGCGCCACGCGCTGGCGCTGGCCGCCGGAAAGCTGGTCGGGCTTGCGCCGGCCGAGATCAGGCATGCGCACCAGCTCCAGCATCTGCGCCACGCGGTCGCGCACCTCGCCGGCGGGAAGCCTGTCCTGCTTGAGGCCGAAAGCGATGTTCTGCTCCACGGTCATGTGCGGGAAGAGCGCGTAGCTCTGGAACATCATGTTGACCGGGCGCTCGTAGGGCGGCAGATCGGAGATGTCGACGCCGTCGATCATCACCGTGCCGCGGTCGGGCTTCACCAGCCCGGCCAGGATGCGCAGCAGGGTGCTCTTGCCCGAGCCCGAGCCACCCAGCAGCGCGAACAGTTCGCCCTGATAGATGTCCAGCGAGACGTCATCGCAGGCATAGACCTTGCCGTAGGTCTTGGTAACGTTCTGGATGCGCAGGAAGGGCTGCGCGGCGGGGTCTTGCCAGGGGGCGACCGGCACGGGACGCCGGATCGAGGGCTGGGCCATCAGGCGGCCTCCGGAAAAGGCGTCCGCCGGCACGGGGATGCCGGCGGACGAGGGCAAGGGGAAATGCGGGCTTATTGGCCGCTCTTGATCGACGTCCAGGCGCGCACGCGCTCGCGCTGCAGGGATTCGGGGAGCGAGACCGGATCGACGAACCGGGCGACGATCTCTTCGGGGGGATACACCCCCGGGTTCTGGGCGATGTCCGGATCCATCAGCGACAGCGCGGCGGTGTTCGGGTTGGCGTAGCCCACGTAGTCGCTGATGCTGGCGATGATCTCCGGCTGCATCAGGAAGTCGATGAAGGCGTGCGCGTTGCTGGGGTGCGGCGCATCCTTCGGGATGGCCATCAGGTCGAACCAGCGCACCGCCCCTTCCGCGGGGATGATGTAGTCGATTTCCACGCCGTTGCCGGCTTCCTCGGCGCGGTCGCGAGCCTGGAACACGTCGCCGGAATAGCCCATCGCCAGGCAGAGGTCGCCGTTGGCGAGATCGTCGATGTACTTGGACGAGTTGAAATAGCGGATGTGCGGCCGGATCGCGGCATAGGCCTGCTTGACCGCCGCGATCTGCGCGGGATCCTGCGAGTTTGGATCCTGCTGCAGCCAGATCAGCGCGGCCGAGAAGGTTTCCTGGTCGTCATCGAGCACGCTGATGCCGCACTTGGCGAGCTTGGCGGCGTTGGCCGGGTCGAAGAGGAGGCTCCAGGAGCCGAGCTCGGCGGTCTCGCCCAGCGCTTCCTTCACCTTGGCCACGTTGATGCCAAGGCCGGTGGTGCCCCACATGTAGGGCACCACGTGGGCATTGCCCGGATCGATGTCCGCCAGTGCCTCCTGCAGCGCCGGGTCGATGTTGGACAGGTGCGGCAGTCTGGCCTTGTCGAGCGTGGCGTAGATGCCCGAGGCGATCTGGCGCTGCGCGAACGGACGCGCGGAGGGGAACACCACGTCGTATCCCGAGCCGCCGGTGACCAGCTTGGCTTCCAGCATCTCGTTGGAGTCGTACACGTCGTACACGACCTTGATGCCGGTTTCCTTCTGGAAGCGCGCGATCGTGTCTTCCGCCACGTAGTCAGACCAGTTGTAGACGTGCAGCACCTTGGCCTCGGCGCCGGGCGCGGCGGGGGGTGACGCATCCTGCGCCTTGTCGCTGCCGCAGGCGGCCAGCATCAGGCTGGCTGCGAGCAGCGCCAGGGGTTTGATCGCATTCATTCCGGTGTTCCCCAGGGAAAGCGCGGCACACCGCCGCAGCGCCGCATGTTCGGGAGCATGGGCTGGGCTGTCAACGGGTGGGGCTTTCCGCAGCGCGGTGAATTCCCTGTCAGCGGGCCTCGTCCTCCTCCAGGCCATCCTTGAACAGACCTTCGATGTGGACGTGCCAGGTGACGGTGTCGTCGCTGGGGTCGGGGTCGGCCTGATCCGGGCCGGAAACGACCTGCGCCTGGGCGTGGATTTCTGCGGGAGACGGCGTGGGCAGGGTGGCCTGGATCAGATAGTGCAGGGCGCCGTTGGCGGGTATGTCGATGCCATCGTCGATGGCGCCGTTGCCGCTGGCCGTGCAGAGGGCCGCGCCCGACGGCTCGCAGATCCATTCGATGCCGGCCAGATCCAGTTCCAGCGGCGGCGCCCACTGCATGCGCGCCTGCTCGGCAGCGTATGGGCCGGCGTTTTCTACGCGCAGGGCGAAGTGGATGCGGTCGCCGGGGTAGTTGAACGTGGCCGGCACCTCGGCGTGGATCGAAAGGTCGGTGGCGGCCTGGGTCAGAGTGATGAACAGCAGCGCCGCGGTCGAGGTGTCGTTGCCGCCGTTGTCGCTGCCGGCGTCGTCGCTCAGCACCACATGGAACATGGCACTGCCGGTGTCCGGGCCGGGGGTGAAGCGCAGCGTGCCATCGGCATCGAGGGTCGGAGTGCCGCCGGGCGGGAACAACTGCGCCCCCGGCGGAGTCGTGCCGATCGGGTCTAGGTGGAATTGCACGGATTGCGCGGGGTCGTGCGCGTCGCCGTTGCGGATGTCGGTGGCCCAGTCGGCGATGGCGACGGGTGCGCCGTTTACCAGCGCGGTGACGTGGGCATCAGGCACCTCGAAGCCGGGAGGCTGGTTGGCGAAGCGGGCGATGACGGAGCATTCACCGAGGATGGGCGGGAGGCTGAATTCCAGGGTGCCGTCGGGTTGCAGCGTCGCGCCCGTTGCGGTGCCGCAGCTCGAAACGGGCGGGTAAAGCGCGGGGTCGGCGGTGTTCCACCCGGGGTGGGGCGTGGCGATCAGATCGAGCGCGGTGCCGTGCGGTACGTCATCGGGGTCGATCCCGCCTTGTGCCGCGAGCGAGCCGCTGCCGACAGGGTCGGCCGCGAACGTGACCACGTAGTGCTTCAGCGCGAAGCGGGCCGTGCAGGAACGATCGTCGTCGAGCGTCACATGGGCCTGCTGGGGATCGGTGTCGTCCACTGTGCAGTCGCCGCTCCACTGATCGAACTCCCAGCCGGTACCGGGCGAGGCAGTGAAGGTGAATTTCGGCTGGGGGTCTTCGTTTTCGCCATAGGCGAAGGTGCACGGGGCATCGGTTCCCGTGCAGGTGGGAACGCTGCCGCCGCCCGGGTGCAGCCAGACGGCGATGCTGCCCTGGCCATCCACGTCCAAGGTCATGGTGCGCATGCGGTGTTCCACCGCGCCGGCATCACAGCGTGCGCCTTGCGGGCGGGTGATGCCGCGCTGGTCGGTGGACGCATCGCCGCAGTCCACCGCGTCCACTCCCGCGCCGCCGCGATCCGGCAGCATCGTAGGCGTGTCGCCGCCGTTGTCCTGCAGGAGGCCCAGTAGCGGGTCGCCTTCAATGATGTCGATGCAGGCGGCATGGGTCGGGCAGGGCGCGCCGGGTGGCACGACGCTGTCCTGCAGCGTGATGGACGCACTGTTTTCGCGGCGAAACGCATGGGCATCGGCGATGATGGAGCGCGTGATGAGCGTCGATGCGCCTGTGCTGAAGGCATAGATCGCCTGGCCGGCGTATTCGGGCTCGCCCTGGAAGCTCGCCTTGTTGCCGGAAAACGTGACGTGATCCAGGCGGATCTTCGAGGTGCCGCCCAAGCCGTCGTTGTAGATCGCCCCGCCGCGCCCGTAGCTGTTGGACGAATGGCTGCCCATGGGCGAACGGTTGCCGACGAAGGTTGCGTTGCGGATATCCAGGTCGATGATGCCGCTTTGTCCGCCCGCCGAGACGTAAATGGCGCCGCCGCCGGGACCGATGGTGGTGCCCAGGTGCGCTGCGTTGTCCAGGAAGAGGGTGCGCTCGATGGTTGGCGCGATGCGGCTGCCTGGCCCCTGCGTCATCGCGTAGAGCGCACCGCCGCTCCTCTGCGCGCTGTTGCCGGTGAACACGGTGTCGGAAATCGTCGGCGAGGAGACGCCGCCTCCCTGGGTCAGGCAGCACTCGACGAACAGGCCGATGGCGCCGCCATTGATCGCGTAATTCCGGATGAAATGCAGGCGCGTCAGCGTCGGCGAGCACGGCCAGTCGGCGCGGTTGGAGCGGCACAGCAGGGCGCTGCCGAGGTTGTTGGGGAAGTTGCCATCGCCATAGGCGTCGCGCAGGGTGAAACCGTCGATCACGGTGGCGGCGGTGATGCCTCCGGTGACGGCGCGCGCATCGATCAGCAGCAGTTTGTAGCTGTTGTCCCCAGCTTCTGCCGGGTCGCCGATCTCGCCCGAGAGGATCGTCAGCGTCGGGTCGGTGCTGGCGCGCTCTTCGAAGCTCGTCTCGCTGCCGGAAAAGCCACCGTACAGGCGCAGGTTCCGCGCGATGGCGAAGTGCGCCGTGCGGTTGCCGCTGCCGCCGTCCGGCGTGTAGGTGCCCTGCGCCACCCAGATGTCGGTGCACGTGGGGCTGGCGAGCGCGTTCTGCAGCGAGGCGGCCTGCGGCCAGTCGCTGCCATCGCCTGTTCCCGTGGCCGTGACCCGGCAGATCGCCGCCTGTGCGGCGCCGGCGCAGGAAAACAGCAGCAGCGCCAGCAGGGCGCGGAAGGTTTGATGGCAGTGGAAGCTCATGGCGGTGTCTCCGGCGGCACTGGGAAACCGGCCTGCACGAGGCAGTACGCGGCGATTTCCTTGTCATTGCGCAGCAGGGTGCAAAAACCCGCCATCGGCGCTCAGGGGGCTGGATATACTCGATGGGAATCCGCCGGTGCACTGAAAGGGAGACGGCGCAACTTGCCGTTCGATGGGATGACGCAGCCTGGACATGCCCTTTATCTGAAGGCCAAAGCCCTGGTCGAGCGGCTCGACGGATTGCCCGAAGGCGAGCGCGATGCGGCGCTGGACAGCGCCTGCGTGGGCGATGCACACCTGCGCGCGGAAGTGGAGTGGCAGCTGGAGGCGCTTTCCACCGGCACCGATGGGCCGGTCGGCCCGCTGCGCGCGCGCCGCGCGCCGGCTCCGGACTACAGCGGCGAAACCGCCCAGGTGGCGCAGGCCAGCGGCTACCGGTTGATCCGGCGCATCGGGCAGGGCGGCATGGGTGTGGTCTATCTGGCGCAGCGCGAGCTGGGCGGCGTCAGCCAGACGGTCGCGCTCAAGCTGCTGGACAGCGCCGAGGCGCCGAACCGTGCCAGCCTGCGCAGGTTCGAATCCGAATGCCGCATCCTGGCCTCGCTCGGCCACGCCAACATCGCGCGCCTGCTCGATGCCGGACGCTTCGCCGACGGCCGCCCGTTCCTGGCGATGGAGTACGTCGATGGCCTGCGCATCGATCACTGGTGCCGGACCCATCAGCTGGGGCTTGCGGCGCAGCTGCGGCTGTTCCTGAAGGTCTGCGATGCGGTGCGCCATGCGCACGCCAGCCTGGTGATCCACCGCGACATCAAGCCGGCCAACATCCTGGTCGATGCGCAGGGCGAGCCCAAGCTGCTGGACTTCGGCATTGCGCGCCTTGCCGATGGCGATGGAGAGGTGCGTGCCGACACCGCCACCGTGGCGATGACCTGGGCCTACGCCAGCCCCGAGCAGCTGCACAACCTGCCACTGGGTACCGCCAGCGACGTGTGGCAGCTTGGCCTGGTGCTGTACGAACTGGTGGCCGGGCGTCGGCCGCTGGACGGTGACGACGCGCCGCTGCGCTGGACCGATGCGGTGACAGGTGACGGCCTGCCCTGGCCCAGCCAGTCCATCGGCGCGGCGGGCCTGCCGGGGCGTGGCCGCATCCCGGCCGACGTGGATGCCATCGTGATGAAGGCGCTGCGCGCAGCGCCGGCCGAGCGCTACGCGAGCGTCGCCGATCTGATGGACGACATCGAACGACACTTGGATGGCCGCCCGGTGCAGGCACGCCGTGGACAGCGCTGGTACCTGCTGCGCCGCGGCCTGTGGCGCAACCGCCGCATCATTGCCGCGCTGGCCACCGTGCTGCTGCTGCTGGTGGGGTTTGGACTGGACCGTCAGGCCAACCTGCGACAGGCCGAGCGCGCACGCGACAAGGCGCAGGCGCTCTTCGCCTTCACCCGCGACCTGTTCGAGAACGCTGATCCGACCCGCACCCGCGGCCAACGCCTGACCGTGGCCGAGCTGCTCGATCACGGCGCCGCGCAGACCGTCGGGCGTGAAGACCTGGCGGCCGACGTGAAAGCCGCGATGCTGGTTTCGATCGCGCGCAGCTACAACGCGCTGGACCTCACCGATCGCGCGGTGCCGCTGCTCGAACAGGCGCTGGCGCTGTGGGGTGAGGATGCCGATCCTGCCGGCCTGGGCGCCACCTGGGCGGCGCTGGGGCGTGCCCACTCCATGCTGCTGGACTTTTCGGCAGCGAATGCGGCAGGCACCCGTGCGGTCGAACTGCTCGATCGCGCGCCGGGTGACCATCTGCACGAGATCGTGCGGGTGCGTACCAACCTGCTGTTCGGGCACCTGAACGAGCGTGACAGGCCGGTCGAGGACGTGGCCCGCGAACTCGATGCCGTCCTGGCGCAGCTGGACGCCCGCCCGGACCCCGAGCTGACGGTGCAGGCCCAGGCGGTGCGCGCGCTGGCGCACGTCATGCTGGGCGAAACCGAGGCCGGCATCGACGTGGCCGACCGCGCTCTGCACCAGGCGCGGATCATGTACGGCGTTCAGGATCCGGCGTTGATCTGGATACGCTTCGTTGGCGCCGTGGTGCGCATGCGCAGTGACCCGGCCGCGGCAACCGCGGCGTTTCGCCAGCAGGTTCACGATTACGAGAACATCCTCGGTGAACCCACCCTCAGCGTCGGCATGATCGTGGCCTATCAGGGACATTCGCTGCGCACCCTCGGCGCGCACGCCGATGCGCTGGTGGCCTACGAGCGCGCCGAGGGCATCGTGCGAAGGTACGTGCATATCGCCCCCGACGCCTACCTCAGCGTGCAGGCCCCGCTGGCCCAGGCGCTGACACAGGCCGGTCGCGAGGACGAGGCGCTGTCATTGCTGCAGGCCCACCTCGCGCTGGGGCGCGACCGCAGCCGGCTCGGCGCGCCGCTGGCGGTGCGTAGCCATGCCAGCGCGCTGACCCTGCTCGGCGCACTGGCACGGGCGGATGGCAATGATGCGGACGCGCTCGCCTTCGGGCGCGAGCTGGACGCGCTGGCCGGGCGCTTCCCTGAACTGCTTCCCGCCGTTGCCCGCGACGCGCCGCAGACGCGGGAGTCCGCGCCATGATTCCCGACATCACCGCCCTGCTGCCGGCACTCAACGCCGGTGACGCGCAGGCGCGCGAAGAGGTGGTTCGACTGCTGTATGCGGCCATGCACGATCTGGCTGCCGCGCAGCTGCGCAGCGAGCGCGGGCCGCGCTCGCTGAGTGCCACCGAGCTGGTCAACGAGTGCTTCCTGCGCCTGTTCGGAGCCCGGCACCCGCCCGAGCTGGTCAACCGCCAGCATGCCCTGGGCCTGGCCGCACGCACCATGCGGCACGTGCTGATCGATGCGGCGCGGCGGCGTCAGGCGCGCCAGAAACTCGGGCTGGTGGAGCAGGCCACGCTCACGCATCTGGGTGAAGCGCTTCCGGTGGATGAGCAGCCCGAGGCGCTGGACGACGCGCTCAACACCCTGGAACGCATCGATCCGCGCCAGGCACGCATCGTCGAGCTGCGCTTCTTCGCCGGCCTGTCGCAGGAGGAAACCGCCGAGGTGTTGGATGTTTCGGTGCGCACCGTGCAGCGCGAGTGGCGCATCGCCCGCGCCTGGCTGCTGCGCGAGCTGGACGCGATGGGCTGAGGGCGCCCTGGCGCGAGTCGCGGCATGGCGCGGCGGCAGGCGATGATCGCGCGGTGCTTCTGTCGCGCCGGTTCCTTCGGTAATGTAGCCGCGTTTTTTTCATACATATCCCGCCGGAGAACCTTCGATGTCGCCCCTTTCCAGCCTTGCCGCCGCCGTGGCGCTCGCGTTTTCCGCCGTTCCCGCGTTCGCGCAGGACGCGTCGCCCTGGTCGCTGAGCGGCGAGATCGGTCTGGCCAGTGATTACGTCTGGCATGGCGTATCGCAGACCCAGGAAGATCCCACCTGGCACCTGGTGCTGGAGACTGAACACGAGTCGGGCTTCTTTGCCGGCGGCGAGTTCTGGGGCGTGGACTTCGTGCCACCGGGCGAGGACTGGGATGACGGCATCAGCTACGAAGCCAATCTTTACTTCGGCTGGAGCGTGGCGCTCGGCGAGCAGGTGACGTTGAATCTCGACTACACCCGCACCTTCTATCCCGGCTCCAAGGACGACTTCGACCAGGACTTCAACGAGTTCACCGCCGAGTTCGAGCTGGGCGAGAACTACGTGGCCTCCGTCACCTGGTCCGACGATGCGGCCAACCTCGGCCATGAGGGCCTGTACCTGGGGCTTGCTGGCACCTGGGATCTGGGGGACTCCGGCTTCGCGCTGGGCGCCGCCGTCGGTCGCTACGACATCGGCAGCGAGCTGGGCGGGGCCTACAACGATTACCAGGTCTCCCTCTCTCGCAGCTTCGGCCCCATCGCGGCCAGGCTGAGCCATATCAACACCTCTGGCTACAACGACACGCTCGCCGAGTCGCTGGGCGAGCGTCACCTGGCCGGTTCGCGCACCGTGCTCTCGCTCGCCTATGAGTTCTGAGGCGGTGCTTTTCGGAAGGCCCGCAAGCGCAAGGCACGGGCTTTTCGCGAGGGTGCGCGCGACAGCGGTTCCTCGCTGGGACGATGGACTCCGGGTTGCTTCCTGATTGACTGGCCCGCGCACGCTGCGTAAGATGCGCGACCCTTCTGGGTGTTTTTTTACGTCGTGTCCGCGACGCCGCCGGGGTATAGCTCAGCCTGGTAGAGCGCCAGCTTTGGGAGCTGGATGTCGAGAGTTCGAATCCCTCTGCCCCGACCACGGACCCTGCGACCCCAAGCCCGATCCGCCGAAGGCGGTGCGCTATCATTTCCCGATGCGCCCGTAGCTCAACCGGATAGAGCACCGGCCTTCTAAGCCGGGGGTTACAGGTTCGATTCCTGTCGGGCGCGCCACGGTGCGGAGCAGTCGCCTTTCTCGGGGCAGGTCCGGATCGGTGTCTATGTTGAAAAGTCTGTGCATGGATGTGCGGGCTGCTGCGGAAGGATCCGCATGCTGTGGTGGATGTAGCTCAGTTGGTTAGAGCACCGGATTGTGATTCCGGGGGTCGCGGGTTCGAGTCCCGTCTTCCACCCCACCTCTCGATGCGGCATAATGCCGGGTCGAAGCCGCCAAGGGCGGCAGTTTGAATACGATGGGCCGTTAGCTCAGCTGGTAGAGCAGTTGACTCTTAATCAATTGGTCGAAGGTTCGAATCCTTCACGGCCCACCATCTCCTCCTCCCAGGCTTCGTCACTCCTCGCTTCCAAGACCGGTTTTCCGGGTTCGCGGCGGCGCAGGGGTGCGTGTGCGTTGCGAGAGTGGCGGAACTGGTAGACGCGCTGGATTTAGGTTCCAGTGGGGCAACCCGTGAGAGTTCGAGTCTCTCCTTTCGCACCATTCCGACCGGTTGGCTGGCCCGTATTCCGTGAACGCCGACAGTGGCGCATCGCGGCCGTGCCGGGCATCATGGCCGGCCCGATTTCAGGTGTCGTGGCTCGATGCGGGCGGCGGCGCGAAACCCTTGAGGAGTGACCATGCAAGTCTCCATCGAAAACGTCGGCACGCTCGGCCGCAAGCTCACCGTCAGCGTTCCCTCCGACCAGCTGGAATCCACCATCCGCCAGCGCCTGAACGAGCTGTCGCGCACCGTGCGCCTGAAGGGCTTCCGCCCCGGCAAGGTGCCCGGCAAGGTGATCGAGCAGCGCTTCGGCGTGCAGGTGCGCAACGAAGCCGTCGGCGACCTGATCCAGCGCTCGTTCAACGAGGCGGTACATAAGGAGAACCTGCGCCCCGCGGTGCAGCCGCAGATCGAGACCTCCGGCCTGCCCGAGGGCGGCGAGTTCAAGTATGTGGCCACCTTCGAAGTGATGCCGGAGATCGGCGCCATCGACGTGTCCGCATTGAAGATCACGCGTCCCGTGGCCGAGGTCGTCGATGCCGACATTGATCGCATGATCGAAACCCTGCGCCAGCAGCGCCGCACCTGGGAGGACGTCCAGCGCCCGGGTCAGAAGGGCGACCTGGTGATGTTCGAGTCCGTGGCCTTCACCACCGATGCGGGCCGCATTCCCGCCGAGGGCGTGGACCGCTCCGGCACGGTGCTCGGGTCGGGCGGCATTCTGGTCGAGCTGGAAGAGCAGCTGGTCGGCCTCGGCGCGGGCGATTCGAAGTCGGTCGAAGTCACCTTCCCCGGCGATTACCGCAACCCGGCGCTGGCCGGGAAAGCGGCGAAGATCGACGTCAAGGTGGTGCGCGTCTCCGAGTCCAAGCTGCCGGAGCTCGATGACGAATTCTTCGCCGCCTTCGGCATCCCGAACGGCGGCACCGAGCGCTTCCGCGCCGAAGTCCGCTCCAACCTGGAGCGCGAACTCAAGGGCGCGCTGATGGTGCGCCTGAAGAACGACGTGATCGCCAAGCTGCTTGCCTCGCACGCGGACCTCGATGTCCCGAGCCGCATGATCGAGGCCGAGGCGCGCGGTCTGGCACGTCAGGCCGTCGAACAGGCGCGCTCGCAGGGGCAGAAGGTTCCCGAAGACGTCAGCTTCGAGTCTTTCCTGGAAACGGCCAGGCAGCGCGTGATGGCGGCTGTACTGCTGGGCGAGCTGGCGCGGCAGAACAACATCCGCCTGGATCCGGCGCGTCTGCAGGAAGTGATGCAGCTGATCGCTTCCACCTATGAGGAGCCCGATCAGGTCATTGAACTTTACCGCAAGGACCCCCAACTTCTGGACGGTCTGCGCAGCCGCGTGATCGAGGATCAGGTCATCGACTGGATCGCGGACCACGCCGACGCCAGCACCACGATGCTGAGCTTCGAAGACGTCATGAATCAGGGCAGTGCCGCCTGAGGCGGCGCCATCCCTTCGGGAGTACGAGCCAATGAACGTTCAGGGCCTGAACCTGGTGCCGATGGTGGTCGAACAGACCAGCCGCGGCGAGCGCGCCTATGACATCTATTCACGCCTGCTCAAGGAGCGGGTGATCTTCCTCGTCGGCCCGATCGACGACTACGTCGCCAACGTCGTGATCGCACAGATGCTGTTCCTGGAGTCGGAGAATCCCGACAAGGACATCAACCTGTACATCAACAGTCCCGGCGGCGTGGTCACGGCCGGCCTGGCGATCTACGACACCATGCGCTTCCTCAAGCCCGATATCAGCACGATGGTGGTTGGTCAGGCTGCGAGCATGGGCTCCTTCCTGCTGGCCGCCGGTACCAGGGGCAAGCGCTTCGCACTGCCCAACTCGCGCGTGATGATCCACCAGCCGCACGGCGGCGCGCAGGGCCAGGCCACCGACATCGAGATCCAGGCGCGCGAGATCCTCTACCTGCGTCGGCGCCTGAACGAGGAGTTCGCCGCCAACACAGGACAGCCGCTGGAGCGTATCGAGCGCGACGTCGAGCGCGACCTGTTCTTCAACGCGCAGGACGCCAAGGCCTACGGTCTGATCGACGAGGTGCTGGAGCGGCGTCCCGAGGACACGGTCAAGCCGGGCTGATCCGGGCCAGGCGGCTGTTTTCCCCGGCAATACGGCGCTTGCAAGGGCCACCGGACGGGAAAATGCCGCAAGGCACGCTTTTTTTATTGCGCCCTGAGCTATCCTCGGGGCGTGTCAGGCAATTTGCGGGACGAAGGCAGGCATGAGTGAAGAACGGCAAGGCCGCAGCGGTGACAGTGGCAAGATCCTGTACTGTTCGTTCTGCGGCAAGAGCCAGCACGAAGTACGGAAACTGATCGCTGGCCCGTCGGTGTTCATTTGCGACGAGTGCGTCGAGCTGTGCAACGACATCATCCGCGAGGAGCTGGAGGAAAAGGCCTCCACCTCGCGCAGTCACCTCCCCAAGCCGCGCGAGATCATGGACGTGCTCGACCAGTACGTGGTCGGACAGCCGCGCGCCAAGAAGGCGCTGTCGGTGGCGGTCTACAACCACTACAAGCGTATCGAGAGCCGTCAGAAGAACGACGACGTGGAGCTGTCGAAGTCCAACATCCTGCTGGTCGGCCCGACCGGTTCGGGCAAGACGCTGCTGGCTGAAACCATGGCGCGGCTCCTCAACGTGCCGTTCACCATCGCCGACGCAACCACGCTGACCGAGGCCGGTTACGTGGGCGAGGACGTGGAGAACATCATCCAGAAGCTCCTGCAGAAGTGCGACTACGACGTCGAGAAGGCGCAGCAGGGCATCGTCTACATCGACGAGATCGACAAGATTTCGCGCAAGAGCGAGAACCCGTCGATCACCCGCGACGTGTCGGGCGAGGGCGTGCAGCAGGCGTTGCTCAAGCTCATCGAAGGCACAGTGGCCAGCGTGCCGCCGCAGGGCGGGCGCAAGCATCCCCAGCAGGAGTTCCTGCAGGTCGACACCAAGAACGTGCTGTTCATCTGCGGTGGCGCCTTTGCCGGCCTGGAGAAGATCATCCAGCAGCGCACCCTGGACTCCAGCGGCATCGGCTTCGGTGCCGACGTGCGCAGCAAGAAGCGCAAGGCCAGCGTGGGCAAGCTGCTGGCCGAGGTCGAGCCGGAGGATCTGATCAAGTTCGGCCTCATCCCGGAGTTCATCGGGCGTCTTCCCGTGGTCGCCACGCTGGAAGAGCTGGACGAAGAGGCGCTGATGAAGATCCTCACCGAGCCCAAGAACGCCATCACCAAGCAGTTCAAGAAGCTGTTCGAGATGGAGGGCGTGGAGCTGGAGTTCCGCCCCGACGCGCTGCTGGCGGTGGCGCGCAAGGCGATGGAGCGCAAGACCGGCGCGCGAGGCTTGCGCACGATCCTGGAATCGGTCCTGCTCGATACGATGTACGAGCTGCCGTCGCTGGAGAACGTGGCCAAGGTGGTCGTCGATGAATCGGTCATCAACCACCAGGCTGATCCCTACCTCATCTACGAAACCCAGGCGCCGGTGCCCAAGGCTGCCGCGGAATGAGGAATTACGCGACGCATCATTGACCGGAACCTGCGCCGCCGTCATAATGCGCGGCCGCATTACCGGGCGGTTAGCTCAGCGGTAGAGCACTGCCTTCACACGGCAGGGGTCGCAGGTTCGAACCCTGCACCGCCCACCAATGAAAACAACGAAAAGGCTCGCTTCGGCGGGCCTTTTTCGTTCTTGTCTCCGAAAAATCTCCGAAACAGCCCCTGAATGGCGGTGGTGCCTTGCGGCTGGTCGACAGGCTTCTGGCGTTCGTGCCACTACCCGCTGCCGTTGCATCTGCGCCTGTGCGCTCCGTGAGTCCTCAGTGAGTGCGCACGGCGGCATCACTGCGTATCGGCGCGGCGTCCGACTCTCGCCCGGCACTGCTACGACATTGCACCGTGCTTGTCTGGTGCTGGCACCGGGCTTGTCCAGACTGGTGCCCTCCACCTTCCGGAGGTCGTCGCCCAAGGCTTCCGCAATGGCTACTTGGCGGTTGATGTTCCGCTTCGATTGGCCGGTCAGTTCGGCAGTGCTAGCTGCGAAGTCTTTAGGATGCGGGCGCGATCCGCCGTGCGATCCTTTCGCCTTTCCGTCTTGAAGTGGGACAACTTGTCCCACTTCAAGTTCACCCTTCTCCCACTCCGGCACCGCATCCGCCGGGTGCAGCGCCCATGCACGCCCGCGCGCGGATATCGGTCGCTCCCCTGCGCCTGCGCGCTGGATGATTTCCTTGCGCTCCTCCGGCTCCATCTTCGACAGCGCCGCAAGCTCCGTGCCCTTGTCCAGACTAGTGCCCTCCACCTTCTGGAGGTCGTCGCCCAAGGCTTCGGCGATGGCTACTTGGCGGTTGATGTGCTGCTTGGATTGGCCTGTGAGTTCGGCGGTGCTGGCTGCGAAGTCTTTCTTTTGCTGCGGAGACTTTCGCTGGCCACGCGAATCTGTCTCATGCTGGGTGGAATCACTAGTTCCACCCAGCTCCCCCTTCTCCCACTCCGGCACCGCATCCGCCGGGTGCAGCGCCTGCCATATCTGCTTGCGCCGAGCGATGTGCTCCACACGCTCACGAGGGCGAGCCAGACGGCAGGCAAAACAAAACCCGGCGCTTGGCCGGGTTTCGTGCAGGGATTGCGGACTTCGGGGTGTCAGCCCAGGGCAGCGAGCCAGGCGGCTAGGTGCGGCTGGTGGCCACTGCCCCACGCCGGCCGAACATCGGCCCACCGGAAAAAAACACAGGCCAGAACATCTTCGCGCCTGTCGGGATCGGCGGCTTCCGGTGGTGGCGGCTGGCCTGCGTCCCACGCCAGTACGATGGTGTCTCGCGTGTCCACGCGTCGGCGGGAAGTTCTACGGATGGATGCCATGCTCAAACTCCCGACGGGCGACCAACAGGCCGGGCAGGCTCAGCGTCAAGGCGCAGGTCGCGTAACGAACTCCGAAACGAAGACTCTGCATCGCGCACGATTGTGGTCGCCGGGTGTGGCTTGGGTTGATCGAATCGATCCCGAGTGACCATGCCTTCGCGCGCCAGCAGTTCGCGTGCCTGTTCGGCTCGTGTGAGTGCTAAGGCGGCCTGTTCCAACAGCGCCAGGCCAGCGGCATCGTCGATGCCGTATTCATCGCGCACGGATCGCCACCAGGCCGCTGCGGCGTCACTCGCGCTTGCAGGCGGGGTTGGCGTAGGGTTAGCTTTGCGTCTTGCCATTACGGTGCCTCGATTTTTTGAAAGGAAGGCCGGGTTTCGTGAAAGATTAGGGTCGCGCCTCGGTGTCCAGCGAAGGGGTGCGAGCCTGAACCCGCCCCCCCCCGGCCACCGCGTCAGGCCGCCTGCCACTCGCCACTCGCATCCTGCCGAACGCGCGTGACGCCCAGCCGCTTCATGGCGTCGCCGGCGCTCTCCAGTGCTCGCGGTTGCCATCCGACTGGGGTGTGCCGCAGTCGCGGTTTCGGCATCGCTTTCGACGTGTGCGGGCGCGTCCGATCATCAAGGGCAAGAACAGCGTCCTCGAGCAAGTCCAGCCGCTCGTGTAGAAGATTGATCGACTCAACGATCCGCGCAGCGGCGTCGGCTAGTGAGCCTTTAGGTTTGCTCATGGTCCGCCTCCAGTTCATGCAGCGCCTGCTCGGCGTCGATCAGGCGCGCGAGCGCGATCAGCTTCTGAGTGTCTCGCTCCAGCTCGGCCTTGTACCGCGCGGCCTCGGCGGCCAGGCTGGCCTTCAATGATGAAATATCGTTCATGCTGCCCTCCTTTCGTTCGCGTCAGTGACGATGCGGATCAAGCGGCACCCGGCGTCCCGACTGTTCGCGCGCTTCTCGCACTGGCCACGAATCAACATCCTCGCGGCATCGCTCAGGTCGGCGTCGAAGCCCCAAGCCATGCGAACTTCGATGCAGCGGCCCGCCACGTCTCCCTGCGCGATCAATTCGCGGCGATCGTCAGACAGGTGCAAGGAGGCATCGGCCAGCTCGCATGGCGTCTTCATGGCTTCGCGCGCCTCCTTGGCGGCCTGCGCGTATCGCTCGGCCAGCGCGGTCACTTCGCCGTAAAACCAATTTGCGTGCGGGTAGCTCATGGCGAGACCTCGCCGACCAGCACCACGCGATCGGACTGTGCGATGTGCCACGAACGCTCGATCAACAGCCCGAGCGAGTTTGTCTGCCACAAGCTCACTTGCTGCGCCGGGCCGTCCGGGTCGTCGCGCATCTCGACGGTGGCCTGATCGGCTGGGCGGATCAGCAGCGGCCCCAGCCACAACGCGACACGCGACGATGGGATGACAACAGTCCCGGGCGCGCCTTCGACCGGCACGACGTGAATGCCGGAACGGAACGCACCACCGCCGGGGCCGAAGCCGGGGGCCGCCTCTGGCCGGGTCGCAAGGTCAGCAACTTGGCCGGGCCGCATTGCGACGACGAAAGCGGACGATGCCGGTGCCGCGCGCAGTCCGATGCGCAGGTCTTCAATCGGATCGCCCGTGCCGGGCTCGGTAACGGTGCTCGAGTCGACCAGCGCGGCCAGCACGGAATCATTCGCCGCGCGCGCCACTGCTCGATTCAGTTCATTCTCGAACAAGGCGCGGGCACCGGGCAGCCGTGCGAGTTCTTCGGTCAGCACGACGATGCCGCAGCTCTTTGTTGGCAAGGCGTCCGCGATGCTTAGGTTCAATCGCCGAACCGGTTTCGGCGCGCCTTCGGCAACAACGTCGCCAACGGCGGCGCTCGCGACCATGGCGGCCCGTGCGCCGGGCGGGATGATCGTTGCGGTGCTGGCCAACGAATCTAGCAGCGAGCCGTCGGCCACCGATGCCAGATAGTCCTGAGCAAGCGCCGATCCGGCGGGGCTTGCCCAAACCTCGTCCAACGTCGAGTGCGCCGGGGTCGCGGCCTTCTGCACCGTTACGTTTTCGTGTTCGGCCAGCGTTTGCAGCGCGTTGCCGCGCGTGCTGGACAGCAGCGAGAATGCGGCATCGGTGAACGCCTTGGCGCGGTCGCGTCGCGTCGGGGTCGCGCTCATCGCCATGTCGAGCGCGGAGCGCGCGCGGTGCACGGCAGCAAGTTCCAAACAATCCATGAAAATCTCCTTCTTGTGGGAATGGCGTCGCCTCACGGCGATGCAGGATTAGGCTAAAGCAGTTCGTGGAAAATGGATCAATCGCGCGCGATTTTCCGAAGGTAGGCGACTTGCTCCGGCAGCTCCGACAGTTCGGAAACATCGGCACCGGCCTCGCGTAGCGCATCCAACAGTCGCACGGCGCTCAAATACCACCCACCTGCCAGCACGCCAGCCGCCTGCCGTTTGTACGGCCCGGTTGCGAGCCGGAAGGTTTCGGCGACGGCATCGGCCAGCAGCTCCGGCACGCGTCCGGCAAAGCTTGTGAGTGCGTCCTCGCCGCCTTGCGCGCGATGCCACGATTCCACTGCGACGGGATCAAGCAATGTCGCGCATCCGCGCCCACGATGGCCACGACGAGCAACTGGACAACCCTGCCGAATCCACCGGCGCAGCGTCGGCACGCTCACCCCCAGCTCGTGCGCTGCATCGGCAACAGGAACCGCGCTCACGTTCGCCCCCGAGCCGCATTGCACGCCCGGCACAGGCACCTGCGGTCGCGGATCGTCGCCGCCGTCGATTCCATCCACTTCGGCAGGTCGGCGGGGTCAATCCAACCTCGTTCGAGTGCCTCGCCGTAAGATCGGACATCCGCATCGTCGAAGTGCGCGAAGATGGTTTCAGGGTCGACACCGGCGGTTCGGCAGGCGCGCAGCAGAAGATCAGCAGTATCTCGGGGGCTCATTCGGACACCCCCGAAAACCGGCTCAGGATTTGCTCGCGCACTTCGTCGGGCACGGCCTCGTGGGTTTTATCGGTAACTCGGTCACAACCCGCGCCACTGCTAGCTTTCGCTGTCATTTCATCAGTAACATCACCAGCGCTTGTTACCGATGCAGATTCGCTGAAACCCGCGCCGTTATTGACTTGTGACCGAGTTACCGATTCGGCAGGGGTGTCGGGCAAGTAGCGCTGAAAGGCCTCGTCGTCGGTGCCCTCCATTTCCGAGCTCGCCGCTACACTCGCCGCGTCCGCTACGGGCAAACCCCTATCTGCTGCGCTTGTAGCGCTTGTAGCGCCTGTAGCGCACTTTTCAGGCATGGGGCGCAGGTATCGGCTCCAGGCATCATGCAAGTCATAACGGTCATACCCCTTCACCACTGAGAAACCATCGCGCAGGTTCTTCGGCTTTACCTCGTACTGCCGAAGCCGATAACTCAATCCACGCGCGTCCAATGGCTTACCTTTCAGGTCTGACCATGGGGAGTCTTCAAGAGAATGAAGTCGTTTGATTATTTCCGCCGTCGACAATTGGCCCTCACTGCCAAATATCGTGCGCAAGTCATGCAGCAGACGAATGCCAAGGCTTGCACCTCCGTCTTCCCTGAATTCCGCTACAAGCGCTACTGCCGCTACACGCGCGAGCTCAGGCCACTCGCCACCGGCAGCATCGGCGACGGCAATCATTGGTTCCCACACGTCGGCATCACGATCCTGAATTTCCGGCGGCAATTCGGGCCAGGTGATTGAGTCAGACACGGATGCCGCCCACCGGGCGAGGCGTTGACGGATTGGCTCTCCTTCCAACTTCGTTCGCTCCCGAAAGGGTTCAACCCTTTCGCCGGGTGCGCGGCGTCGCATGCGGATGACCACGCTGCGCGTCAAGATCGTGTCGGGCAATGAACCCAACCCGGCCAGCGCCACCGGGCAGTAGCTCGGCAGTTCCTCCGTATGAACCTCCTTGCCCTTGACCACGCAACGGCCCGCGACTGCGCCTCTCCGGTAGCCACTGTTGAGCAGCGCGCGCAGCTCCTCGTTTCCTGCCGCCTTCGGCCCGAAAATTGCGTCAATCTCGTCGAACAGCACCGTCGGCAAAGTGTCCTCGTTCTGCCCGATCTTGCGGAACAGATAGGCTGGCGTTGCTGAAACAGCGTGGACCGGGTCAGGCACAAGCGGCTCGGTGACTTCCAGCGCGCGAGACTTGCCGGATCCCGGCTCCGTTGACAGGAACGCGATGCGCGGCGTTGTGCCCCAAACGCTCATCAGATGACAGTGCGCGATCCAAAGTGTGTGCGCGACGTGCGCGCGATCGGATGGATAGGCTACGAAACGCCCGATGAAGCTATGCACTTCGCGCAGGATGGCGGCACCCTCAGGCGGCGCAACGCTCCCACACGCCGCACGCGCGCGTTCTTCGACCGATGGCCCGATCATCCGGCCACCTCCCGCTCAGCTTCGGACACGATTTCGGCGATTTTCTTGATTCGCTCGTATGCCGTTCGCAGTCGCCGGCCGT
>CAKSZJ010000032.1 GCA_934525595.1 uncultured Chiayiivirga sp. | reverse complement strand
CATCGCAATACACTCCCTCTTTTTCCAGCCTCAGGCTGGTTTATATGGGGGTGTTGCACTTGGAAGTTGAGTCTGCCATGTCCCTGGTTGTCATGGCCCACGCGGAAGCGCTGCCGGACAGACCTCTTGAAGAGGAGTACGTCTCAATTGACGCCATGCGCGGCATTGTCGGTGTGTTGCAGGCCGACGATATGCCCGGAGGCCTTCTGGATTCTGGTCAAGGTCCGTACTGTTGCCACGTAAGATCGATGAACATAGGGGGTTGAAATGAAACCAGGCATCTTCGCGACATCGCTCATGCTGGCGTTCGTCCTGTTTTCCGCATCTGTCCAGGCCGCCAAGCGGGTGGCTTTGGTCATCGGCAACGGAGAGTACGCCGTCAACAAGCTGCGCAATCCGGTGAACGATGCGACAGCGGTGGCTGCCAAGCTCAAGGGCATGGGGTTCACCGTTGTCGAGGGGCACAACCTGGATCGAATGGGTATGCACCGCCTCGTGCAGGAATTCCGGGCGGAAATGACGCCGGGCGGCATCGCAATGGTGTTCTACGCAGGTCATGGCATCGAGCATGGCGGGCAAAACTTTCTGCTGCCCGTCGATGACGACCAGATCCAAAGCAAGGAAGACCTCCCGATTGCGGCGCTGAGTGCGCAGTACCTCCTCGACCAGATGCGCGCTGGCGAGAACGGGTTGAATATCCTGATTCTGGATGCCTGTCGCAGCGATCCGTGGGCGACGAAAACGCGGGCACTGGGGCCGGTCGGCGGTTTGGCGGCGATGGATATGAAGAACGTAAGCGGAACCCTGATCGCCTACGCCACACACCCCGGCAGCGTAGCCCAGGATGGCGCAGGGCGGCACTCCCCCTACACAGAAGCCCTGCTGGCGCACCTCGGCACGCCCGGCGTGGAAATAAAAACACTGTTCAACAACATAGGCTGGCAGGTAGCCACCGCCACCAAGGGTGAGCAAGCGCCGTGGACGACCAATTCGCCACTGCCCCCGGGTACCGTTCTACTTTCCGGCCAGGGCCAGGCCTCGACCGATGCCATCCCGATGCTCGCCGCAGAAACCGCTGAGGACGATCCGGTCGAGCCGCTGTTGGAGGAAGCCGACGCCCTGGCGGAAAAAGGCGATCGCCAAGGCGCTGCCCGCGCTTATGACCGCGCCATCGCCCTGGCGCGCGAGCGTACTGCCGCAGCACCGCAGGATCTGGACCGACGTATCTCGCTGATCGACGCCTTGAGGGACCGGGCCTATTTTGAAGACGACAATGAAGACACCATGTCCGCGTTGCGCTGGCACGATGAAAGCGTGCGCTTGGCGACCGCCTTGTATCGGGAGCGCAGCGAGGAAGCGCTTGCGCTGTTTGCACTGTCGCGCACGCTCAATAGCGCCATCGATTCCAGCAATCAAAACGACGATGTCGCGACAGCACGGCGGTATTTGGAGCAGTTCCGACTATTGAAGCCGGCGTTTGCCAAAACATGCGGCAAGGAATTGGAAGTGGAGCTGCGGCTGTCTGCCTGCTTTGCCTCGATCGAACCTGATCTTAGGCAGGTTCAGTTTGCCATCAAGGCCGACGAAAACGCATTGCCTGTCATCCGGAAACACCAGCAGGCACTCGACAGGCTGGTCAAGGCTGAGCCGGCGCTTGACGCTCCCGTCAAGGTGCTGCAGGCCATCGGGGGGATGGAGGTGGCGAAGTACTACGGGGAGCAACGGAAGTGGCGCGAAGCGCGCGAAGCCTATGCAGGTGCGCGCGCCAGCCTCGCCGCCATGCCGGCGACCTTGCCCAAGATCGACGGGTTTCAGGGAATAGTCGATTCGTCCTTCTTCATTGGCAAGTGGATCGATGTTCGCCAGGCGGAAATGGAACTGGATGCCGGCGAGCCCGCCGAGGCCGTCCGTTTGTCCGGCATATTTCTCAAATCCTTGCCGGGGATGGACCTCGGCGCAAACACCACAGCGCTGGGCACGATACATGCGCGCCGCATCGAGGCGCGCGCCCAGATGGCGATGCAGGAATATGCCCGTGCCCGTACCGCCTGGGAGGCGATACTGCGTGATATGGAAGCCCTCAACCCGCCGGGAAAGGATGCGGAAGCCCATGCCTCTCTGGGCGACATCTCATCCATCGAGAATGACTGGAATGCCTCCGTCGCCCATTACCGCAAGGCCATCGAACAAGTAGATCCGGATACGGAAGACGGGCAGATCGACCGCATCCTCTATCTGGCGGACTTGGCCTATGTGCATGACCAATCCGGAAACTTGCAAAGTGCCGTGGATACCTACGGTGAAATCATCACCAGCGCGGATCGTTTCCTGCGCCTGCGCCCGAATCGTCCGTACCCGTCGGTGGCGATGACGCTTGCCAATGCCTTGCATCTGCAGGGCGCACTGCAGATCGAACTCTCCGCCGCGCCGCCGAAGCACGAAGTCGCCGCTAACCTGCACAGGGCGCGTGCGCTCCTGAAGCAACTGGAAGGCTCGGGGCAGTTGCCCGAATATGGCAAACCGCTTCTGCAACGCGTGGAGGAGGCCATCGAAGCGGTCCGCAAGTGGTAGGACCTGGTGGCTGGTGAACACGACCAATCCAACTTGTCATGACCGTGGATCGAAACGGAGGGGGCCACAGGATGGAAATGCGCAAACTCGTCTCACGGATCGCACTACCGGTGCTGGGATTGTTGTTCGCGCTACCGGCGCTGGCTGACGCCGAGCGCGTGGCGCTGGTGATCGGCAATGCCAGCTACGAAGTGGGCCGGCTGGCCAATCCGGGCAACGATGCCGACGACATCGCCGCCGCGCTGCGGGCGCTGGAGTTCGATGTGACCGTGGCGCGCGATCTGGGCCGCGAGGGGATGCTGGAACACCTCGACGCCTTCCGCAGCAAGATCGCCCCGGGCGGCATCGCGCTGGTGTTCTACGCCGGCCATGCGATGGAACTGGATGGCCACAACTGGCTGCTGCCGGTGGACAACCGCCGCCTTGGCACGCAGGCGCAGGTGCGCATCCACTCGGTGTCGGCGCAGGACATCCTGAACACGCTGGAAGAGGCCGGCGCACGGCTGAACGTGTTGATCCTCGATGCCTGCCGCGACAACCCTCTGCCGGCCGGCGCACGCTCGGCCAAGCGCGGCCTGGGTGCCATCAGCACCGGCACATCCACCCTGGTGGCGTTCAGCACTGCGCCGGGCCGCACGGCGGACGACGGTAGCGGACGCAATTCGCCGTACACGGCGGCCCTGCTGCACGCCCTGCGCCAGCCGCAGGTGGCGATCCCGGACCTGTTCAATCAGGCCGGTGCGGAACTGGTGCGCAGCACCGGCGGGCGGCAGATTCCGTGGAAATCCGAGACGCCGATCTGGCCGGCGATTGCGTTACGGGGTGCGGCTGGTGAAACGCCCGTCGCCGCCTCGCCGGTGGACCGGGACAGCCTGTACTGGTCCGGCAGCGGCTGTGCCGAAGACAGGACCGATGGCTGCCGCCGTTATCTGGATGCCTTTCCGCAGGGCTTTTATGCCGAGCTTGCGCGAGCGCATCTGCAACCGGTGCCGGCATCCAAGCCTGTCGCTTCGCCGCTGGCGCAGGAGCCTGTACGCATGTCGGACGAAGCGCTTGGTATGTTGTTTGGTATGGTGGCGAATCCCGCCGCATCGCAGGCCGGTAGCGCGAGAGTCGATGCCAATGGTTTTGTGGATCGGGGGAATGGGGTGTTGCTCGATACCCAGACCGGGCTGGAGTGGACGCAGCGGGACAATGGGAAGGACATCAATTGGAACAATGCGATGCACTATTGCAGCAACCTGTCCACGGTGGGCGGTGGCTGGCGCTTGCCGTCGATCAACGAGCTGACGTTGATCTATGACCGGCCTGGGGGTGGAACGACAGCGTGTGGAAAATTCATGAGGGTTAAGGAATGGATTTGCGAAGTTTCCCCTGCGTTTCGTTTGAGCGGCCCTGGGTTCTGGGGCAACATGCAGAACGGTTCATCGAAGGCATGGCGCCTCGCTTTTGTTGATGGCAGCAGACTCTTGTACGGGGTCTCCTTCAACGATTACACGCGAGCGTTGTGTGTAAGGCCCAGCTCCTAAACGCAGCGCTCGTTTGATCCGATCAGGGCAGGTCACCCGGGTGTTGCGACTCACTACCCACTGAAACATCCCTCCACCCTTACTTTCACCCGAACGTGCGCTCTACCACCCGCACCACTGCATCCCGGAGGCGCTGCCGCTGGCGTTGACGCTCCGGTGCCAGCAGATGTTCCAGAGCGCGATCGTAGCCGGCACCGCTTTGCCGCGAATCGCGATACAGGCAATGGATGGCCCGGAGAATCTCGCTGCCACCGCTTTCCCTGGGCCAGTTCAGGGTATCGAGGTCGCACCGCTCGCCCAATTGCTCGAAGTACCTTTTCCACAGCCATGGCTCGCTGCCGCGCGGATGGATCAACGCAGTGACTTCGACGCTGCCGGCGAACACGATTTCAGTGGGTAGCCGTTCGAACCGGCCATCCGCCAACACGCCCGCGCCCGACTCGGCGTATTCGGTGCCGGATTCGCCATGCAGGGAAAAGGACGGCGCGCCGGCGTCCTCGACGCGCAGCAGGCCGAAGCGTTCGCGATAGGTGACGGTGGGCAGCATGGCGTGATGGAAACGGGCGTCGTCCTCGTCGATGGACGCAAGCTCCA
Source organism: uncultured Chiayiivirga sp. (assembly GCA_934525595.1). Taxonomy (GTDB): domain Bacteria; phylum Pseudomonadota; class Gammaproteobacteria; order Xanthomonadales; family Xanthomonadaceae; genus Denitratimonas. The sequence continues at coordinate 21,778 of CAKSZJ010000032.1, read as the reverse complement.
TCCGCCCATTGGGATGCTGGATCAGGCGCATGCCGGCGCTGGGGTCGAGGTAGACGACGAAGCGCATGCCGGGGAAGGTCAGTGGCAGATGCTTGTACCAACTGTGCTTGCCGCAGACGTAGTCCACGAAGGCGTCGATCTGCGCATCCGTTGGCGCCATGCGCTCATCGAACAGCCGCCGATAACGTGCCAGTGGAAGCCGCCCCGTATCGGCAGACGGCAGCGCCACGATGCCCTCGGGTTGCGTGCCCCGTACCCAAGCGGCGCGCACACCCAGTGTCGTGGCGAGTGTGCGGACGAAGCCGCGCGCATCTTCCCAGCGCGCCGCAGGGTCCAGCGCCAGCGCGCGCGCAAGCACGCTGCATTCTGCGCCCAGCAGCCCGCCCATCGTGGCCAGTACCCGGTCCGGATCGCCCGTACCCAGCGATTCGGGAAGCTGGCCGGTTCGGGCTTCCAGATACGCCAGAGCCAAGGCGTATTGATCGCTGGCCGGCACACAGGCCTCGCCACGCAGGCGCTCCGGCGGCACGGCATGGGCGGCGAACCCGACAGGCCATCCGGCAGCGGCCAGTTCGATGGGGTCGGGATAGCCGGTTTCGTCCAGCCAGGCATGCAGTCCCTCACACTCCTGATCCATCAGGAGGATGTTGTCGAGCGAGACGTTCCGGTGCGTTGCGCCGAAGCCGGCCAGCCAGTCCACGGCGCAGGCCGCATCGAACATGGCCTTCAGCAGCAGGTGCCCGTCCACCTCGCCGCAGCGCAGGGCAGTACGCAGGCTGCGATCTGCGGCATGCCGCGCCACGATGAACCCCTCCGGCGTCTGCCAGGCGTGGATGTCGCCGCCCAGTTCCAGCACCGCCAGATCGCGCCGCCGCAGCAGGTCGGTTGCGCAGTGCTGCGCCAGCGAGGGCGGAACCTGTAGCACGTCGATCCAGCGGTGTTCCGAATCGGTGACATGCGTGGCTTCCCAGCGCTGGCCCCAGGGCGGGCGGGCAAGCAGGCGCTGAGCCTTCCAGCCGGGCGGAAGCTGCGGCGCGGCCTCGCCCAGGCCATCGTCCACAAACACCGATTCGCGGGGTTCGCCTGCCGACAGCTCGCCGTTCTCCGGTGGTTCGAATGCCCAGAACCGCAGTTCCGCCAGATTGAAATCGAGGTATCGAACGCGGACACGCAGCACCGCGCCGATGGCCGCCGCCGCTTCTGCCACGAAGCCGGACACACCATCGAGGGCGTCCAGCGGCAAGGCCAGCACCTGCGCCTCGTGCGTTTCGAACCGGTCATCCAGGCAACGCAGGCCGCCATACCAGCGCCCCCATTCGGGAATGCGCAGGCGGCACTCGCCGATGACGAGGCTGGGGGGCTCACCTTCCGCTTCGCTGGCGATTGCGTGCAGGCGGTCGAGTTCGTGGAGGTTGGGCAGGAAAGGGGGGTTGGACATAATTTGGCGTCAGGCATGAATCAGGTGCGTCACGCGGGTTGCGCGTATTCCCCGGTCCGGAAAAAATCGCGTCGCCGGGGGCTACGCCCCCGGACCCCCCATCTCACAAAGCACAGGGCGCTGCGCGCCCTGCCAGGCCAAAGGGTAAAAGGGCAAAGGGCAAAGGCTAAAGAGTCCTGGCCAGGCGGAACCCCACGCTGCCGTCCCGGTACGTCGCCGCGGTCCTGTTGCGGTCGGCGGAACGCACCCAGGCGGGTCTGCCGCTCCACGAACCCCCACGCAGGACGCGGCGACCACAGTCGCCGCCACTCGTCCACGCGCTGCCGTCGATCGGTGCCCCGTTGTAATTGTCATGCCAGCAGTCCTCCGCCCATTCCCACACATTGCCCGCCGTGTCGTGAAGGCCAAACGCGTTGGCCGCGTAACTGCCCACCGGTGCGGTGAATACGTGGCCATCGGTGCAGCTTGCGGTGGGCCAAGACCAGCCACTGATGCGTGACTTCACCGTGCTGTCCGCGTAGTTCGCCTGCCCACAACCCCCATTCGGATCGCTCCCCCACGCCCACGGCGTGCGCGTGCCCGCACGGTTCGCATATTCCAGTTCACTCTCGCTCGGCAGCCGATAGCGCTGGCCGGTTTCCCGGCTCAGCCATTCGATGTACGCCTGCGCGTCGTTCCAGCTCACGCACACCACCGGGTGGGTGTCTTCCTGCGCAAAACCCGGATCACGCCAACTCGTGCCCGCCTTCCAGCCAAAGTCCGTGCCGCCCTTGTACGCATAACAGCCTTGCGCCTCGTTGCCACCCATCGCCGTGTTCTTCTCCGCATCCGTGCGGTAACCCGTCGCCTCCACGAAACGACGGAACTCGCCCCGCGTCACCTCGTATTTGCCCAGCGCAAACGCGCGGATGCTCACCTCGCGGACCGGGCCTTCGTCGGCAGTGCGATCCCCCTCGTAACTCGGGCTGCCCTGCTCGAAACGCCCCGCCGGAATCTGCACCATCGCCGGCGCGGCAAGGCCCGCTGCACCTCCCGAGGCAACCACCGGCGCGGCGGGCGTATTGCTGCCCGATGGTGATGCCTGCACCGCCACCAATCCCAAACTCGTCTCCGTGCGCTGGCCCGCCACGATGTATGCCTTGATCCTGTGCTCGCTGTAACCTTCGCGCCGCGCCGTCAACAGCACTTCCCCCGGCGGCAGGTTCGGTACTTCCCGGATGCCTGCCGGCAGCAGGGCATCCCCCAGCCATACCCGCGCATCCGCAGGCGTCACGCTCACTACCAGCGTGCCCGTGCTTGCGCCCGCAACAGGCGTCGGGTTCACCACCGACATCCCGCTGCCGGCGAGATACACATCGCCCAGCAGCGAGGAGTTTTCCCACGGCGTCTGCCGTTTGCCGGTCTGCGCCAGCACGTCGGCGCGCACGCGGGTGAACACCTGGCGGATTTCCAGCCCCGGCTGTGCCAGATGCCGCACCAGGGCAGAGGTAAACGGGGAGTTGCCGCCATCGCCATCGGCAGCCACGTCGCCGGGGCTGGTGGAGAACGCAATGAGCGTACCGCCCAGCGCTGCGTCCACCGGTGCCAGTCCACGGCTGACATTGCGGTTGGCACCGCTGACGCGCATGCGCGAGAGAAACGGGTTGTTGCGGCAGGCATCCAGCACCACCAGCCGGGTGCCGGCACCGGAAACGGCATCGAGCACCAGATCCAGATTCACCGCTTCCACGCGCAGGGCGAGGTCGTCTTCGAGCCTGGCATCCACCGGCAGCAGGTAATTGCGTCCATCCATCTGGATGCCGTGGCCGGCGAAGAACACCAGCGCCACGTCCGCACCGCTGGCACGCCGGCCAAATTCCAGCACGGCGCGTTCCATGCGAGGGCGGTCGAGGTCGGTCAGTCCCGTCACCTCGTCGAAATTGAGCGTGCGCAGTGTCCGGGCGAGCGCCTTGGCATCGCTGCCGGGGTTGGGCAGGCGTGTGGTGTGCTGGTAGCTGCCGTTGCCGATCACCAGTGCCACCCGGCGCGCTTCGGCTGCCGGGCTGGCGAACAGTGCAGACAGGGCGATCAGCGCAGCGATGCTGCGCAGCAGGTGCATGGTGTTTCCCCCTTGAATCACGCTCCGTGGAGATTATGCCGCATGCATCGTGGCGAGAAAGCGCAACGCCCCGCCCATGTGCATGGCCATCAGTTCGGAATGATCCAACTGACGTAGGCCCTTGCCAGGCCAGGGATCGAACGCCATGCCACCGATGATGTTCGGCCCCATGGGCGTGGGAATGTAATCAAGCGCGGTGAGCACAATGGCGTGGTTGCGGGTTCCCATCACCAGCGGGCGCCCGGCGGCCAGTTCGGCGAGGATCATGTGATTGTCCAGGTTGCGAAAGCCGGCATCGAAATCGTAGGCCGCGCCGAGCCGGGCGTTGAAGCGACGACCGCGATCGTCGATCCAGGGCCGGTTGAGCTGGCCCGCGATCATTGCTCCGGCCATGGCCGGCATGTTCACCGGCGCGCCGTATACCTCGCGCACGATGCGTTCCTGCGACACGGCGAATCCGTGATGGGCAAACAGCATCGAGATGCACGCCGCCCAGCACCACTGCGACTGGAACTGCGGCTGCGCGGCGTACTGGAACTGCCGCAGGTCGATACCCACACGGCAGGACATCGCGTGGTAGCCATGCGGCTGGCAGACATGGGCGGCAGCCTGGCCGGCCACGGCCAGGGCCGGCAGGGCGGTCAGGGTTCGAAGAAAACGGCGGCGGTCCATGATGAAAGCCCTCGGCAGGTGGTGGAGCGAGACGGGAGAGTCGAACTCCGCGGTCGTCAGCCTGGAAGGCTGCGACCCCTTGCATTTGTCGTCTCGCGTGTACCGGACATGGACGGACGCGGGTGGCATTTCCGACACCGAGGGTGTCGGCCGTGTTCTGGCCTGTGCAACGGGAGTGGTTTTACGGCACTTCCTCGTAGCCTGATCGTTACTGCCATCCACTCATGCAAGCAGCTTCACCGGCACATCGTTGGTATCGAGAATGGCGGGCAAATTCGAGCCCGGCACGGCAAGGACAAGATCCCGCGCCTTGTCCAATGTCAGTACCCGCGCGCCCGTCCGTCCCATGACTCGCGGGCGGCGCTTTGGGACGTTACATTCACGCCCACGCCATCCAATCGGCCAAAGGGGGTTATCCATGCGCGGTTTTTTCTGTCTTCTGGCGATGCTGGCACTGTGGCCGTTCGCTGCGAGTGCGGCCACCGAGCGCGTGGCGCTGGTCATCGGCAATGCCAACTATGAAGTCGGCCGCCTGCGCAACCCCACCCACGACGCCAGCGACATGTCCCGTGCGCTGCGCGAGCTGGGATTCGATGTGATCGAAGTCGTCAACCAGGACCGTCGCGGCCTGTTCCAGGCCGTCCAGCGCTTCCGCGACAAACTGCGCCCCAACGGTGTGGCGCTGTTCTTCTATTCCGGCCACGGCGTCGAGATGGACGGCCAGAACTACCTGTTGCCAGTCGACAACGGCGCCATCCACAGCCAGGCCGATCTGCGTGTCGAAGCCCTGCCCGCCAGCTACGTGCTGGAACAGATGGAATCGGCCCAGGGCCGCCTCAACCTCGTCATCCTCGACGCCTGCCGCGACAACCCGCTGCCGGCCAGCGTGCGTAGTCTCAGCAAGGGCCTGGGGCCGATGACCAGCGCCAGCGGCACCCTGATCGCCTACGCCACCCGTCAAGGCACGGTCGCCGCCGATGGCAGCCAGCGCAACTCGCCGTTCACCACCGCCCTGCTCGAAACCCTGCCCCGCCCCGGCCTGACCGTGCGTCAGATCTTCGACCAGGTGGAAGAGCGCGTGCCGCAGCTCACCGACAACCGCCAGCAACCCTGGACCACCGGTGCCCGCATCCCGCCGCTGGTGCTGCGCTCCGGCGCCAGCGGCGCGCCCACACCGGCGCCAGCACCCGCCCCGGAAACCGACCGCGACACCGTGTACTGGACCGGCAGCGGCTGCGCCGACGGCCACCTGGACGGCTGCCGCAGTTACCTGCAAACCTTCCCGCAAGGCTTCTATGCCGCGCTGGCGCAGGGCCGGCTGCGGCCAGCGCCCGCACAGGCCGCCGTGCAGCCGCCGCCTGCGGCGGCTTCGCCACAACCAGCCGATGCCAGCCACGCCGGCTTCATCGATCAATACAACGGTTTCCTGCTGGATACCCGTACCGGACTGGAATGGACACAGAGCGACAACGGCTCGAACATCAACTGGAACGACGCCAACCGCTATTGCCAAGGCAAGGGCATGCGCCTGCCGAGCATCGATGAATTGGAGGGTATCTACGACCGCCCCGGCAGCGGGACGACGCAATGCGGGTCGTGGACGTGCAAGGTCTCGCCACTGTTTCGCTTGACCACGCCTTGGCCTTGGAGCGCTATGCAGAAGGGTTCCTCGGAGGCCTGGCGCCTCGCTCTCAGCAAAGGCACCCGGCTCTCGGACCACGTCCTCACCCCCAACGGCGACCGGGCGTTGTGTGTGAGGCGTCGTTCCTGAGCGTGGTGCTCGGCCCTTCGGCGCTTCGACCCTTTGCTTTCGCCGTGCGCAGCGCGGCGCGCGAAAAAATCGCCACCCCCGAACACCCGTAACCTATATGGTTGACCGGCACGCCCGATCGCAACATCGACACCCTGCCGCCGAAAGCCTGAGCCCAACAACGCTCAGGCAAGGTGTCGTCGCCAGACGCTGGCGGTTAGCCAGGCCGCTTCACCGGCGGAGCAGGAAACAGCTTGGCGTGCAACTTCGTGGCACCCTTGTCGAAGGTGAAAAATACATTCCCGCCCATGTCGCGGCCTTCTCCGGCGATCACGCCATCGGAAAAATCGCCGCCCGCACGCAGAAACGCAATGCCGGCGGAAACCGCCGCATCGCGGGTTTCCACCTTCGGTGATTTCAGCAAGGTCTCGATGGCATCGGCCACCTTGTCCTTTTCGATCTTCAACGTGCGCGAAAGAATCCACGCCACTTCGCACAACACCGGGGTGGGCAGCACCAGGCCGCGCGCTTGCGCCATCAACGTACGTGCGGCGGTGGCCTGCCGGGCATCGTCGTTCAACAGGTAACGCAGCACCACGTTGGTATCGAGGATGGCCTTCACTCGGGTTCGCCCGCCCAGCCCTCGGCGGCGGCCTCGTTGATCTCCGTGATCGTCAAGGGCTTCTTGCGTTGGTTGTACGGCTTCAACATGCCGAATGCGGCGCTCAGCGTCTCCTCACTCCTGTCCAGCGCCAGCACCACCTTGCCATCGGCCAGAGGCTCGACCAGGACCTTCTGCCCCGGCTTTGCGCCCAGATGCCTGAGGATGTCCTGTTTCAGGGTGACCTGACCCTTGGCGGTGATGGTGAGTGTGCTCATGACGGCAGCTTCGTGAAGTAAGGAAACATTACCTTACCGCAGTGCGAAACAGGAAACGGCAAAAAGATGCTGGGCAAAAGTCGAGTCCGGCACAGCAGGAACAAGATCCCGCGCCTTGTCCAATGTCGGAACCCGTGCGCCCGTCCGTCCCATGACTCGCGGGCGGCGCTTTGGGGCGTTACAGTCACGCCCACGCCGTCCATTGGCACAAGGGGATTATCCATGCGCGGTTTTTTCTGTCTTCTGGCGATGCTGGTGTTGTGGCCGCTTGCTGCGAGTGCGGCCACCGATCGCGTGGCGCTGGTGATCGGCAACGGCAGTTACCAGCACGGTACGCGCCTGCCCAATCCGGCCAATGATGCACGCCTGATCGCCAGAACCTTGCGTGAGCTGGAATTCGATGTCATCGAGCACGTCGATCTGGAGCGCAATGCGATGGAGCGCGCCGCGCTGGAGTTCAGTCGCCGTGCCAACGGGGCTCGGGTGGCGCTGGTGTTCTTCGCGGGCCACGGTATCCAGATGGCAGGCAGCAACTACCTGTTGCCGGTCGATGCGAAGCTCGAAGATGAATTCGCGCTGCGCGTGGAAACGGTGAATCTGGATACGCTGCTGGAATCGGTGTCCGGCGCGACGACGCGATTGGTGGTGCTGGATGCCTGCCGCAACAACCCTTTCGTATCCCGGATGCGCCTGAGCAGTGCCAACCGCAACCTCACACGCGGGCTGGGAAAGGTAGAAGCCACCATCGGCGGCACGCTGATCGTGTATTCCACAAGACCGGACGACGTCGCCACCGATGGCGATGGCGACAACTCGCCATTCTCCGCCGCACTGGCCAAATACATGAAACAGCCCGGGCTGGACATCCGCCAGGTGATCACCCGCGTGCGCAACGACGTGCTCGACCAGACCGGAAACCGGCAGGAACCCTGGGAAAGCTCCTCGTTGCGTGAGGACGTGTTTCTGGCGGGGACAGGTGTTTCCATCGTTCCGCCAACGCCGGTGGCGGGCGCGAGCACAGGCACGCTGGTGCTGGAGGTGACGCCGGCGGATGCGCGGGTGTGGCTGGGTGATGGCCTGCTGCCGGCGGGCATCCGGGAAGTGCCGAACCTGCCGCCTGGAGAAGTGAAATTGAAGGCACGCCGTGAAGGTTACAGCGAGCACGAGATCAAGGCGTACATCGTGGCGGGTCGGTCTACACATGCGCAGTTGACGTTGAACGCACTGGCGGGTTCCGCTTCCGTGAGTAAAAAGCGTTCCAATCTCAGAGCTGCTGCGGTAGATCAGTGCGACCGGCTTGCGGCTTCGCCGGATGACCGCACTCGCCCTTCCAATATGCCGGGCATCGCTCTCGAGTCAATGGATGTCACGCGTGCAGTAAAAGCCTGCCGTCCCGTGGCCGAGGCCAGCGATGAGCCAAGACATTGGTACCAATATGCCCGTGCTGCGCAGGCCAATGAGGACCATGCACAAGCCGTTGAGTGGTACCGCAAGGCGGCGGATCGGGGATATGCACCAGCTCAAAGCAACCTGGGGCTCATGTACGAGCTCGGCCTGGGCGCTCGTCAATCCAATGCCGAAGCCGTAGCCTGGTATCGCAAAGCCGCCGATCAGGGATACGCCCTCGGCCAGAACAATCTGGGAATAATGTACGCCAATGGGCTTGGCGTAGCTGCGGATGAAGCCGAAGCGATCGCCTGGTACCGCAAGGCCGCCGACCAGGGCAACACGCATGCCATCAATAATATTGGGAATATCTATAACAACAAGCACGATCATGCGCAGGCGGCTGTCTGGTATCGCAGGGCCGCCGATCAGGGGCATGCCGATGCGCAATCCAGTCTGGCGGCGCTATACGCCTGCGGCTGTGGCATCGACAAGGACGACGCACAGGCCGCGTACTGGTATCGCAAGGCCGCAGACCAGGGGGATGATCACGCGCAATTCGAGCTGGGTACGCGTTACAGGTACGGACGTGGCGTCCCTCAGGACTACGCCCAGGAAATCATCTGGTATCGCAAGGCCGCCGAGCAGGGGCATCCCTGGGCACAGACGGGACTGGGTTACATGTACAGGAACGGCCGTGGTGTTTCCCAGGATTACAAAGAAGCCCTGAACTGGTTTCGCAAGGCGGCCGACCGGGGCTATGTTGGCGCCCAGAACGCTTTGGGCTTGATGTACGACGAGGGGAAGGGTGTTCCTCAGAACTACACTCAGGCTATCGCCTGGTATCGCAAAGCCGCCGACCAGGGCGATGTTATCGCCCAGTACAATCTGGGAATGACCTACAAGAAACTGCATAACCTCACTCAAGCTGCGGAGTGGTTCCGCAAAGCAGCAGCACAAGGCGATGCGGAAGCGAAATCTGAACTTGAGAAATTAGGCTCCCGCTGATCGTATATTCCCTGAGGCATTGCCGTTGCGATGGTGACTTTCAAGGAGCGATTGTGAACCGAACATTCCATGTGATGGTTTTTTGTGCAGCGTGGGCCTTGATCGCTTCCGGGTGCCGGACGATTCCCGATCAGCGCTGGCCGATGGTGGAAGGTATGGACCCTGCCAATGGGGCAGGAGGCGGTGCGATCCGTGTTCTCCAGATCAATGAAGGCAGTCCAGCGTCCGGAAAAGCTGTTGCAATCCCTGGGCGTTTCTTTTGGGCGAGCGACTACCGGAATGTACTTGCCTGGGTGAAGGAACACCCGGAATCGCCGCTGATCGTCTATGTCCACGGCTGGCACCACAATGCAGAGAAATGCAATGCAGAGAAATGCAATGGCAACCTCGACAGGTTCCGCCAGTTCATCGGCGAGATCAATCAAGAGAGCCAGCGCCTGAAAATCCAGAGCGCCAAGAGAATGGGGTTGCAGCCACAGGAAATCCCGCCGGTTCAAGGAATTTACGTCGGCTGGAGAGGCGAGGAATGGAGTCTCCCGGCATTCGACGATTTTCTTGATTTCCCTACATTCTGGGAGAGGAAAAATGCCTCCCGCCGGGTTGGCGAAGGGCATCTGCGCATGCTCATAAAGGAACTAGGCAGCAACTGGCCAGGGCGCGACGTGGTGTTTCTGGGACACAGCCTTGGAGGCAATGCCATCTATCACGCGATCAAGGGCATCGACCCGCTTGTGGTGGACGACAGGCATGAATACATCCTGCTCAACCCCGCCACATCGGAATCCGAAATCGAGGGTGTAAAGCAGGCGCTGAAACATGCGAAAAAAGCACGCATCCAGGAGCCGGAAAAAGAGGAGGCGTTCCACGAGGACACCGCTGCTTACGTCGTCTCGATGCTTGAACCGCGAGATCACCGCAAGGTCACCATCTTCCAGGCCCGTAACGACTTTACGGTTCGGGTTCTGTACCGGATATCGCACGGCAAGGCGGCTGGCTTCTCCGATGACCTCATCACTCACACGGCAGTGGCCGAGCGGGGCAACGAGGAGAATGGCGTTTGCTCTTCCAGGTTCGACTCGGGAATGACCATCCATGTTCTCCGCGGGAAAGATTGCAAGGTCACTTTCAATGAACAACTGTGGGTGATATCGGCAGACAAAAAAGTGTCCGATGGTCACGGCGGCCTCTGGGACCCGATGATGAAAAACACGCTGGTGGAGCTGATCGCAAAGCGGATCGCGGATGAGAGCTCACTTTGACAACCGCCGCAGGATGGTTGCCAGGGCTTCTCTTACCGCAGTGCGAAACAGGAAACGGCAAAAAGATGGTGGGCAAAAATCGAGTCCGGCACGGCAGGAGCAAGATCCCGCACCTTGTCCAATGTCGGAACCCGTGCGCCCGTCCGTCCCATGATTCGCGGGCGGCGCTTTGGGGCGGTACAGTCACGCGGATCACATGAGCAAGGTGAAGTCTTGCGTCAAAAAGCAGGAGCGCAAAAGCACGGAACGCCACGCTTACTGGAATATCGAGGATACCTCCCTCAGCGGGCTGCCTTCACCTCAATGTCCAGCACGGTGGCCGACCATTTCGCTTCACGCTGCTGGGCATCGAGATTCCACGGTTTGCGCAACAGGGCAGCCAGCTGCGCCAGATAGTCCTGCGAGCCTTGCGGGGTGAGCACGAAGCCTTCGTCATTGGGTGCCACCACTTCGATGCTGCGTGTGGGCGGGCGCATTTTTTCGAACAGATCCAGCCGGTCTGCCGTGACCAGGGCGATGACACGCTGGCGGCCCAGCGGTGGCCCGACTTCGAATTCGATACCGGCATCATCGCCAGGCACGACAAGGGCCTTGCCTGCTTCGATTTTTCCATCGGCATTGAAACGCAGGCTGCGTTCGGTGGGATAGATCTGCACCACCTTGCCCGATTCGCCCGCTGCGGCCGGCGGGTCGATGCTGAACAGGCTGAGGTAGCCGCCGGTATCGGAGCGGACGCGGAAGCGATTCACATCACCCACCTGCACCGTGGTGGCCGGTACGCCGTTGGCGAGCACTTCCAGGCTCAGGCCGCGCGCGCCCGCCGAGCCTTGCACTGCTTGCAGGGCGGCTTCCTGCGTATCCACCGGGCGCAGGTTGCGGGCATGGGTGATGACATCCAGCGGTTGCAGCATCAGCCCATCGGAGATTTCCAGCGTCGGCACGAGGCCGAACGGGCAACTGCCGGGATGCTTCCGGCAGTGCTCGCGCGATTCCCGCCGCAGCCAATCCAGCAGTTCCGCATGGGTGACGGTGCCATCGCCATTGGCATCGGCCACCTGGGAGGAAAGCGCCCGCACCAGGCGGTTGCTGAACACGCCGCTGCGAGGTGCGGCATTGACGTCATCCAAGGCCCATTGCACCGGGCTGACGGCCGACCACACGGCAGTGCGGCTTGCGCGCGTGGAAACGAAGCTGTCTTCCGTGCGGCGCGGAGGTTCGACCACGATGCTGCGCAACGGTGCCGCCCGGGCAGTGGACCAAGGCGCACGGGTGATCTGCTGCAAGGTCTGTTGCTGCAACGGCAGCCCGACGCTGCGGGTCATGGTGCCGGAGTGGCAGGAATCGAAGGTTGCCAGCACCACGCGATCGGCCAGACGATCGAGCCGTTGCCCGATTTCATCATCGAGGATGACGTTGGCGAGCGCACCGTGCTCGCCTGCGGCCACATCGTAGGGAATGAGCACTTCGTCCAGACCGTCGGCTTCGTCGCCATCAAGATCCGGCACCTGATAGCCGTGCCCGCTGAAGTGGAAGAACGCCCGGTTGCCGGGGGCGCTGCCGGCAATCAGCCAGTCGTCGAAGGCATCCAGGATGGCCTGTCGGGTGGCCTTGGCGTCTTCCAGCACCTTCACGTTTTCCGGCGCGTAGCCCAGGGTGTCGATGGCCAGCCGTCGCATCAGGCGCGCATCTTCCGCCGGGCCGCCCAGCGCCGTGACCACGCCGGGCGGGTAGTTGCCGATGGCGACGATCAGGGCGCGGTCGCCGGGCGTGTGCGCCGTGAGCGGCTCCAGATTGCGCTCGGACCGCAGGGCGGCCGCAGCGTGGTCGCCAGTCGCCTGCGCCACGACATGCAGAGGCGTTGCGACGAGAAGCATCAACGCCCCAAGGGACAAGAACAAACGCAGGTTGAAGAACATGAGGTGGGCTCCTTGGAGGTGCATGCCAAAAGGACAGGGCCTGTCAGCTTCTCAACGGCATTACTTGGCAGGTGGGCAGGCTGGCGAGCGTGGCGCGGTGTACAGGCCATGCACGGTCAGGGCGAAACCCGGTTGCGAGGCGGCTTCGGCAATGGCCTGTGCGGCGGCCAGCGGCTGGCGTTGCCCTGCCAGATTCGCCAACTTCTTGCGCAGTTCTTCAGGCGGCTGCGGTGTAGCGATGAACAGCAGTTGCTCGGTGCCGAAGGGTGGGTTGACCTGCAACTGCGTGTGCCAGTGTCTGCCGCCATCGCCTTCCACCCTCACCCCCGCGCCGGGTGCCAGCGGCATCACCGTGCCGCCGCATTCCAGGTTCACCAGCGTGGCGTGGGAGGGCCGCCGTGGATTGGCGGTGAATGCGAGGGTTTCCTTTTCGCAGTAGCTGCGGTCGCCGTCCGGTGTCAGGACGGTGGGGAACGCAGTGCGTTCGGCCAGCGCGCGCACGTGTGCCACGGCGCGCCAGCGGTCGATCTCGCCTTGCAGCGCTTCTAGCGTGCTCGCCTGGCAGACCGGATCGCCGTGGCGGGTGATCCGCCCGCTGGAGGCATCCCAGACCAGTTCCGCCTCGCCCTGGCTGGCCGTCTGCGTTCCGGTCAGCGACCATCCTTGCGGCAGCGTGCCGCGCACTGCCAGCCGCAGGGGTTCGGCTTTCAGCGGTGTGTGCGGCAGGGTGCGGAACAGGGGGGCATCATCGGTTCCGTGATACGCGATCCTGGGCTTCTGCAATTGGCTGGTATGCATGCTCACATTGGTTGTCAGGTAATCGCGGATTTCGCCACGGCTGATCGCGCCATCGCCATTGGCATCGGCACCGCCGCGCACACCGCGAGCGAACAGCGCCGTCAATGCGCCACGCGGTTTTCCATCGAAAAGGATTTCCTGCACTTTGAAGGCATCCTCCGTGGCACCGAAATAGACCTCGTTGGGCAGGATGCCCGGCTGGCTGGAAAGCGCCACCCCCTGGCTTACGGGCACGCCCTCCAGATCCGCGAATGCGTCGGGACTCATGCTGCGCACCGGCAACGGTGCGCTGCCCGGTTCGGGAGCACGCCGGCTCAGTGTGCCGCTGTGGCAGGCATCGAACAGCACCACCACGTTCATCGCGCCGGCCTGCTCGATCAGCCCGCGCATTTCCTTGTCGTACAACAGTTGCTCGCGCTGGCCGTCGGCGGAAAGCAGCACCATGGCCTCATCCATGCCATCGTCCTCGCTGCCCGGCGTGCGTTCGGGCAATTGCGTGGCGTGGCCGGCAAAGCTGAACACCAGCGTGTCGCCGGGGCGGGCCTGCGCCACCATCTCGCGCCATGCCGCGATCACCGCCTCCCGATTCGCTTCCCGGTCGCGCAGCACTCGCACCGAGGCGGCGTTCATCTCCCGCGCCAGTGCCGCCATTTCCCCGGCATCGTTCAATGCGCCAATCAGCGCCTGATTTTTCGGGTAGGCATTGATGCCGACGATCAGGGCGTGGATGTCTGCGGCCGAGACTGGCAGCGCCAGACCCAGGCCAAGCAGCAGCGGCAGTGTTTGTTTCACGGCAGACGAGACGTTCATGGGCACCCTGCGTCGGTGGGTGGCGAACGCCGAAGGTACTGGACGCGGCGGTTGGCCTGATCCACCAATGCCTGGTCGGTCGGCTCTCCGGCGCTGAAGCGGAACGGGCAATCCTTGCCCAGCCCGAGCAGGCGATAGCCCTGGGCCGGTTCCGGCAAGCCGCGTGCACGCAGGTAATCGCGCAGTGCTTCGGCGCGGCGCAGGGAGAGGCGTCGGTTGTATTCGGCATCACCTGTCCGGTCGGTATGCCCGGCCAGCGTGATCTGTGCCGGCTTCTCGCGCGCAAGGGTTTCGAACAGTTCATCGGCACTGGCGCGGCCATCGGCAGTCAGCGTGGCCGAATCGAAATCGAAGCGGATCGGCAAGGCCACCGAAGGCACCTTGTAGCCGCGAATCCCCAGCGCCAGGAGGCCGCTGGTGCTGCCGTCGCTGCGCCGACGGGGCACGGGCACATGGCGCTGCGCCAGCAGGTTGGATTGCTGGGCCTTCTGAAACAGCGCTTCGATCTGCTCGGCGGGTACGATTTCCGGGGTCAACATGTCATCGTCGATGGCGGCCAGCGCCAGTCCGTAGCGCTCGGCGGCCTCATCATGGCGGCCTGCCGTGCTGTGGGCATCGCCGAGTGCGACATGCACCTGCCAGAACGCGAAGGCCTGGAACATCGCCTCCAGCACCGGGACATCCGCCTCGCCCGGCGGCGCGGCGCGATCGGCGCGGCGAAGCTGCCATTCGCGAAACAGCAGGCGCACCTGGCAGCGACGCAAATCCAGCGAACGCGGGGTATCGACCGGCACCTCGCGCACCAATGCCGCCACATGGGCCGAAGGCGTTGCGCTCTGTTCCAGCGCCTGTCGTGCCAGATCGGCGCAACTGGCGTTGGCCAGGGCGTTGGAGCCTGTGCATGCCGCTGCCATCAACACCAGTACTGCGCTCAACCGCTGTGCTTTACCGCGAAAGAACACCTGTCGCGTCATGTTTCATGTCTCCCCTTAAAATCCATGCCGATGAGGCGCGATGCCTTGATGCCAAACCCTGCTGGCCGGAGCAGCCTGCCGATGGTTGCCAGAGATGGGACGGACATGGCCGCTGTTTCTGACAGATGAAGCCTTGGTATGGCCCCTCACCCCTCAAAACTGCTGGGTGCAGGTTTTTGAAATCGCGCAACACCGGTAGGGTGCAATGAAATTGCGCCGAATGAAGTGTTGCGATTGTCTATGCGGCACTATTTCAGTGCGCACTGCGTGGTCTTTTAGATACATATCATCTTGGATTTCGGGTGCACAGAACCCGTTTTTCGGATTTGAACGGGCCACATAAAGATCCGTCTTGCAAGCAGACAGAATCCGAAAACAAGAATCCGCCATCTCCATTGCTTATTACTGCCCACGATGACAAGCGGAACAACTTGGTTACACCACATATGTCGTCGCCACACTCGACAGAATGGCGTTCGGATTGATCGTAAATTGATTTTAGTTCCGCTACGGATGGTAGTCGCCAGCCGGAGCCATCAATCGACAGTGTATTGCAATAAGCAGTGGCGGACTTCTTTGACATCCCATAGCCGCTGTCGCTCTGGGTCCACTCTCGGCCTGTCCGATTGTCTCGAAGCACGCCGGGTGCAATGCTGGAAAAATGATAAACGCCGGATGATGTGAAGGTAGCGACAGGTCGCAAGTTGG
Source organism: uncultured Chiayiivirga sp. (assembly GCA_934525595.1). Classification (GTDB taxonomy): domain Bacteria; phylum Pseudomonadota; class Gammaproteobacteria; order Xanthomonadales; family Xanthomonadaceae; genus Denitratimonas. The sequence goes on along the minus strand of CAKSZJ010000032.1, from coordinate 6,082 downwards.
TATTGGCAGATTCATCTATATGTGTCAGGGCGACCGAGCCTGCGGGTTGTGGTTGCTGGATCATTACCCCTCTGCCAGCGAGATAGATCGCCTCACCCCCCAGGCTGCCGTAGGTGAAGGGGCGCTGCGCACCGCCGGTGCTGCGGAATACCTGATCGCGTACGTGGCCCCAGAACTGGCGTACTTCCATCGGCGGTGCGTTCAATGCGCCGAGTACAGCCTGGGTGAACGGGCTGTTGCGGCCTGCACCATCGGCAGCAACACGCCCCGCTTCCGCTGCATATACCACCATCAGGTTGCCGCCCGGTTCGCCTGGCGGCCCCAGCCCGCGCGTGGCCGAGCGGGTGGCGTCGATGCGTTGCATCCGTGCTGCCAGCGGGTTGTCGCGGCAGGCATCGAGCACCACCAGACCCAGTTGCCCGGCGCTGGATACCACGGCCAGCACGTCGCTCAGCTTCACCGCTTCCAGACTCACGGTGCGCTCGTTGCGCAGGGGAGCGTCCACCGGCACCAGGTAGTTCTCGCCCGCCGCCTCGATGCCGTGGCCGGCGTAGTACACCAGCGCCTGCCGCGCACCATGGGCCTTGTCGGCAAAGGCGGCCAATGCGGCTTGCAGGCGTGCCTTGTCGGCGTTTTCCACCACCGGCTCCACCGCAAAACCGGCGTTGCGCAGGGCGGCGGCGATGTCGCGGGCATCGTTCACCGGATTGGCCAGCGTGGTGGTGTGCTGGTACTTGGCGTTGCCGATTACGAGCGCCACTTTCTCCGCTGCATGCACACCGCTGGCCAGCAGTAGAGCGGCCAGCAGGCCCGCCCACGTCATCGTGTTCAATCGCATTGCTTATCCCCCATACGCCTGTTTGCGGCGTGCCTACAGCCCCGTGACCTGCCTGATCCAATCAGCGTGATAGGTCACATCGGTGTATACGCCGTAGGCATTCGCTGCGGCGCAGCCCTCACCCCAGCTCACCACGCCCATTTGCCGGTATTGCCCGCCGGTCAGCACTACCAACGGACCGCCGCTGTCGCCCTGGCAGGAATCCTTGTTGCCCTCTGCATAGCCGGCGCAGATCTGGTCCTTGCCAATCTGCCCGTAGGCGGCGAGGCAAGCTTCTTTGGAGACCAGCGGCAACGTCACCTTCTGCAAGCGGGCTGGGAGGCTGCGCGTGCCGCTCCTGTGTTGCTTTACCGCGCGTACCGGCTCCGTGCTGCCCCAGCCGGTCACGGTGGTGCACACATCGCCGCGGCGCATCGCGGCGTTGCGGCCTTCCGGGGTCTGTCGCAGCACCACGTTGCGGTATGGCGCGCCGCCTTCCACGCGCGGACTGACATCCAGCGGTGCGGCCAGTTTCAGCAAGGCAATGTCGTTGCCTTCCCTGTACTTGCCGTTCCAGTCGGGGTGACGCTCGATCTGCGCAACCTGCTGTACCGTGCCACGCCCCAGCACCTGGCTGCGATGCTCTACCTTGAAGTGCGGCCCCGGCATGTCGGAGCCGATATTCGGGATGATGCAGTGTGCGGCGGTCAGTACCCAATGGCCTGCGGGGTCGATCACGGAACCGCCGCAGAAGTGGCTGCCGTCGATTTGCAGCGATACCTGCCAGCCCGATACATCCGGGGTGACATCTGTTCCGCCAACGATGCGCGCCACTCGATTGCCCGCGTTTGCATCTTCCAGGCAGGTGATCTCTTTTGCGTGAGCGAGGCTGGTGCCCGCCAGGGCGGCGATGAGCAGCAGGGCATGGTGTTTCATGGTGTTCCCCCTAGTCGGCAATGGTGTAGGTGATCGTGGCATTGGCGATGTTCGTCCTGGCTGCCGAGCGCGATAGGCTGCGCTTGTCGTCCGGGTGAACGACGCGCACGTATTCGTCCTGGGAGACCTGCTCGGACTCCGTCGGTGTCCAGTTCACGTGCAACTGACCCATTTTCGAGTGAGACTTGATCCTGACTACCAGATCAAACAGCTCCTCCGGCGGGCCTTTGTCCCCGATGCAGACTTCCTCCCCGCCGATGACTTTTGCAGCGCGAGGGCTGGTGCCGTGGCCACTTCGGGCGTTGGGATAGATCAGGCTGGGGGCATCCACCAGGTTGTCGCTCCAGACCGTGACATAACCGTCCTTGGCCGCTTCAAAGCAGATTTCCACGCGTTGCCCGTTGGCGAGGATTTCCGCATCGCTGATGCGGCCTGTTCGAGCGAATCGACTGTCTCCGTCGGCGCTGCGAGTACGCCGTTCTCCGAGTGCATGCAGGCGAAGCTTCAGATTCGCGCCGGGCAGCGATTGGTTGGGTTCAACTTCCACGCTGCGGACCCGCTGTGGCAGGTGTGTGCTCTCGCCTGCCGATACCGGGGAGGCGATCAGCATGGCTGTGCTGAGCGCCGCCCAAAGTGCTCCCGTTCTGCACGCGCTCATGGCAGCCGCACCAACTCGACCCGGCGCTGCCGGGCATCGGCGCCGGGCACGCCGGGAATCAGCCGCAGTTCGCCGTAACCGGCCGTGGTCAGCCGTGCGTCATCCACGCCCTGGGCGATCAGGAACTGGCGTGCGGCTTCGGCACGCTGGATCGACAGTTTGAGGTTGGCCTGATCGTTGCCCACCGAGTCGGTATGGCCTTCGACCAGAAAGGCGTGGCCGATCAGGGCGGGATCGTTCAATGCGGCGGCCACCACTTTCAGCAGGGTCTGACCTGCCGCCGTGAGCCTGGCGGAGGCAAAATCGAAATGCACGGGCAGTGCCACGCTGATTTCCGCCAGGCTGCCCGAGCGGGCATCCGACGGGGCCTGCCGCGAGAGTGATTCGATCAAGGTGCGGGCATCCACGTTTTCGCCCAGCTCGGCACGCAGCCGGGTGTCCTGGGCTGCTGCCGGCAGCGCCATCAGGCCAGTCAATGCCAAGGCCAGGGCCAGGGCAGTTCGCATCAATCGCTTCATGGGAAGTCTCCTTTCGGCCGTCAGGTTACGGAGTGACGACGTAGTTCAGATGGGTGCGTGCCACATCGCCCTGCGGCTGCTTGGCCAGCACTTCTTCCAGGCTGGGCGGGCGAACCGTGGCCGAGGTGCGCCCGTCGGTGCGACCGAACAGGAACTGGCCCAGGGTGCGGCGTGCCGAGCAGATGCCGACCAGCGCATGGCCACCCACGACACCTGCGGTCAAATCCAGCTTGCTGTCGGCACTGGCCAGGAAGGCGGTCTTGCCTGCCGAGAGCCAGGTGTCGCCGCTCACCGCATTGGGCAACAACACGGTGTAGCTGCCATCCGGGGCCACATCCAACAGCACCAGACTGCAATTCTTCTCGCTGGTGGCTCGTACCTGGATGCGGTTGCCCTGGGTATAGCTGGTCTTGTCGGCTTCCAGCACCAGGCCGAAGTCGGAACGACTCACTGTTGCCGGCAAAGTAGGCGACACGGCCGGAGCCGCCACCGGGGCTGATGCATCGCTAACCGTCGTGGTAGTGGTCGTGGTTGTGGTGGTGACGACTTGAGGCGCTGTCGGCTGCGCAATCGGGGCTTGCCCGGTGCGTGAAGGCACCACGGCCCATACTTTCTCGGCATGGCCCTGACGCACTGCCGGAGCAGCCGTTGCCGGTTGTGCGGGTGCTGCCGGCGCTGCAACTGCCGTAATGGTCTTGCCAAGCCTGCCCAGCAGCGCATCCACGCCACCCGTCACTGCCGGGAACGGCCCGGTGGTGCCCAACTCTGCACGGCTGAACACCGGGGTTGGCGAACTGCTGGCAATGACTTTCAGTACGTTGCCGCCATAGGGCGGGCTGACCTCCAGCTTGTAGGTGGCTCCGGCACCAGGGATGGCGTGGGTGACGTTGGCCGAGAGGTAATTGTTGGTCACGAACTGGTTGGGGAAGATGACATTGGCTTCTCCCTTCGCGTTGACATTGATCAATGTCACGTAGGCGGCAGTGTCCAGCCGTACCTGAACCGAAACGGCTTCCTTGTCCTGATACAGGCCATCGGCGCGATCCAGCCAGGCATCGACCTTGATCGAACGATCAGCGGTGACGGCATTTACTACTTCGACCTGTTTGGCGGTCAGGTTGCGGGTATCCGCTGCGCCTTCTGCGTGGGCGGCGGTCGACAGTGCCAGTGCAACGATCAGGCTGCCGGTCAGGGTCTTGAGTGCATACATGGTGTCGATTCCTTTGGTGATAGGTGTCTGTTTCAGGGTGGATTGAGCGGTTCAGCGTATGAGCGGCAGGCTGGATCGAGTTGCCCCGTGCATCATTGCCGGGGTGTGTTTCATTGGACGGACATGCCCTGAAAATCCGACACCTCCGATTCGCCTCGGCAACGTCTTTTTTCTAGGGACTCTGGATCACGCCGGCCAGCACCAGCGCCCCAGTGGCGTTGTGACGTATGGCGATGACGAACGGGCGATCCACCGTCAGCGATACCGCCGGCTTCATGGGTGCCGCCGAGCGCACGCCCAGCACTGCCGTGGCAGCTGCTGCTTCGGCACCTTGTTCATCCAGCTTCAAAGCCACCTTATGGACGACCTGATCCACTGCAAGCGGTTCTTTCGCCAGCCGGCTCAGGTCCGCCTTGGCGAACAGTGCCGCCAGACCCGCCTTGCGCAATGCCTCCGAAGCATCCCCGCCAACAGACAGATCCAGCTTGGGCAATGCCAGGTTCACCGACCGCACTTCCCAGCCGCCGCGCCGTAGCCATGGCGGCAACGCCTCGGGTGACAACAGCCCGGCCAGGGGTTGTCCTGTGTCGGGCAACAGTACGATCAATTCGAAATCGCCATCCTGGAACGGCAGGCGAACTGCTTGCGCGCCATTTTCCTCACGGTACGCCAAGCCCGACAGGTTGCCGTGCAGGGTCGATACCTCCTGCGTTCCCGCAGGTGTGTGGAACGGAGCGGGGCGGGTCTGTGCCGGATCGAAAGGCTGTTGCCAGGCGGCCTTGAAGTACAAGGCATTGCCCAGCACGAAGCGGGTGGCGTCATCCAGGCGTGCGAACATCGGGTCGATCAACCCGCCGGTGCGTTCGGAGAACCAGCCGTTGAGTCGTTCCAATGTTCCGGGATCGGCAAAATCCACCGCCTCCACTTCGGCGGCGAACTGTTCCCGCCCGGCAGCGATGAATGTGGCCTGCGGGGTCAGATCGACAGCCAGCCAGATGCCCTGCGCCGTGCGGAAATCGGCGATGCCGGCGGTATCGGCCAGCACCTGGCCCAATGATCCCAGGTCGCTTGGTGCAAGCCCTTCTGCTTCCAGGCCGAGTTCGGCACGCAGTAGCGCCAACGTGTCACCTGCGGCACCTTCGGCCAGCAGGCCCAATGCCGTCGCCAGACTCAGTGGCGATACCAGATGATTGTCTTTGGGGGAGAGTGCCAGACTTTCCGAAAGCACTTTCAGGCCGAAGGGATTGACTGCCTCTGCCGTATTTGCTGCATGCGCCAGCGCATCTGCGCTCAAGGGAAGCGCGGACGATTCCGGCGCGGCGGAATCCTGGTCACTGGGCGGCAAAGCGGGTGCCTTGGGAGTTGTCTCTACCTCGGCCACCGTTTTCGCCTGAGCATCGTCGTTCGTCGGGGAGGGCTCCGGCGTTGCCTCAGGTTCCGGAGAGGCGATGTCGGCAGTAGTGCTGACATCGGCTTGAGCAGCGATTGCTGCCGCTTCTGTGGCCTCGGCTTTCACCTCCGCGATGGGAGGGACGGAGAGGGCAGGGGCAGTTTCGTCTGAACTGGCGGCTGCCCCGGAAGGAATGGATGCCTGCACCTGGGGCGACATCCCCAGCGCAGCCGCCAGCACAAAGAACAGGGATCTGTTCACTCGATACTCCTATATGGAAAGGTGGGAAGGGTCCGACTCCCCCATGAGACGGACGACGCGCACAGATCCGACAACCAGCTTCAGGGCAGGCTCCCTTGGTTTCGTTTTGCCGGCCCCCTGCGAAATGATCCCGCGATATGGCATCGCATGCGCCCCAAATGATTCCCCGAAGCTACGATGCGAGAGCGTTTCGGGTTTGTCAAACCGGCCTGCCACCGGTGCGTGTCAAGATAGTTGTCGCCTGATTTCATGCAGCTAGTCGCTTACTTTCATTCTGTTTGCTTTGTGCCGG
>CAKSZJ010000031.1 GCA_934525595.1 uncultured Chiayiivirga sp. | reverse complement strand
AGCGTGCCCGGCAGCGCGATCGGGGCGCAGGTGCCCAGCACCGCGTTCGGATCGTTCACCGTGACGTTGCTCATCGGCAGGGTGCCGGTGTTCTCGACCACCAGGCTGTAGCTGATCGTGTCGCCCAGCGCGTACGGGCCCGCGCCCGAGGTCACCGTCTTGACGATGGTGAGGCCCGGCTCGCCCACCGGCGAGGTCACCGTGCTCGGCGGCGTGGTGATCGGCGTCGGCGTCGGATTGCCCGGCGTTGCAGGCGGCGTGCCCGTGGCGGTTGCACTGTTCACCACGTTGCCCGCGGTCACGTCAGCCGACGTCACCTCGTGGGTGGCCGGACAGGTCGTCGTGGCACCCGCGTTGAGCGTGCCCGGCAGCGCGATCGGGGCGCAGGTGCCCAGCACCGCGTTCGGATCGTTCACCGTGACGCCCGTCATGGCCACGTTGCCGGTGTTGGTTACAACAATGTCATAGTCGATCGTGTCGCCCAGCGCGTACGGGCCGGGGCCCGATGTCACGCTTTTGACGATCGTCATCGCCGGCGCTTCGGTCACGACGATGGTGGCGGTCGCGGTCTCGCAGGTCGGCGGCACCGTCGCGGGGATGACGCAGATGGTGTACGGATAGGTATGAGTACCCGGCGGCATCAGCGGCGGAACGGTAATGATGCCGGTGCTGGGATCCATCACCAGGCCCGGATGCGACGGGGTTCCCGGCGTGAGCGAGACATTCCCGCCGATCACGGCAGGATCGGTGCCCACGGTATCGTTGCCAATCACCGAAGGTGTGATACCGCCGGTGCCGCCATTGATCGGCGTGCTGCTGTAGTCATCATCCAGCGCGTCGATAATGGGCGCTGGCACGGTCGTGCTGTTGTTGCCCGGATTCGAGTCGTTGTTCGCGCCGGTGGTGCCGGTGAAGATCACCCCGGTCGGAATCGTGTCGGTGCCTCCCGACGTGCCCGGTGCGGTGTAGTCGAACGTGCAGACGATGCTTGAACCAGGAGCCGGCGCTGCGGGCAGCGAGGCCACCGGCGTTGCCGGTACGCAGACGATGTTGCTGATCGAGCCGAAGTCCACGCTCGGCACGCAGGTTGCCGCGGCTGCGGCACCCGGGCCGGCATTGGTGCAAGTCAGGGTCGCTCCGGTCACGACCTGCCCCGGTGACAGCACGGGGGGCAGGCCGGCGAACACGGGCGACATGTCCGACTCGGGCAGGTTGTGGGTGACAGTACAGGTGCCCGAGCAGGCAGGTGGCGCATCACCGCCACCGCCGCTGCCGGTCACGTTGTTGGCCACGCTGCCGCTGGCGGATGCATTGACGGTGGCGGTGTATTCCACCGTGTAGCTGCCGATGCCGGTGCCCACCGGCAGGGTGCAGCTCAAGCTGCCCGAGCAGGTGAACTGTGGACTCTGGTTGGTGATCGCGCCAAAGGTCAGTCCGGCGCCGAGCGTATCGGTAAGCGTGAAGACGCTGGTGAGCGGCGCGTTGGCGACGTTGACAGTCACGGTGTAAGTAATCGTGTCGCCCACGTTGACATCGATTCCCGCCGCCGGGCTGGACGCCTTGCCATAGCTGATGACCGGCTTGGCCACCACGGTCTGCGCGTGCGCCGTGTTCGGAGCGGTGTTCGGCGGATCGGTTTCGTTGGTTGCCGCGATGACCGTGTCCAGGGGAATCGGGCCGGGATTGCTGGGTGCAACGACATAGTTGAAGTTGAAACCCAGCGACTGGCCCGGCGTCAGCGTGTTCGGCATGCCGGAGAAGGTGATGGTGCAGGTGGCGGGGTTGTAGGTCGCCGTCACGCCTGTGGGCTGCACGGTGAAGTTCACCGCGCTCGGGCAGGTAGCAGGCATGCCAGAGTTACCCAGCGTTACGCTGTAGCTGACGCCCGTGGCGGTGGTATCGCCGGCATTGCTGAAGGCAAAGCTGCCATAGGACGTATCGCCCGGCAGCACGGCCGGGGTCATCGTGGCCATGGTGCCGACATCCACGCCCGTCACCGATGGGACGATGACGACCGGCTCGACGAACAGCGGCGAGCGCTCCAACGCCCACAGATCCAGACCCTTGGCGGTGCCGAAATACTCGCTGGCATTGTTGCGGCAATCCTGGTTGTTGTCCGAGCTGCCGGTGAATGAGCGGTAATACTTGCCGCTGCCATTCCAGTTGGGGTCGGCCGAGTCCACGCCGACCAGCGAGTGGTTCGGCAGTGGCTGCACCTGCGCGTTGCCGGCACCGCACAGATGACCGTTGAGTTGGCCAATCAAGGTGTTGTTCGAGGTGCGATGGCCGCGATCGTCGAAATAGACCGTAGTGGCTTCGGCTGCATTGAAACCATTGAGCTTGGTCAGCGTGGGGCCGCCGTCGACGTTGCCTTCCAGGTCGATCATCGGGAAATGGATTTCACCGTTGCGTCCGACGATCTGGAAATCGTAGTTGCCGACCGGGAACGAATTGCCGCTGTTGTCCAGGCCATTCCAGAGCACGCTGTGGTTGCCGGACAGCGCGACACCCGTCATCGAACGATTGCAGACGTTGGCCGGGTCGTAATCCTCGACACAGCCGGTCGGATGGTTCGGATCGGCGCCCGGCGCCACCGCGCCGCGACGCACGACGATCTCGTAGGTCAGGGTGTTCAGCGTGGTGAAGGTGAACACGCCGCCGGTATTTACCGTGGACTGGTGTCCACCGAGGTTGCCAACGAAGGTCGGCGCGGTGAGCTGAGGCTGCAGCGGTGCCTGCGGGATGGCCAGGGCAGTAAGCACGCGGTTGACTTCCGCGGCGTTGGGGCCACTGGGCGAGACATCGCTGAAGAAAATCGGGTAGTCGGGGCGCTCGGCCGTCACACCCGCGCTGAAGGATGTGCCCGCATTCACGTTCTGGCTGCTGCCGCGGATGTCCTTGTACAGGGGCGCGCCGCCGTCAATGAAGCCCTTGGGATTGGCATAGAACACCGCACGGTTCGGATCCAGGCCCTGGAAGGTCTGGCGATAGCGATAGCCGTCGGCGGAGACGTAATGCAGGTTGTTGCGCAGGTAGCGGCCGTTGGAGCTGAGAAACACCGCCCAGGCGTAGGTGAAGACGCGGCCGTTGAGGTCGGCCAGCGAGGACATGTCCGCGCGCACCGTGACGTCCCAGGCCTGCACCACGCCGGTGCTGGCGGCGGGCGTTGCAATCGAGGCGTTGTTGCTGCTGCCGCTGTTTGCACCGTAGAAGCGCACGCCGTAGATGCCCGTGCCCCCGGTCGGCACCTGGTACCAACACGGAGTGAAGCCGTCGGGCACAGTCGCTGTGCCATCGGCGCTGTTGGGGCCGGCGAGCTCTGCCGCACGGTTGGGGATCAGGCCATATTGGCCTGCGCCGGCCGTGCCATCGCAGGTCAGCACTGCCGAGGCATTCGACGGATCCGTCTCGGTCCCCTTGGTGCCGAAACTTTGTGGCGCCCAGAGACGGATCTGGCCGCTGTTGGTGCCGGTGCGATTGCGCGAACCGAGCAGGATCACTTCGCCCTCGCGCGCATACACGTAGGTGAACTGCCTCTGCCTGGCCACGCCAGCGGCATTGGTGTTGGTGAGGTCCATCACGCCACGGTTGCCGGTGGAGCCGGTACCGCTGGCCGGATGCAGGGTGCGGGTGCCTTCCGCCTGTGCCGTTTGCAGCCCCGGCAACATGGCCGCTGCCAGCGCCAGCGCCGGCGCCAGCCGCGAAGGCCAACCGCCGCGCAGGCCCATGGCAAAGCGCGATGTCGCCGCGCCCGCGAGCCGTGACAAGAAAGTCCTGTTCATCGAATTCCCCCTGTATGGGATTGTGAAGAGTGTCACCACCCGCGCGGTGGCGATCGGGCGGATTTTAGGGCAAAGGACTTGTAAACGCCAGCAGGAATTTTCAACAAATCATTGAGAAGAAAGGATTTATTTCATTCGCTCACGACTTCTCACGCAAAAAATCACGTCCAGCGCGCACGAGTGTCGCCGGATCGCCGGCAGTCCAGCGGGACGCGCCGTTCGTCACCTTCGTCACCTGTCCGGGCGGCGGTCGCTGCGTGCCAGATCGCCGGATGTGCCGCACTCGTGCGGGGCGGAAATGCTCTGCTGGCTCCACTCGGAGAGGCACCTTGGATCAAACCCGGCAAATGCGCTCTCGCTCCAATCCCTCTCACAATGGCAAGAGGCTTGCAGCACAGATGCCGAGCGGGCGCCGGGGCCGCAAGCAGGCCGGGCGGCTTACACGTTGAAGCGGAAGTGCAGCACGTCGCCTTCCTGCACGAGGTACTCCTTGCCTTCCAGACGCAGGCGGCCCGCTTCGCGCGCGCCGGCTTCGCCCCGGTAGCGGATGAAGTCGTCGAAGGAGATGGTTTCCGCGCGGATGAAGCCCTTCTCGAAATCGGTGTGGATCACGGCGGCGGCCTGCGGGGCGGTGGCGCCCTTTTTCACCGTCCAGGCGCGTACTTCCTTCACCCCTGCGGTGAAGTAGGTCTGCAGGCCCAGCAGCGCGTAGGCGGCGCGGATCACGCGGTTGAGACCCGGCTCCTCGAAGCCCATGTCGGCCAGGAACACGTCGCGATCGGCATCGTCGAGCTGGGAAAGCTCTTCTTCGATCGCGGCGCACACCGGCACCACCTGTGCGCCCTCCTTCTCGGCGCGGGCGCGCACGGCATCGAGGTGCGGGTTGTTCTCGAAGCCGTCCTCGTTGACGTTGGCGATGTACATCACCGGCTTGAGGGTGAGCAGGAACAGCTCGCGCAGCAGCGCCTTTTCCTCGGCGGCGAGGCCCATCGAACGCGCTGGATGGCCTTCGTCGAGGTGGACGCGTACGCGCGCCAGGAGATCGCGGCGCGTCATCGCGTCCTTGTCGCCGGCCTTGGCGGCGCGTTCGTAGCGGTTGTGCGCCTTTTCCACGGATTCCAGGTCGGCCAGCGCCAGTTCGACGTCGATGGTCTCGATGTCGGCGATGGGATCGACCTTGCCGGCCACGTGGATGATGTCGCCATGCTCGAAGCAGCGCACCACGTGGGCGATGGCGTCGGTTTCGCGAATGTTGGCGAGGAACTTGTTGCCCAACCCCTCGCCCTTGCTGGCGCCGGCGACCAGGCCCGCGATGTCGACGAATTCGACGGCCGTGGGCACGGTCTTCTGCGGCTTGACGATCTTCGCCAGCTCGTCCAGTCGCGGATCGGGCACCGGCACCACGCCGACGTTCGGATCGATGGTGCAGAAAGGAAAGTTCGCCGCCGCGATGCCGGCGCGGGTGAGCGCATTGAAAAGCGTGGACTTGCCGACGTTCGGAAGCCCCACGATGCCGCATTGGATGCCCATGGCGTATCCAGGAATGGAGAATCGGGAATGAGGACTCGCTGTCGAAAGGCGTCGCGTACCTTTCCGATTCCCCATTCCCTATTCGCTACTCCCGATGGGTGTGAAGACGCTTCATTGCCTCGTTGAAATCCCCTTCGAGCGCCAGCGGCAGCACGCCAAGCGCATCGTCGATGGCGCGCAGCAGGGCCGCTTCGTCGCCCTTCCCGGGGCGTCCCAGCACCCAGGGCGTGACCTGGTCGCGATTGCCCGGATGGCCGATGCCCAGGCGAAGGCGGTGGAAGCGCCCGTGTCCCAGATGCGCCATCAGGTCGCGCAGTCCGTTCTGTCCGCCGTGGCCGCCGTCGAACTTGAGCCGCGCAACGCCCGGCGCAAGGTCGAGGTCGTCGTGCGCAACCAGCATTTCCTGCGGCTCGATCTTGAAGTAGCGCAGCGCAGCCGCCACCGACTGGCCGCTGCGGTTCATGAAGGTGGCGGGCTTGAGCAGCCAGACCGAACCGAAGTCGCCGCCCAGCCGTACCGACTCGCCATGCAGTTTGCCGTCGGGCGAGAACCGCACGCGCGCCGCATCGGCAAGCGCATTGGCGAACCAGTAGCCGGCGTTGTGCCGGGTCCGCTCGTAGTCCGGCCCGGGATTTCCCAGGCCCACGATGAGTCGCAAGGCGGCCATGGACGTGCGCCGTGCCCCGATCCGGCACGAAGCCGGATCGGGAGCAGGTGCCATCACTTCTTCTCGGGCGCCTTGGCCTTGGTTGCCGGGACCTCGGCAGCCGGTGCGGCCTCAGCGGTTTCTTCCGGCTCGGCCGCGTGGCGCAGCTGGCGCGCAACCACAACCGCCACGTCGTAATCCGGCCCGAGTTTCAGGGCGGGAACTTCGACACCGGCCGGCAGGACGATGCTGGACAGGTGCAGCACGTCACCTTCCTTCAGCTCGGCAAGATCCACCACGATGTGCGAGGGCAGGTTGCCCGGCAGGCAGGAGATCTCGAGCTCGTTGAGCTCGTGCATGATGACCACGCCCGAGGTCTTGCCGGCAGGCGAGGTGGCGCCGTTCACGAAGTGCAGCGGCACCGATGCGCGGATGGCCTGGTCGGCCATGACGCGCTGGAAGTCCAGATGCAGCACGCGCGGGCGTGCCGGATGGCGCTGCATGTCGCGCAGCAGCACCGGCTGCACGTCGCCGCCGAGGTTGAGGTCGAGGATGGAGGAGTAGAACCACTCGTTCTGCTGGGCCAGCCAGATGGCCTCGTGGTCGATCTGGATCATGACCGGATCGAGCCCGCCGCCGTAGACGATGGCCGGGATCTTGCTGTCGTGGCGCAGGCGGCGGCTCGCACCCTTCCCTGCGTCAGAGCGGCGTTCAACGTTGATTTGATGTGCCATGGTGTTGCTTCCTGTTGTTGCAATGAACCCGTCTCGCGGCGGGGAAAACACTCACCCGCGACCAGGTGAGTGGAGTTGAGCCGCGCAATGGGGAATCGTCAGGACCCGTGCCGTGCTTCGGCCACCTGCCTGCTCCCCACTGCGCAAATCAATCGATGTAAAGCGAGCTGACGGACTCTCCGAAGGCCACGCGCCGGATGGTTTCGGCGAGGAGTTCAGCGACGCTGAGCTGGCGGATCCGCGCGCAGGCGCGCGAGGCGGGGGCGAGCGGGATGGTGTCGGTGACGACCAGCTCGTCCAGCGCGGAATTTTCGAGATTGGCAATGGCGGCGCCCGACAGCACCGGATGGGTGCAGTAGGCGACCACGCGGCGCGCGCCGTTGGCCTTGAGCGCGGCGGCCGCCGCGCACAGGGTGCCGGCGGTATCGACGATGTCGTCGACCAGCACGCAGGTCTTGTCGCGCACGTCGCCGATGATGTTCATCACCGTGGCCACGTTGGCCCGCGGGCGGCGCTTGTCGATGATGGCGAGGTCCGCATCGTCAAGGCGCTTGGCGATGGCGCGCGCGCGTACCACCCCGCCCACGTCCGGGCTCACCACGATCAGGTCACGGGTGCCGTAGGTCCGCCAGATGTCGGCCAGCATCAGCGGCGAGGAGTAGACGTTGTCCACCGGAAAGTCGAAGAAGCCCTGGATCTGGTCGGCGTGCAGGTCCACCGTCAGCACCCGGTCGGTACCGACCGCGGCGAACATCTCGGCCACCACCTTTGCAGTGATCGGCACGCGCGCCGAACGCGGACGGCGATCCTGGCGGGCGTAGCCGAAGTACGGCACCACCGCGGTGACGCCGGCGGCGCTGGCGCGCTTGAGCGCATCGATCAGCACCAGCACCTCCATGAGGTTCTCGGCCGCCGGCGCACAGGTCGACTGGATCACGAAGACCTCCTGGCGGCGCACGTTCTCTTCGATCTCGACCTGCACTTCCCCGTCGGAGAACTTGCCCACCATGGCCTTGCCCAGCGGCACGCCCAGATCCTGGCAGACGGCCTGGCTGAGCGGGAGGTTGGCGTTGCCGGAGAAGATCAGCAATCCGTTGGTATCCACGTCACGTACCTGATGGCGCATTCGACGCCGCGTCGAAGGAGGATCGGGAACCGCATCGCCGCCTCGCGCCGGTCGATGCCCGTGTGGCTGGGGCGGCAGGATTCGAACCTGCGAATGCCGGGATCAAAACCCGGTGCCTTACCGCTTGGCGACGCCCCAGTTTTCCTGCGGATGCCGGCCGTGGCCCGCATTCGCGTGTTCAACCCGGCAGCGCGCCCTGCGCCAGCCTCTGTTGCAGCGGCGACTCGTTCACGCCTTCGACGACCCAGGCGCGCCAGTCGCCTGGCAGCGTGCGCCGCGCGGCCAGCGCGGCATCGGGGTGTTCGAAAGCGACGAACAGGCCGCCGCCGGTACCGGTGACCCGCGCCTCACCGACCTGCGACAGCCGCTCCAGCATGGCGACAATCGCGGGGCTGCGCGCCCGAAGCACCGGCTCGAAAACGTTTTCGCCCACGGAACCTGAAATGAAGCCGGATATTGTCGTGGCTGGGCAATCGCGCGTCAAATCCGGCGCGCGGAAGAGCTCCGCCGTGGGCACGCTGATTCCCGAATCCACCAGCAGGTAGCTGCGCGGCGGAAGATCCAGCGGCGTCAGGCGTTCGCCCACACCTTCGGCGAAGGCGCTGCGGCCGCGCACGAACACCGGCACGTCGGCGCCCAGCGCCAGGCCGATCTCCGCGAGCGCATCTTCCGGGAAATTCAGCTCCCAAAGGCAATTCAGGGCCACCAGCACGGTGGCCGCATCCGAGCTGCCGCCACCGAAGCCCCCGCCCTGCGGAATGCGCTTGTCGATGTCGATGTCCACGCCCGGGACATCGCGTCGCGCGGCGTCGCGCAGCGCGACGGCGGCGCGCACCGCAAGGTCGTCTTCGGCCGCAACCCCCACCGCCCCGCGCTGGCGCAGGATGCGCCCATCGCCGCGCAGGCGCAATGCGACAACATCCCCCCAATCGAGCAACTGGAACGCGGTCTGCAGCACGTGATAGCCATCCTCGCGTCGCCCCAGGATTCGCAGGAAAAGATTGAGCTTGGCCGGCGCGGGCCACAGGCTCCAGCCCGCGCGCTCGGTGGTCGGCAGTTCGGAAAGGACGCCCATGCGATCTCAGGGCGACGCGGGGGCCAGCGTCCAGCTGCCCACCTGCAGGCGCACTCGGCGCGTGCCCTGGGTGGCGAACACGCGGCTGGGCATGGGCGGATCGAGCGCCTGGTCGAAATCGCGGTACTCGATGGTCCAGCCTCCCTGCGCCATCCGCTGCGGGAGACCCGTGTCAGCGAAACGGATCGCCGCCTCGCCCGGCGCACGGATGCCGCGCACCCAGGCCGAAAGATCGCCCAAGGGCACGTACCAGGACAGATGGTCCTGCAGCAGGGCCTCGGCGCTGTCGCCGCTGAATGGCCCGCCGTCGAGGCCCTCCAGACGCGCATGGCCCGGCTCACCCACCAATCGCCAGCTGCGGCGGGTGACGGGAGCGTTGAGAGTGATTTCGTAGCGCTCGCCGCGCTGGATCCAGGTGAGCTGGCCGCTGCCGCCGTCGCGGCCATCGGACACGGCGATGCGCCCGGTGAGCCGCCAGTCGGCGAGGCGCGCAAGCTGCGCCTCGCGCGCGGCCTGTGCGAGAAGCGGATCCTGCGGCATGGGCACAGGTCGCGAAGGTGCGCCGGCGCAAGCGGCCAGCAGCAGCGCGAGCGCCGCGACGAGTCCGGTGCGGATCATTCGCCCAGGTCCTCGCGCACGGTGCGCACCGCGCGATTGTCGGGGTCGAGCTCCTGCGCCAGCCGCAGCACCGAGCCCGCCTCTTCGGACTGGCCCAGCGCCGCCAGCACTGCCGCCAGGTGCGCGCCGATTTCCGCATCGCGCTGCAGCTCGAAGGCACGCTGCAGGTGCGGCAGCGCCTCCTCGTTGCGCCCGAGCCGGTGCAGGGCCCAGCCGAGACTGTCCATGATCGCCGCCGAATCGGGCTTCAGCTCGAAGGCCCTGAGGATCAAGGCCAGGCCTTCCTCCAGCGCGTCGGTGCGGTCGACCAGGGTGTAACCCAGGCCATTGAGGTAGTCGGGATCCTCCGGCCGCAGCTCGACCAGTGCGCGCAGGTCGGCCACGGCCTCGTCCACCCGATCGGTCCGCTCGTAGGCCAGCGCGCGGTTGTAGCGCAGCGAGGCATCATCGTCGAACACCAGCAGACCGCGATCCAGCACCGCGATCTCGGCATGCGCGTCGCCATGACGACGCGCCAGCTCGGCCTCCAGGAGGTAGGCGTCGCGCACGATGTCGCCCCATTCGGTATCGCTGGCCTGCAGCTCGCGCAGCAGCTCTTGCGCTGCGGCGCGCTCGCCGGTGCTGTCCAGCAGGATCGCGATGCGAAGCTGCGCCTGCTCGCGCAGCAGACCGCCACGGATCTGTCGATACCAGCCCAGCGCAGCCGCGTGCTCCTCGCGGATCTCGGCGAGCTGGCCCATCAGCATCAGCCGCGCGGGCGGCACCTTGGCACCCGAAGCGCCCGCCAGCGCCTGGTCATACAGCCTCTTCAGACCCTCCTTGTCCCCGGCGCGGGAGAGATATTCCGCGCGCGCCGCCAGGGCGCGGTCGTCATCGCCGGCCGCTACCAGCGCTCGCGCTGCGGCGGCAGGATCGTCCAGGGCGGCGAGGTGGGAGGCGATCACAAGACGCTCGACCAGGGTCAGATGCGGCAGGGCCAGGGCCGCATCAAGGGTGCGGCGTGCGCCCGCCCGGTCGCCGCGATCCATGGCATCTTCGGCCTGCCAGGCCAGCGCCCGCGGCGCGTCGGGAAGGGCCTCTGCCACCGCCCGCGCCAGACGCGAGTACAGCACCTTGTCCTGCAGCCGCAGCGCCACGCCGCCGAACGCCAGCCAGGCGTCAATATCACCCGGCAGCAGCGACTGGTCGAGCACGTGGCCGACGAGCGCCCTGGCGATTTGCGGATCGGGCGTACCCACCAGCGCGGCGGCGACCTTGCGCCAGCCCTGATCGCGCGCCAGAAGCCCGGCAAGGAGCGGCCGCGCCGCTTCCGCATCGCCTTCCAGCAAGGCCAGACGAAGGCGTCCCGCCGGCGCGTCCTCATCCTGCGGCGCCAGCGCCTCCCAGCGTGCCAGCGCGCGTCGCGCCAGCGCGGCGTCCTTTGCCAGAAAGGCAACCTGTACGGCACGTTCGGCGATTTTCGGATCGGCGCCCGCATCGGCCGCGCGCGCGTAGGCCTCTGCGGCAACCGGAAGCCGACCTTCCTGCAGGGCAAATTCGCCCTGCATCAACGGCTCCAGCGCGTGCCGCAGCTCGAAAGACCGCGCGGACGTCGGCACGAGTAAGGCCAGCAACAGGTAAACTAGGAGTCGTGGCATCGGTCCCGGTCCGGAAATTTTGGATACGCGCTCGCCGTTGCAACCACGTGCACGCCAGCGACAAGAGTCTAACCCAAGCCCCCCCATGCCCCTGCTTGCTCTCGGCCTGAATCACCAGACTGCACCGGTCGCACTGCGCGAGAAGCTGGCGATCGGTCCTGCGGCGCTGCCCGGGGCGCTGCGCGCGCTGACCGCACAGTCGGGCGTGATCGAGGCGGCGCTGCTGTCCACCTGCAACCGCACCGAGGTCTACTGCCAGACCGAGGCCGGCGCCGAGCACCTGCCCGCGCGCTGGCTGGCGGAGTTCGGCCAGCTGCGCCTGGATCAGCTCGAGGGCTACCTGTATCGCCACGAGGACGGTGCTGCGGTGCGGCACCTGTTCCGCGTCGCCACGGGGCTGGATTCCATGGTGCTGGGCGAGCCGCAGATCCTCGGGCAGGTGAAGGACGCCTGGCAGGCCGCGCGCGGCCAGGGCGCACTCAAGACCACGCTCGATCGCCTGTTCCAGCAGACCTTCGCCGTGGCCAAGCGCGCCCGCACCGACACGCACATCGGTGCGCACCCGGTTTCCGTCGCCTTTGCCGCGGTGCGGCTGGCGCAGCGCGTGTTTTCCGCACTCGATCAGGCCACGGTGCTGCTGATCGGCGCCGGCGACACGGTCGAACTGGCTGCGCGGCACCTCGCCGACCACAAGGTCAAGCGCCTGCTGGTGGCCAACCGCACCCTGGAGCACGCGCAGGCGCTGGCCTCGCGCTTTGGCGGCATGGCGCTGCCGCTGGACGAACTGGGCCGCCATCTGGCCGACGCCGACATCGTGCTTTCGGCCACCGCCAGCCGCGATCCTATCCTGCGCCGCGACGTGGTCGAATCGGCGCTGCGCCAGCGCCGCCGCCGCCCCATGTTCCTGCTTGACCTCGCCGTTCCGCGCGACATCGAGCCGGGCATCGCGGCGCTGGACGACGTGTTCCTCTATACGGTGGACGATCTGGAGCAGGTGATCGACGAGAACCGCCGCTCGCGCCGCGAGGCGGCCGAGCAGGCCGAGGCGATCATCGAACTGCAGGTCGAGCACTATCTGGCCTGGTGGCGCGCCTCGGACGATCGCGACACGCTCAAGCGCCTGCGCCAGGATGGCGAGGCGACGAGGGATGCCGTGCTGGCTCGCGCAAGCGCACTTCTGGCGCAGGGCAAGACACCGCAGCAGGCGCTCGAATACCTCGCCCACACCCTCACCAACAAACTGCTGCACACGCCCAGCGCCGGCCTGCGTCAGGCGGCCCTGCAGGGCGATCGCGACGTGCTCTACGCCGCCGCACGCCTGTTCAGGGCCGACGCCCCCACCTCCCCGATCGATTCCGATGACGCCCAGCATCCGCCGCAAGCTCGACGCACTGGCTGAGCGCCACGAGGAGGTCGGCCTGCTGCTGGCGGAACCCTCGGTCAATGCAGACCCGCGCCGATTCCGCGAGCTTTCGCGCGAATACGCGCAGCTTCAGGACGTGGTGGCGGGGCTGCGCGACTACGACGCCTGCACTGCCGCCCTGGCCTCGGCACAGGCCATGCGCGCCGATTCCGAGCTGGGCGACCTGGCCGAAGAGGAGATCGCCCAGCAGCGCGAGCGGCTGGAAGCGCTGGAGCAGGCGCTGAACCTCCTGCTGCTGCCGCGCGATCCGCGCGACAACGCCAACCTGTTCCTGGAAATCCGTGCCGGCGCCGGTGGCGACGAGGCGGCGATCTTCGCCGGCGACCTGTTCCGCATGTACGCCCGCTATGCCGAGTCACGCCGCTGGCAGGTGGAAATCCTCAGCGCCAGCCCGGGCGAGCACGGCGGCTTCAAGGAAATCGTTGCGCGCATCGAAGGCCAGGGCGCCTATGCCCAGCTCAAGTTCGAGTCGGGTACCCATCGCGTGCAGCGGGTTCCCGAAACCGAGTCGCAGGGCCGCATCCATACCTCGGCCGCGACCGTGGCCATCCTGCCGGAAATGGACGAAATCGAGGATGTCGCGCTGCGCGATGCCGACCTGAAGATCGATACGTTCCGCGCCTCGGGCGCCGGCGGACAACACGTCAACAAGACCGATTCGGCGATCCGCATCACCCACCTGCCCTCCGGCATCGTGGTCGAGTGCCAGGACGAACGAAGCCAGCACAAGAACCGCGCCCGCGCGCTGTCGCTGCTCAAGGCGCGTCTGCTGGACGAGGAACGCGGCCGGCAGGCGGCGGCGCAGGCCGAGTCGCGCCGCCTGCAGGTGGGCTCGGGCGACCGCAGCCAGCGCATCCGCACCTACAACTATCCGCAGGGGCGGATCACCGATCACCGCATCAACCTGACGCTGTACCGCCTGCCGGAAATCCTCGAAGGCGACCTTTCCGAACTGATCGACACCCTGCGCCGCGAGCACCAGGCCGACGAACTGCGCCTGGCCGGCAGCACCGGCTGAGAACCCACGTCATGGCACACACCTCCCCACCCATCGAACGGCGCGCCACGCCCGGCCATCGCCTGGGCGTTTCCCACACCGCCTTCCTGCGCGACTACTGGCAAAAGCATCCGCTGCTGGTGCGCGGCGCGTTCCCGGGATTCACCAGTCCGATCTCGCCCGACGAACTCGCCGGCCTGTCCTGCGAGGAAGGCACGCTCGGCCGCCTCATCGTCCACCAGGCACGCGGCGACCGCTGGCAGGTGCGCAGCGGCCCGTTCCCCGAGGATGTCTTCGCCACCCTGCCCGAGCGCGACTGGACGCTGCTGGTGCAGGACGTGGACAAGTGGGATCCGGACGTGGCCCGGCTGCTGGAACACTTCGCCTTCCTGCCGCGCTGGCGCATCGACGACGTCATGGTCAGCTTCGCCGCACCGCAAGGCTCGGTCGGCGCGCACGTGGACCAGTACGACGTGTTCCTGATCCAGGGTCTGGGCCGGCGGCACTGGATGATCGATGTCGGCCCCAATCCCCCGCAGGCGTTCCGCGAAGGCGTCGAACTCAAGCTGCTGCAGCACTTCACGCCGACGCATGACTGGGTGCTGGAACCGGGCGACATGCTCTACCTTCCGCCCGGCGTGCCGCACCACGGCGTGGCGCTCGACGCCTGCCTGACGCTCTCGGTCGGCATGCGCGCGCCATCGCACGGCGAGCTGCTGACCGATCTTGCCGAAGCGCTGGCCGAACGCCTGCCCGAGACGCAGCGCTACGCCGATCCGGATCTCGCCGCGAACGCCAGCGACGGTCGCATCGACGCGGCCACCCTCACCCGCCTGCGCCACGCGCTGGAATCCATCGGCCGGATCGACGACGAGACGCTGGCCGACTGGTTCGGCGCATTCATCACCCGCTACCGCAGCGGCGGCGAAATCGCCGCACCGCCGCGCGTGCCCTCTTCGACGCAGACCGAAAAGCGCCTCGAACAGGGCGCCGCACTGCACCTGCATCCACTGGCGCGCTGCGCCTGGCGCGGACGCGGCACGCGCGCCCGCCTGCACCTCAACGGCGAGCGTTTCGCTGCGGGCAGCGCGCTGGCGCGACAGCTG
Source organism: uncultured Chiayiivirga sp. (assembly GCA_934525595.1). Lineage (GTDB taxonomy): Bacteria > Pseudomonadota > Gammaproteobacteria > Xanthomonadales > Xanthomonadaceae > Denitratimonas. The sequence goes on along the minus strand of CAKSZJ010000031.1, from coordinate 15,815 downwards.
TGCGCCCGCACGCCGATCGACGGTGCGGCGTGGGCCGCGCTCGGTCCGGAAGATCGCGCGCTGGTGCACACCCTGGTGAAACGCGGCATTCTGGCAGCGTCATCGCCACGCCCGCCCGCGCAGGAATCGCCCGCATGAGCCTCTCCGACGTCCGTATCGAACTGGCCGACTACGCCACCCACCTCGCCGACCTGCGCGCGGTGCGCGAGCCTGTTTTCATCCAGGAGCAGGGCTGCCCGTTGGACCTGGAATGGGACGACCTCGATCCGCTGAGCCTGCACGCGCTGGCGCGCGACGCCAGCGGCACGCCGATCGGCACCGCCCGCCTGACGCCGCAGCGCACCATCGGCCGCATGGCCGTACTGGCGCCCTGGCGCGGGCGCGGCGTCGGTGCGGCCCTCCTGCAGTTCCTGATCGAGCGCGCCCGGGCGCTGGGTCATCCAGCCCTCGAACTGCACGCGCAGACGCACGCCATCGGTTTCTACGAGCGCTTCGGCTTCAGCGCCTTCGGCGCCGAGTTCGACGAAGCGGGAATCCGCCATCGCGCCATGAGGCTCGAACTGGCGCCGGAAAACGAGCGCGCGCTGCTCGAAACCGACTCGCCCACCCGGGTGGCCGACCTGACGATCCAGATAATTGGCCGCGCGCGGCGGGAGCTGGCGATCTACACCCGCGATCTCGACCCCGCGATCCTCGATTCGCGCGCCGCATCCGATACGCTGCGCGCCTTCGCCACCGGCACCCGCAACACCATGGCACGTGTCCTGGTCCACGACCTGCGGCGCGCGGTGCGCGAGGGCCACGCGCTGATTTCACTGGCGCAGCGGCTCTCCAGCCATTTCGCGATCCGCGTGGTGGAAGAGGAACCCGACGTGCAGTATGCCGGCGCTTTCGTCGCCAACGACCGTGGCGGCTACCTGTTCCGCCCCATCGCGACGCGCTTCGAGGCCAGCGCCAGCCTGCTGGATCCGGCCCGCAGCCGTCAGCTCCTGGCCTATTTCGACGAGGTCTGGGAGCGGGCGCGCCCGGCCAGCGAGCTGCGCCCTCTCTGAGACTGACGCATCGCGAGCGCCCGCAAGCGCGCCCGCCATCGCGGAACCGCCCTTCCGGCACGCCTTCCGATGCCCCCCAAAAAAACGCCCCGATCGCGAGGATCGGGGCGTTCGATGCTTGGCTTTTCCTGCATCACGGGGACACGCCCCGCGGCGAGGATCAGTTCTGCACGTTCAGCTCGGTGCGGCGATTGGTCTCGCTCTTGCAGGCCGGGAAGGTCTGCGCGGTCGCCTCGAGCGGACGGCTCTCGCCGTAGCCGATCGGACCGACCAGACGCGAGGCGGCCACGCCGTTGCTCGTCAGGTAGTCGTACACCGCCTTGGCGCGATTCTCCGAGAGCTTCTGGTTGTAGCCGTCGGCACCGCACAGGTCGGTGTGGCCAGCCACTTCCACGCGCAGCTCTGGGTACTGGGTCAGCACCGCAGCGGCTTCCTTCAGCGTCTCGACCGCATCCGGACGCAGCGTCGCCTTGTCGAAGTCGAAGTTGACGCCGCGCAGGTCGATCGTCACGGCCACCGGGCAACCATCCGGGCCCACGGTCTGGCCAGGCTGCGAATCCGGGCAGCGGTCTTCGCAGTTGTTCACGCCGTCACCGTCGTCGTCCAGGTCGGCGCAGCTCGGCGGCGGCGGCGGCGGCGGCGGGGGAGCCACTTCTTCCATCGGCGCGGCGGCCGGCTGGCCGAGCTTGACCAGCATGCTGACCTGGGTGATCGCATCGATGAAGCCGTCCTCACGCGGCGCGGCCACGCTGGCGTCATCCGCGTCGTAGCGGGCCAGCACCTCGGCGCGCACGCCGATGCGGCTGTAGTCGGCCTGCAGGCCCACGCCGACCTGCGCGGCAAGATTGTTGTCCTTGCGCTTGATCGGCTGGCCGCCGCTCAGGTTCGGGAAGGATTCGTCGTGGCGCAGCACGCCGGCGCCATAGGCCAGGTACGGCCACCAGGTGCGGTCCGCGCTACGGAAGTGCGAGCGCGCGGTCAGCATGGCGCCGTAGCTGCTCCAGTGCAGGTCATTGCCGTCCTTCGTCGGATTGGAACTGGTCAGATCCAGATCCAGCGAGAAGTTGCGACTGAAGAACTTGCCGACGCCCAGCGCGTAGATCGGGCTATTGCCGACGTTGCGGTCGCCGTCGTTGTGGATGAAACCGGCGGTGCCGGACAGGTACCAGCGGTCGTCAAAATCCTGCGCGGTCGCGACCTGGGCCAGACCCAGCGCACCGAGAAGGGCACAACCAAGGAGTGTCTTCTTCATTTGTGGCTCCATTGAATGAAGGTGTTGCGGTTGAACACGATGGCGGGAGTGGAAGCCCCGTAAAGTTCCGCGAACGGCATCCACGGGGAATGCCGACCCTGCAAGTTTACATGCTTGATGCAGGTCAAGTTTAACACATTGATAACAACGAGTCGTCAATTAGCCGTAGGCTGTCCGCCCCGCCGCACCGCCGTGCCCGCCATGTCCTCCCGACACCCGCACCTCTTTTCCCCCCTGGATCTCGGCCACTGCGTGCTGCCCAACCGCGTATTGATGGGCTCGATGCACACCGGGCTGGAGGATCGGCGGCGTGATTATCCGAAGCTGGCCGCCTATTTCGCCGAACGGGCGCGCGGCGGCGTGGCCCTGATGGTCACCGGCGGCATCGCGCCCAACGTCTCGGGCTGGGTCAAGCCCTTCGCCGGCAAACTGTCCTGGCCCTGGGAGGCGCGCAAGCATCGTCTGGTCACCGATGCGGTGCACGGCGAGGGCGGGCGCATCTGCATGCAGATTCTCCATGCGGGGCGGTATGGCTACCATCCGCTGGCGGTGGCTCCCTCGCGCCTGAAGTCCCCGATCACGCCCTTCACCCCGCGCGCGCTGTCCGGACGCGGAGTCGAACGCCAGATCCGCGATTTCGCGCGCTGCGCCAGCCTCGCGCGCGAAGCCGGCTACGACGGCGTCGAGATCATGGGCTCGGAGGGCTACCTCATCAACGAGTTCCTCGCCGCGCGCACCAACCATCGCAGCGACCGCTGGGGCGGCAGCTTCGAGAACCGCCTGCGCTTTGCCACCGAAATCGTGCGCCGGACCCGCGCCGCGGTCGGGCCGGACTTCATCCTGATCTACCGGCTTTCGATGCTGGAGCTGGTCGAGGGCGGTGCGACGCTGGAGGAGACCATCGCCACCGCCAAGGCCATCGAAGCGGCCGGCGCGTCGATCCTGAACACCGGCATCGGCTGGCACGAGGCGCGCGTCCCGACCATCGTCACCAGCGTGCCGCGCGCCGCGTTCAGCTTCGTCACCGCGCGGCTGCGTGGCGAGGTATCGATCCCGCTGATCGCCAGCAACCGCATCAACATGCCGGACGTGGCCGAAGCGATCCTGGCGCGCGGCGAGGCCGACATGGTTTCGATGGCGCGCCCGCTGCTGGCCGACGCGGACTGGGTGAACAAGGCCCGCCGCGGGCACAGCGACCGGATCAATACCTGCATCGCCTGCAACCAGGCCTGCCTGGACCACGTCTTCGAGAACAGGCCGGCGAGCTGTCTGGTCAACCCGCGCGCTGGGCGCGAGACCGAGTTGAACTATCGCCCGGCCAAGGTGCGCAAGCACATCGCGGTGGTCGGTGCCGGGCCGGCGGGACTGGCCTGCGCCACCATCGCGGCCGAACGCGGCCACGCGGTCACGCTGTTCGAGACGCAGGACCGGATCGGCGGCCAGTTCAACCTGGCCAGCCGCATTCCCGGCAAGGAGGAGTTCGCCGAGACGCTGCGCTACTTCCAGCGCCGCATCGAACTCACCGGCGTCACGCTGCGGCTTTCCGAGCGCGCCGATGCCAAGGCACTGGCCGGGTTCGACGAGGTGGTGCTGGCCACCGGCGTCACGCCGCGCATTCCTCCGATCGACGGCATCGATCATCCCAAGGCCATCGTCTACTCCGACCTCATCTCGGGGAAGCGCAGCGCCGGGCGCCGCGTGGCCATCATCGGCGCCGGCGGCATCGGCTTCGATGTGGCCGAGTTCCTGGTCCAGTCGCAGCCGTCCACCACGCTGCGTCCGGACCAGTGGCTGGCCGAATGGGGAATCGACCCGACGCTTGCCGCGCGCGGCGGCATCGAAGGCGTGACGGCGCAGCCCGAAGCGCCCGAGCGTGAGGTCTGGCTGCTGCAGCGCACCGAAGGAGCGCTCGGCAAGCGCCTGGGAAAGACCACCGGCTGGGTGCACCGCGCCACGCTCAAGCGCGCCCGGGTGCACATGCTGGGCGCGGTGGAATACCGGCGCATCGATGACGCCGGCCTGCATATCCGCGTGGCCGGCGAAGACCGGCTGCTGGAGGTCGATCACGTGATCATCTGCGCCGGACAGGAGTCCCGGCGCGAACTGCGTGCGCCGCTGGAAGCCGCCGGAAGCCGCCTGCACCTGATCGGCGGCGCGGACGTCGCCGGCGAGCTGGATGCAAAGCGCGCCATCGCCCAGGGCTGCGAACTCGCGTCCACGCTCTGAAGCCTCCCGCCCAACGTGCGCATTGACATTCTTCCGAAGGCGTGAAAACCGCCTCGCTCCGCCCCTTGCGGGAGTACGGGAAACGCGCTTGAAATGGGCGCCCCGCAGGATTTTCGGACTGTGCCGCCCCGCCGCCCCGCGCAACGCAGCGTGAATCCGCCCATCGCGCGGTTCAGCTGCCGTTGTGCATTCGATCCGTACCTTGCCGCCGGTTCCGGTCCGCCCATCCCTCGCCGACCCGGAATCAACGGCTCGTAGAAGCGCAGTCAGCGCTTCCGCCCGTGCGGCTGGCGCCGCGATGCCCGAACCGGCCCGCGCCAGGCGTACCCCCGAAACGCCATATCAGCCACCGCTTTCCCGTGTCATCCGACGGACAGGCCCAAACGCCTCGCCACACCGGACCGGAGAAGGCCCGCACTGATGCAACGGATAAGGAGTCCGCTATGAAGTTGGCCACCGTGCTCTGGCTTGCCCAGCTATTGCCTCAGCCCTATGCCGACCAGGCCTGCCTTGCGACCACCGTTTACCTGGAAGCACGCAACCAGTCCGAACTGGGGCAGCGCGCCGTTGCGGAAGTCGCGCTGCGGCGGCTCGACAACGGCCGCTGGGGCAATACCCTGTGCGACGTCGTGACCGCGCCCCGCCAGTTCGCCCCGACCCTGCTCCCGGCCGACTACAGGCTGCACAACCTCAAGGCGTGGAACCGCGCCGTCGCCGTCGCGCTGCGCGCGCGGGCCGAATGGAACATGCCGCGCGCCGACCGGCGTTTTGTCGTACCCGGTGCCGATCACTTCGTGGTGAAGGCGCAGGCCGCGCCCGACTGGGCCCAGGGCGTTCCGGTGGCCACGATCGGCGACCACACCTTCTATCAGGTCTCCAGCCGTCTCTGACCTGCTGCTGCGTTCGGGCTTGAAGAGCGACCGGCACATCCCAATCTGGAAGGGCCCCCTCCCTTTCGGAATCCGCCATGAAACTGTACTGCCTGCCCGGCGCCTGCTCGCTGACCGATCACATCGTGCTGGAGTGGATCGGGAAGCCTTACCACTATCAGCCGGTGGCACGCGACGAGCTGAAGACCTCCTTCCTCAAGGTCAACCCGAGCGGCGCGGTCCCGGCGCTGGCACTCGACGACGGCACCATCCTCACCCAGAACATCGCGATCCTGGATTACCTCGCCGGGCTTGCGCCCGAGGCGAAGCTGATGGGCGACGGTTCGGCGCTGTCGCGCGCGCGGGTGATGCGCTGGCTGGCCTTCATCAACGCCGACGTGCACAAGAATTTCTCGCCGCTGTTCAGCGCGGCGCGCTTCGTCGACGGCGAAGCGGCTCAGGAAGACCTGAAGCGCAAGGCGGCCGCCCGGCTGCGCGAACAGTTCGAGACCCTCGACGCCCAGCTTGAAGGCCACACCTGGCTGGTGGACGACCTGCGTTCGGTGGCCGACCCCTATCTTTACGTGGTGCTGCGCTGGGCGCAGGCCATGCAGCTGGATCTGTCGGGTCTGGACAACCTGGCGCGCTTCGTCCGCCACATGGAATCCGACCCCGGAGTGCAGGCCGCACTCAAGGCCGAGGGCCTGGCCTGAGGCCCGGAGCTTTGCCGAAGTAGACGCATCGCGCACGCGGGCCACCGGCCCGCGTGTCGTTTCCTACGCGGGAATTCAACCCTCGCCCGCAGCAAGCCGCGCGTAGAAGTCCCGCGCGAACGCCTCGAACCGCCCCTCTTCGATCGCCGCGCGGATGCCGGCCATCAGCTCCTGGTAATAGTGCAGATTGTGGATGGTGGCGAGCATCGGTCCCAGCATCTCGTTGCAGCGGTCGAGGTGACGCAGGTAGGCGCGGGTGAAGCCACCGGCGCAGGCGTAGCAGGCGCACTCCGGATCAATCGGGCGCAGGTCCTTCTCGTACTTCGCATTGCGGATGCGCACCGTGCCGAAGCGGGTGAAATAGTGGCCATTGCGCGCATTGCGCGTAGGCATCACGCAGTCGAACATATCGATACCGCGCCGCACCGCCTCGACGATGTCCTGCGGTCGGCCCACGCCCATGAGGTAACGCGGATGATCCTCCGGCAATAGCGGGCAGGTGTGCTCGAGCATCGCGTTGCGCTCGTGTTCCGGCTCGCCCACGGCCAGGCCGCCCACGGCGTAGCCGTCGAAGCCGATCTGCATCAGACCCTCGGCCGAGAGGCTGCGCAGCTCCGGATGGACGTGGCCCTGCACGATGCCGAACAGCGCCGCGTCGTTCCCCAGCCGATCATGCTCGGCGCGGCTGCGCGCGGCCCAGCGCAGGCTCAGCTCCATCGACTCCTTCGCGCGCTTCTCGCTCGTCACCACGCCGTCCACGGCGTAGGGCGTGCACTCGTCGAAGATCATCACCACGTCCGAATCGAGCGTGCGCTGGATCTGCATGCTCTCCTCCGGCCCGATGAATACCCGGCGCCCGTCCACCGGCGAGGAGAACGCCACGCCGGCCTCGGAGATCTTGCGCCGGTGCGCGAGCGAGAACACCTGGAAGCCGCCCGAATCGGTCAGGATCGGCCCTTCCCAGCGCGCGAAACCGTGCAGCCCGCCGTGCGCGGAAATCACTTCCAGCCCCGGACGAAGATACAGGTGGAAGGTGTTGCCCAGGATGATCTGCGCACCGATCGCCCTGATGGACTCGGGCGTCATGCCCTTCACCGAGCCATAGGTTCCCACCGGCATGAAGGCCGGCGTCTCCACCGTGCCGCGCGGAAAGGTCAGGCGACCGCGACGGGCCGGGCCGTCGCTGCAAAGAAGCTGGAAGCTGAGTCGGGACATGGCAGTGGGCGTGAAGGCGAGCCGGGTATTGTCGCGTATTTCCGGCGTTTTCCTTATCGCAGGTTGCGTCCGGTCCGTTGCAGTTCGCCGCATTCACCGCACGCCATGCCCTCCCACATCCTCGACGCGACTCCCACCGCAGGGAGCCCAGCACAGTCGTGGTCACGGCGCAGCGCCTGTGCGACAGCCTGAGCAACCTGAAGGAATCCGGCTACACCGCCATGCAGCGTGGCAGGTTGAGCGATGCGCTCGAAAAGGCACTCAAGAGCCGCACACCCTGCACGCTGATTGATGTCCAAAATGCCGTAAAGAGCGTTTACGCAAGTGGAAATACGCGCGAGGACAGCCTGACAACGAACATGGCGAACCTCAATCGCTTCAAGCTGTTCGAGCCGAAGTATTCGCCCGCAGAGTTCTTCGGCAAGTCGTGGATCATTTCGCTGCCGGCGGACGTGCCGGAGCTTGTCCGGGTCACCGTGGTTTCACTTCTGACGGACGCACTGGAACGCCACATCAATTCACAAAAGGACGCGCCGACCGATGCCAATGGCAACCGCGCACTGCGCTCGGTGTGCGTGATCGACGAAGCAAACCTAATCCTTGGCTCGAAACTTCCCGGCCTTGCCAACCTGATTCGGCTTGGTCGATCCAAGGGGGCAACGGTCATGCTGATTTCCCAGGCACCGGATGACTTTGCCGGAGAGGATGACGATTTCCTTGCCAACATGGGTTTCATCGCCTGCTTCACGACCACGGCGAACGCTACGCAGGTGAAACGCATCTTCGGCTCGGGAGCTTCGCTTGCAGCCTTGAAGAAGGGCGAGGCGCTGGTCAAGGAACAAGGTAGCGAGCGCGCCAGCAAGGTGGTCTGCTGGCAATGAAGCTTGCAACACACATCGACTTGCCCAGCATCGCTGGAAACACGCCATCCACTACCCCGGAAACACCAGCATCGCATCGCCATAGCTGAAGAACCGGTAGCGCTCGCGCACGGCGTGGGCGTAGGCGCCCATCACCCGCTCGTAGCCGGCAAAGGCGCTGACCAGCATCAGCAGGGTGGACTCGGGCAGGTGGAAGTTGGTGACCAGGGCGTCGACGCTGTGGATGCGCTTGCCCGGAAACAGGAACAGCCGCGTATCGCCGGCGAAGGGGCGAACCTCGCCGTCTCGGAAGCTCGTTTCCAGCGCCCGCACCACGGTCGTTCCGACCGCCACCACGCGCCCTCCGCGCGCCTTCGCGGCGCGGATCTGCTCGCACAGCGCCGCGCCGACGTTGAGCCACTCGCTGTGCATCACGTGGTCACCGAACTCCTCGGCGCGCATCGGCTGGAAGGTGCCGGCACCCACATGCAGGGTGACATGGCCGAAGTCGACGCCGCGCGCGCGCAGCGCGGCCAGCAGCGCCTCGTCGAAATGCAGCCCGGCCGTGGGCGCCGCCACCGCGCCGGGGCTGCGCGCGAAAACGGTCTGGTAGCGCTCGGCATCGGCCGCCTCCGGTTCGCGCGTCATGTACGGCGGCAACGGCATCCGGCCAATGCGCTCCAGGAGCTTTTCCAGCGGCTCGTCGCTTTCGAAACGCAGCCGGTAGAACTCGCCCTCCCGACCCAGCACCAGGACGCGCGTGCCGTCGTCCAGGATCAGCTCGCTGCCCGCGGCCGGCGACTTGCTTACGCCCAGCTGCGCGCGCGCCTGGTTTCCGTCCAGCACGCGCTCCACCAGCACCTCGACGCGCCCGCCGGTGGCCTTGCGCCCGAACAGGCGCGCGGGGATCACGCGGGTATCGTTGAACACCAGAAGATCGCCGGGAGCCAGCAGTTCGGGCAAATCGCGAACCGCGCGGTCTTCCCAGGGCGCGGGCGCGGGCGGCAGCACCAGCAGACGGCTGGCCGAGCGCACGGGCAGCGGGTGCTGGGCGATCAGTTCGTTCGGCAGGTCGTAGCGGAAGTCGGATTTCTTCACGGGCGTTTTCCCCAAGTCAGCCTTTCATTATCCGGCGCGTGGGCGGGACCGACAAACCGCGCCTTCGACAAGAGCGCTCGCCCGCAGCGGCGGGGGTTATGCCGCTTCGGGCGCAGTGATACAATTCCGCAATTGACTGATATGAAACGGAAACGAGCGGCACGGAGCGCTCCGCGCCGCTCGTTTCCGCACCCGTTCCTGCCGCGAGGAGGCATCATGAACCTGATCCAAGCCCTTTCCGATCTGCGCGCCCAGCCCGGCGCCGTCCGTACCCGCGGCCTGTCCGACGAGCTCCTCGCGAACCTGGCGCCCGAGTATCCCGAACTGGTCGAAGCCGTCGAAGCGGCGCGCAGCCAGTTCGAGGCGATCCGCGGCGAATTTCCCGAAATCCTCGCGATGGATGAGGCCGACCAGTGCGCCACGGTGCAGACGGGCTTCGTCAACTTCTATGCGACCGATGCGGTCAACCCCTATGTCGCCCTGGCCGCGCGCGGGCCGTGGGTGGTCACGCTGAAGGGCGCGGTGCTGCACGACTCGGGCGGCTACGGCATGCTCGGCTTCGGCCATACGCCGGCGGCGGTGCTCGATGCCATGGCGCGGCCGCAGGTCATGGCCAACATCATGACCCCTTCGCTCTCGCAGCTGCGTCTCACGCGCGCGCTGCGCGCCGAGATCGGCCATCGCCGCAGCGACGGCTGTCCCTACGAACGCTTCATGTGCCTGAATTCGGGCTCCGAGTCGGTCACGCTGGCCTGCCGCATCGTCGACATCAACGCGCGCCTGCAGACCGAGCCGGGGGCGCGTCACGCCGGCAAGACCATCAAGCACGTCGCGGTGAAGGGCGCCTTCCACGGCCGCACCGAAGGCCCGGCGCGCTATTCCGATTCCACCCGCAAGGCCTATCTGGCCAACCTGGCGAGCTACCGCGGCGACGAATCGCTGCTGACCGTGGATCCCTACGACGTAGCGCAGCTGCGCGAGCTGTTTGCCAAGGCGGACCGCGAGGGCTGGTTCATCGAGGCCATGTTCCTGGAACCCGTGATGGGCGAAGGCGACCCCGGCCGCGGCGTGACGCCTGAGTTCTATGTCGCCGCGCGCGAGCTCACCACCGCGCATGGCAGCCTTTTCCTGGTCGACTCGATCCAGGCCGGCCTGCGCGCCCACGGCGTGCTGTCGGTGGTCGACTACCCCGGCTTCGAAAACCTACCGGCGCCGGATCTCGAAACCTACTCCAAGGCCCTCAACGCCGGGCAATACCCGCTTTCCGTGCTGGCTGCCAGCGCATCGGCCGCTGCGCTCTACCGCACCGGGGTCTACGGCAACACGATGACCACCAACCCGCGCGCGATGGACGTGGCCACCACGGTCATGGCGCAGCTGACGCCCGCCATCCGCAAGAACATCGCCGAGCGCGGCCGCGAATTCGTGGAAAAGCTCGACGCCCTGCGCCGCGAGCTGCCCGAGTTCATCACCAAGGTGCAGGGCACCGGCCTGCTGTTCTCCTGCGAGCTTTCGCCGCTGTTCAAGTGCTATGGCACCGACAGCATCGAGGAATACATGCGCGAGAACGGCATCGGCGTGATCCACGGCGGCGCCAACTCGCTGCGCTTCACCCCGCACTTCGCCATCACCTCGCGCGAAGTGGACCTGGTCATCGAACAAGTCCGCCAGGCCCTGCTCAAGGGCCCGCGCAAGGCGGTGAAGGACGCCGCCTGAGGCGCGCCGCGCGGCAGGCTCCGGGCGTGCGAAACCGCATCCGCGTGCGCCGCCCGGAACCTTCCGCGAGAGCGGCACTGCTATTCGAACTGCTCGTGCGTGGCCGGGCGGGCGCGGCGCCAGTAGCTCGCTGCGCGTATCCGCCCCTTGTCGAGTCCGTGGACATCGACAAGATGGCGCCGCACGGCCTTGATCTTGCTGTATTCGCCCGCCGCCCAGGCATAGCCTTCGCCCGTCGGCAGGCTCAGTGCACGGGTCGCCGCCTCCAGCACGCCTGCGCCGCTGTCCGCCTCGCCCGGTTCGCCGACGAGCCATTCCAGATCGAGCGGACAGGCGGCCTGCAGCGGGATGCGCCCATCATCGCGGGAGATGCGGATGCGCACGATGGCGCGGCTGGAGGCGGGCAGCTCCTCGAGCCGGCGCGCGATTGCGGGAACCGCAGTCTCGTCGCCAATCAGCAGGTGCCAGTCGAATCCGACGGGCGTCACGAGCGATCCACGCGGCCCTCCGATACCCAGGAAATGCCCGGGACGGGCGTGGCGCGCCCAGTCCGTGGCCGGACCGTCGTGGTGCATCACGAAGTCCAGCGCCAGTTCTCCACGCCCGGCGTCGTAGCGGCGCGGGGTGTAGTCACGCATCGTCGGACGCGGGCGGGATGGGTCGAACGCCAGCCCGTCCGGGTCATCTCAGGCAGCGCAGGGCGCTCGCCGGGTGCCTCGGGCAGCAGCCGTTTGACGTGATCATCGAAGGAGGCCGAGACAACGTCGGCCAGATCGCCACGCAGCGTGATGCGGCGCATGGAGGGCGGCGAACAGGCCGGGATCAGACCGCCCCGCGCCACCGCACGAAAGCCACCGCACCGGGTGGCGCGATGGCGAGCGCCATGCTCACCGGGCGGCGCCGGCGAACGTGGCGATGTCGTCGATGACCGCATCGTCCACGTGGCCGGCCGTGGCGTATTCCGCCGGCCCTGACGGCCCGTCTCCGGCGATCATGAGATGGTTGAGCCGCGGATGCAGGGCGAACTGCACGCGCGCATCCCCATCGAAAGCCTGATGCCAACGCGCGAAGTCCCCTTCGACGGTGACCTGGTAGTCGCGCCCGCCCTGCACCACCAGGATCGGCTGGGGCAAACTGCGGGCGACCGTGATCGGGTCGTAATCGCGCAGGTCGATCCAGTAGCGCGGCGGCAGGCCCAGCAGGGCATCACCGGACGGGATGGAGGAGGTGAGCGTGGCGACGGCCGCGGCCTTCGCCGTCATCTCGTCGATCCCGGCCTGCTCGCTCGGGCTGATTTCACCGTCCAGCCCGGCCAGATACCGGACCTGCTCGACCACGATGTCCTGCAGCGGACGTGCCGGCGCCGCCAGCAGGATCAGCCCGGCCAGCTCCGGCGCGCGCTGCGCGATGCGCGGGGCCATCATCGCGCCCAGGCTGTGTCCGACAAGGAAAACGCGCTGCGGATCGATGCCGGGCGCGGCGCGCAGCTGCGAAACGGCACGCACCGCATCATCGACGGTCTCATCGTCCACAGTGAAATCCCCCGAGGCGAACGCCTCCGGCTGCGCCTTGGTGCGCTTGTCGTAGCGCAACACCGCAACGCCGCGCCCGGCCAGCGCGTGGGCGATATCGCGGAAGATACGGCTGGGGCCGATGCTCTGGTCGCGGTCGTGCGGGCCCGAGCCATGCACCAGCACGGCGGCCGGAAACGGCCCTTCGCCCTTGGGCAGGGTGAGCGTGCCGCCCAGCGCGGCATCGCCGCCGCCGACCGTGAACTCGGCCTCGGTGAAACGTTCGCTCGATGCCGGTGCGGGCGGTACCGCAGGCGTACCGTCAGCCGCCGGCACCAGGCGGAAGCCGCTGATGCGGCCATCAGGACCGACCGCGATCCGCGCATCCAGCGCGGCCAGGCCAAAGCTCAGCGTGGAGGTAACCACCGGGGTACCGGACACGACCTCGCCACGCAGCGCGCTGCGCGATGCGCGCGCGCCGAGCTGGGCGGGCAGCGCCTCCCAGACCTCCTTGAGCTTGCCTGCGGCAAGCGCCTCCTGCAGCTGCGGCGTGCCGCGCGCAAGCGCCTCCTCGTAGCGGCCGGCGTCGAGGTCGTCGAGGAATGCCTCGCCGATGCGCAGGTGCTCCGGGTCGGCTGGCGCGCTTTGCGCCGGCGGCAGCAGCAGGGTCTCGAACAACCACACGGCGCTGAAATAGACGCCGACCAGCGAGCCGACGGCGAGCAGGGCGACAACGAGCTTTCGATTCATGTGCCCTGCCTCAGCGTGGCCGCTTCAGGAACAGCGTGACCACCACGCCGTAAAGCAGCGCATTCACCAGCTCCCAGCGCGCTTCGCCCTCCACGTTCAGCCGTTCGGCAACTTCGTCGGGACGGAACTCTCCCCAGATGCTCGGGGTGACGGTCACCACCTTGTACTCCCAGCGTTCACCGGCCATCGTCGTCTTCTCCTTGGTCGTTTCCATGCTCGGGCTGCGCCGCAGAGGGCAAACGCCCGGCCTGGCGCAGCGCTGCGCGCAGCGCGTATTCGATCTGTGCGTTCAGGGATCGCAGCTCGTCATCGGCCCAGCGCTGTGCCGCCGCCAGCACCTTGGCATCGATACGCAGCGGATAGGCTTTCTTCTCTTTCATCGCGACTGGAAATCCGGGATGTGGATTGGCTTGAGGCGGAGCACGGGGCGCCCCTGCCAATCACGCATCCCCCGTCCCGCCCTCAATACAGCGAACCGGTGTTGAGTACCGGCTGGGCGGCGCGATCGGAACACAGCACCACCAGCAGGTTGCTCACCATCGCGGCGCGGCGCTCCTCGTCCAGCGCCACCACGCCGTTCTTCTTCAGCTCATCGAGCGCCATTTCGACCATGCTCACCGCGCCGTAGACGATGCGGGTGCGGGCCGCGACCACGGCCTCGGCCTGCTGGCGCTGGAGCATGGCCTGGGCGATTTCCGGGGCGTAGGCCAGGTGGCTGATGCGCGCTTCGATCACGTCCACGCCGGCGCGCGCGAGGCGCTCGGCGATCTGCGCCTTGAGATGCTCGGACACTTCCTGCGGGTGGCTGCGCAGCGCGATGCTGCTGCCGTCGTGCTGGTCGTAGGGATAGCTCGACGCCATCGCGCGCAGCGCCGCCTCGGACTGGATGTGCACGTAGCTCTCGTAGTCGTCGACGTTGTAGACGGCCTCGGCCGAATCCACCACCTGCCACACGATCACCGCCGCGATCTCGATCGGGCTGCCCTCCAGTTCGTTGACCTTGAGCTTGCCGCTCTCGAAGTTGCGCACCCGCAGCGACACCTTCTTGGCCGAAAAGAACGGGTTGTTCCAGCGCAGGCCGGTCTCCTTGACCGTGCCCACGTACTTGCCGAACAGGCTCAGCACGCCGGCCTGGTTGGGTTCCAGGGTATAGAACCCGGCAAAGCCCGCGGCCAGCACCAGCCCGGCGGCCAGCGAGCAGACAACCAGCGCCGGCGCGTCGCCGCGCGCCACCGCGTGGATGAACAGCGCCGCCAATCCGGCAAGCACCAGCAGCAACGCCAGCAGGGTTGGAATACCGGGCAGGGACTTTTTCGCGATCTCGTGCATGACGCTCTCCTTGGTCACAAAGTTATGATATCACTTCGATATCATTCGGCAAGACGAGCGCCACCACCCGATGTGACCGGGACCGCCAGCGGCGGCAGGGCATAGCGCACCAGAGGCGCCGGCAGGTATTCGGAGCTGATCCATACCGAGGCGCCATCCGCCGCGAAGCCCATGGCCTCGGCCTGCGCCATCCACGGCAAGTCGAGGCGCACGGGCGGCTGCGCGAGCGCGGCGGCCCAGCCCTCCGGATGGCGTGGCCACAGATAGAGGTACAGATAACTCATCGCCGCGAATGCCGAGCCGTCCGCACGGATGTCCGCAGCGGTCACCTGGCCGCGATATCTGCCGTAGAGCGGATTGCGTTCGCGGTCTTCGGCGCTGGGCTGGACGATGCCCGCCAGCACACCGAGCGGCTCGGCCACCTGCAGCGCGTCCGGATCCTCGGGAAACAGGGGCAGGCGGAACAACTCGGGCGGTACGCGCTTCTTGGAAACCAGGTAAACGGCCCCTTCGGCTGCATCGACCGCCACCGCCTCGCAGTCGCGCGGGCCGTCCGGCCAGCGGAAACGGATCGTTCGCACGGTGCCGGCGCGCGCGTCTTCCAGCGCACCGGGCTCTTCGACCAGATGCAGCGCCAGCTCGCGGCGCAGACCGCCGTTGTCACCTGTGTCGGCCACCAGCAGCCAGGCGCGTCCCGCATGCTCGAAGCTGGCCATGTCTTCCCAATCCAGGTTCGCCACCGCAAGCTCGAGCACCGCACGCACGGTGCCGTGGCCATCCACCGCATAGAGCACGCTCGGCGCGTGGCTGTCGTTGTGGGCCCAGATGATGCCGGGGTGTCGACGTGAAACGGCCAGACCACTGATTTCCGCCAGCCGCGGATCGGCGATGAGGCCGGACAGGACCGCGCCGTCCGGCAGCGGAGGCGCGTCCCCGGGCGCTGCGGGTTGCGCCCGCGCTTCGCCGCCCGCGAGCCAGGCACCCGCCACCACCAGCAGAAGAAGACCCAAGCGAACCATCGCGCCGATGATGCCATGGGGGCGCGTCCTCCCGCCGCTGCCCGCGCTCAAAAAGCGAGAGGCCTCCCGCGCGGGAGGCCTCTCATTCAGTCATGCGGCGGCTGGGAGCGCGATGGAATCGACTCCCTCCGCCTCCCCGCCCTGCGCCGTCCCGCCCGGGGCCGACGCAGCGCGGGGCGCGTACCTCACTCGAACCCGTCGGAGA
>CAKSZJ010000030.1 GCA_934525595.1 uncultured Chiayiivirga sp. | reverse complement strand
GCCGAACCCTTCGAAAGAGAAGGAAAACGTCGAAGCGAGCCCGCCATCTTACACCACACAAAACGCTTGTCAACAGGACTGCGAAACAAAGCTCGCATCACGCCCGGGCGTCCCTATCTCCTACACCAGATGGCTGTGGGAGGCGGTCGTGCGCCGCGCGGCCCGCACTCATTCCGTGCCGATGCGCCCGGGGGACTACGTATACTGGCTGGTCAGCCCCGTGGAGAAATGAAGGTGTCGCTGCTGCGAAAGGCCCTGCTCTGGCTGGATCGCCCCGCCGTGCCGGATGCGCTGGACCGGCGCAGCGCCTCGGGGCTGCAGGTCGTGGTGCTGCTGGCCGCGCTGCTGGTACCGGTTGCGGTGGTTTCCGGCCTGCTGGAGCACCGCGAACCGAGCACCGGGGCTGCCGCAGGAATTGCCGCAAGCATCGGGCTATGGCTGTGCTTCTGGCTGCTGCGCCGCGGAAACTTCCGGACCTCGGTCGTGCTGCTCTATTCGGGATTGCTGGCGCTGATCCTCGCCAGCTACCAGTCCTACGGGCTTCGCGCGCACGCGGGATTCCAGGTTGCGCATCTCCTGCCGCTGCTTCTGGGCGGGCTCCTGCTGGGTCGCAGTGCGCTGTGGTGGGGGCTGGGGGTGCTGCTCGCGGCACTGGTGATCGGCGCCGGTGTGGATCTGGCCGGGGGCGAACAGCCTGGCGCGGCAAGCACCGAGGTGCGCGCCGGCCTGATGGCCTCGGCACTGACCTTCCTGGTTGCCAGCGTGATGCTGGACCGCCTCATTTCCGCATCGCGTCGCGCGCTTCGCCGCAGCGAGGAGCTGTATCTGGTGAATGCGCGCCTGGCGCGCGAGATGGAGGAACGGGAGCGCACCCAGATCCAGCTGCTGCACGCGCAGAAACTGGATGCGATCGGCCAGCTGGCGCGCGGCATCGCGCACGACTTCAACAACATTCTCGGCGTGATCGTCGGCTATGCGGACCTCGCGCGCAGCCGGGACGGATACGACGGAAAGCCGATCGCCGGGATCGAAAACGCAGCCCGGCGCGGAGCGCTCATGACCCGGCGGCTTCTGGGCCTGGGTCGACGCCAATCCCGACAGACGCAACGATTCGACGCGGTCATGGCGGTCGAGCACGCCATGACGCTGATCGACCCGCTGTTCCGCGGCCGCTGCGAGACGCGGATCTCGCTTCCATCGCAACCGCTGTGGGTCGAGCTGGACCGCAGCGAGTTCGAACTGGCGCTGCTGAACCTCGCGACCAACTCGCGCGATGCGATGCCGGCAGGCGGCGGCTTTTCCTTGACGCTCGATGCGCAGGAGGATGAGGTGCGCCTGACCGTGGCGGATACCGGCCACGGCATGACGCCGGAAGTGATCGCGCGCGTGTTCGAGCCCTTCTTCACCACCAAACCGGGGGATCGCGGCAGCGGCATCGGCATGGCGATTGTCGAACGGCTGGTGGCCGACGCCGGCGGACGCATCATGATCGACAGCGCGCCAGGCGCAGGGACAGCCATCACGCTGCACCTGCCGCGTGCCGCACCGCCCGTGGCGGACGTTCCGTCCAATGGCGCGTCGGCGCGCGTGGTCCTTGTGGAAGACGACCCGGAACTGCAGACGATCCTGTGCGATGCACTCACCGCGGCCGGGCTCGAAGTGGCAAGCGCGGCCTGCGGCGCGGAGGCGCGCGCAATTTCGCAGGCGCTGGATCCGCAGGCGCTGGTGCTGGACTATCGCCTGCCCGATGTGGACTGCAATGTTCTCATGGACGAGCTCGCAGCGCGCTGGCCGCAGGCCGCGCGCTTCCTCATCACCTCGCACCTGCCTGCCGAGCTGCACGAAACCACCATCGAGGACATCGAGGTGCTGCACAAGCCCTTCCCGCCGCACTGGCTGGCCGACCGCATCCGCGCGCGCGTGTGCGCGGTGTCCGGAGCCGATGCCCGGACACGCGTGCCCTGATCGCGCCGGGCGCATTGGTCCACGCGATCTCCATCGCTATGCTGATCGCCCTTTCTGGAACATCGAGGTCCTGCCATGACATTGCGTATCGCGCCTGCGCGCCGCGTCAAGCGACTCCTCCCATACCGGGCCACATCGAAGGCGGCGTCATGAGCGCGCGCGAAACCAGGGTTGCGCTGATCGGCGCACCGACCGACATCGGTGCCGGGCATCGCGGTGCGTCCATGGGGCCGGAAGCGCTGCGCGTGGCCGGGATCGTCCAGGCACTGCGCGCGCGCGGGCTGGACGTTCTGGATACCGGCAACCTCAGCGGCCCGCTCAACCCCTGGCTTCCGCCGGTGGACGGCTACCGGCACCTGGACGAGGTCGTGGCGTGGAATCGCGCGACGATGGATGCCGTGGGTGCGGCGCTTGCGTCGGATCGGCTGCCGATCCTGCTGGGTGGCGACCACTGCCTGGGCCTGGGCTCGATCACCGCCGTGGCGCGACACTGCCGCCAGCAGGGCCGCAACCTGCGGGTGCTGTGGCTCGACGCACACGCCGACTTCAACACCAGCGAACTGACGCCCAGCGGCAACGTCCACGGCATGCCGGTCGCCTGCCTGTGCGGCATCGGGCCGAAGGCGCTGACCCACCTGTCGGGCGAATCGCCGATGCTCCATCCCGACCAGATCCGCCAGATCGGAGTGCGCTCGGTGGACGAGGGCGAACGCCGTCTGGTGCGCGAGGTCGGCCTGGACATCTACGACATGCGCTACATCGACGAGATCGGCATCCGCCAGGTGATGACCCAGGCGCTCTACGGCATGGACGAGGACACCCACCTGCACGTCAGCTTCGACGTGGACTTCCTCGATCCCACGATCGCGCCCGGCGTCGGGACCACGGTGTCCGGCGGGCCGAACTACCGCGAGGCGCAGCTGGTGATGGAGATGATTGCCGACAGCGGCCGGCTCGGGTCACTCGACATCGTCGAACTCAACCCGGCCTTCGACGACCACAACAGGACCGCACAGCTGGCAGTGGAGCTGGTGGAAAGCCTGTTCGGCAAATCCACCCTGATGCGGTGAAGGTGACGCGGATCGCAGCGGCGCGCCGGGAGACTTGCGCACGCCGGGGCGGGCGTGGTTACACTCCGGCCCCGGCGCACAAAGGACATTGCCGACGATGACGCGAAACTTTTCCCTCCTGCTCCTCGCCCTCGCGGCCGCCGTGGTGCTGGGCGGCTGCAACACCATCCAGGGTGCCGGCAAGGACATCCAGAAGGCCGGCGAGAAGATCGAAGACGCCGCCAAGCGCTGACCGCGCGGTGCGGCGGACGCACCGGTTCAGGGATCGGGCACGAAGCCGCCCGGGAAGGGATCGGGACGGCGCGACCACCCGCCGGGCGCGGGCAGGACGCCCAGTGCGATCAGGTTCTCGCGCCGGTCGTAGCGCAGCGCGACCACTTCATCCGGCCGCGGGCTGGCCCGCTGGAAGCGCGTCTGGCGCACCACGGAATACTCGCGCGCGCCGTGGCCGGTTCCCAGCGACGGGCTGGCCGGCGCCGGCGGTGCCGCGGCGGATTCGCGCTCCATCGCGGCACCCGCCCTCGACTCCCGCGCCTGCCGAGTGGACACCTGCGGCGTCGGTACCGGACGCTGGCGCTTTTCCCGGAACACCGCGATGCCCATGACGCCGACGTCGTCCGGCCGCCCGGTGCGCGCGGCGTAGCTGTCGGGCAGCGACGCGAACTCGAACGCGGCCACCTCGGACAGACTCTTGCGCCAGCCCGTCACGTCGGTGCTCTGCCAGGGCTCCAGCACATAGCCCGCCTGCCCCGGATCGGCGCGCTGGCCGCTTACGGCATTGATGCCGTCCACGCTCAGCACGACCAGCATCCGCTCGCCGGTCCGGTTCTGCAGCCGGATGGCATAGCGCTGACCCGGAACGCCTTCGATCCAGCGCTCTCCGTGCGCAGGGTACTGGTTGAGCGTGACGCCGTTGCCGCGATCGACGACGGCCAGTTCGACCAGCGCGCCGTGCGCACGCGCGGAAGACATCGACAGGGAAAGGAAAAGAACACACAGGGCAAGGATTTTCGACACGGCGAGGTCCTCCGGATGGGGTGGCGACTGCAACGCCGCGCGCCGGCCGCCGGGGTTGAGCGCGCTGCGACAGCGGCTCCGGTGGCCAGCATCGGTTCATCCTTGAAGGGGGTCGATGGTGATTCGGCGCGGGTATGCTTGCCGACTCCAGACCTGCCGCGAAGCCCGCCGTGCGCGCGAATTCCACCCTCATCCTGCTGACCGCCCTCCTGTTGCCCGTCGCGGCGGGCGCGCAAGTGCTGGGCAAGGTACGCGTGACCGGCATCGAAGGCGAGGCGCTGGACAACGTGCGCAAGTCGCTTTCGCTCCTGCGCCTGGACGATGCCGGACGCGCCGCGCTGGAGGAGCCGCGCCTGGCCTATCTTCTTCGTCAGGTGCCCGACGAAGTTTCCGTGGCGCTTCAGCCCTATGGCTTCTACTCCGCCAAAACGGAGATTTCGGTCAGCCGCAAGGGCGGAACCGCGAATGTGACCATCACGGTGGAACCGGGCGACCCGGTGCGCGTAGGCAAGATCGATCTGGCACTCGCGGGCCAGGCCGTGGAGGATGGGGAGATAGGCGCGTCGCTGGGCGCCTTTCCGCTGCGCACCGGCGAGGTGCTGGATCACGCCGCCTACGAAAGCGGCAAGCTCGCGATCCAGCGCGCGCTGCTGGCACGCGGCTACTTCGATGCAGCGATGGAACGCCACGTGGTCGAAGTGACGCGCGCCGGGAACGCAGCCCGCATCGATCTGGCCTGGAAGAGCGGCATCCGTTACCGCTTCGGCGAAACGCAGATCGAAGGCTCGCACATCCGCCGTTCCCTCCTGGAAAAGACCGTGCCCTACCGCCAGGGCGAGTTCTACGAACAGGATTCGCTGCTGCGCCTGCACCAGCGTCTGACCGAACTGGACTACTTCGGCTACATCGACGTGCGGCCCGACACCGAGCATGCGCAGGGCGACGAGGTTCCCATCGCCATTTCGGTACTGCCGGGCAAGCGCAGCGTCTATACCGCGGGCCTGAGCTTCGGCACCGACTCGGGCGCGGGCGCACAGTTCGGACTGGAGCGGCGCTGGGTCAACGACCGCGGCCACAAGCTCGCCGCCCACCTCGACTGGGCGCAGCGGCGCAAGAGCATCGGCGCCGAATACCGCATTCCGGCGTTCGCCTGGGCCGAAGGCTGGTACGCGGTCGGCGCCAACCGGCGCGAAGAGGAAAGCAGCGTGCTCTCCACCCGGATCACCGAGCTGGTGGCATCGCGCAGCGGGCGATGGCGCGGCTGGAACCTCGCAGTGGCGGCGCACGCGCGGCTGGAGGACTTCGAAATCGGCGACCGCCAGGCGCGCCTCAGCGGTGCCGCACAGGTCGGAGAATCGCGGCTCATCTACCCGGCAGCCTCGGCGCAGCGCGTCGTCTCGGATGACCCGATGTATCCCTCGCGCGGCTTCTCGCTGCGCGGGGAGTTCAAGGTCGGCGCATCGGCGCTGGGCTCGGACGTGAGCTTCGGCCAGTTCCTGCTCGACGCCAAACTGATCCGGAGCCTGGGCGAGGGCAACCGCTTTCTCGTCCGCGGCCAGCTCGGCCGCACCTTCACCGATCAGCTGCAGGAGCTTCCGCCCTCGCTGCGCTTCTTCGCCGGCGGCGACCGCAGCATCCGCGGCTATGGCTATCAGCAGGTCGGTCCCCGCCTGAACGAGGTCCCCACCGGCGGCAAGAACCTCTTGATCGGAAGTGCCGAATACGAACGCATGTTCACCCCGACCTGGGGCGCGGCGGCCTTCGTCGATGCCGGCAACGCCTTCAACGAAATCAACGAGGGCGCTTCGATCGGCGCCGGCCTGGGCCTGCGCTGGCGTTCCCCGGTCGGCATGGTGCGCGTCGACGTCGCGCACGGGTTCGACGAGCGCGCCGGCGTCGAGCTGCATATCAACATCGGACCGGACCTGTGAGCGCCGCCTCCGCAAGCGAGATGGGCACGCAGCGCCCGCCGGCATCCCGGCGACGCTGGCGCTGGCTGGCCGCAGCGCTCGCGGCGCTGCCGATCCTGGTCGCACTGCTCGCGCTGGCCCTGCTCAAGAGCGGAGCCGGACGCGACCTGGCGCTGGGCCAGCTGCGCAACGCACTCGGTTCCGATGCCCTGCAATGGAGCCACGCCGAAGGCAGCCTCAGCGGCGGCCTGCGGCTGCACGACATCCGCTATGCGAAGGACGGCATGACGGCGGAACTTGCCCTCCTGGAGATCGATCTCGACGGATTCGCGCTTTTTTCCGGCGCACTGCGCGTGCGGCGGATGACGCTCAGCGATGGACGGCTCGTGCTGCCGCCCGGAGGGGCGACGCCCGCCCCTTGGCCCGAGCGCATCACGCTGCCCGAGCAGCTGCCGACGCTGTCCCTTCCCGTGGCCATCCGCATCGACGCGCTGGAGGCCAGATCGCTGTCCGTGGAGCAGGAGGGCGCCACACCGTTGACCGTGCGTACCCTGTCCGCCCGCGCCGCCCTTGTCGAAGGCGTGGCCACCATCGAAGACTTGCGGCTGACGGGCGAGCCGCTCGACCTGCGGCTCGGCGCCCGCTTCGACACCGCGCGCGGCTGGGCCGGTGAACTGGATGCCGATGCGCACCTCGCCCTGTCTCCTTCGGATCCACTCTCCGTGTCCGTCGCGCTGCGCGGCGGCCTCGACGATCTCTCGTTGACCGCGCAGACCACCACGGAGCCGGCCAATCGGATCACCCTGAACGCCCGCGGCGGGCGTGCCGACCCGCGCTGGAACCTCGCTGTGGATGCGCCGCAGCTGCGCCCGTCGTGGTTCGGGGCGCAGGGGGAGATCGTCGTGCTGTCCCTCGCCGCCGAAGGCGACCTCACCCGGGCCACGCTGGAAGGATCGCTTCGCCAAGGCGAACTCGGCCTCGACCTGCGGCCGTCGAAGATCAGCTACGACAACCACACACTGACGCTCGCGCCGCTCGCACTGGGCGCCGCCGGCGGCAGCCTGAACGTGAACGGCAGCGTGGATCTGGCACAACCGCAGCCGCAGCTCGCGCTCGTTGCACGCTGGGCCGATCTGGCGCTGGCGGCTGATGCCGCGGCCGACGCACCGCGCAGCGCCGGCGAGGCACGCATCGACGGACCGCTCGACGGCTACGCCCTAGGCGTGACCGGCGAGATCCGCCGCAACGGCGAAAAAGCCGCGCTGGAACTCACCGGACGCGGCTCGACCCGGGCGCTGGCGATCCAGGAGCTGCGCGTAGCGCTGCCCTCCGGGCGCCTGGACGCGCACGGCCAGGTGGCCTGGGATCCCCGGATCGACGGCGCGCTGGAGCTCGCCCTGGCGGATTTCGACCCCTCCTGGTTCATCCCTGCCCTGCCCGGCGCGATCAGCGCGAAGCTCAGCGCCTCGGGCAGCGTGATCGATGGCGCAGCGCATGGGCAGATGGATGCCGGCCAGATCGGCGGTACCCTGCGCGGCCTGCCGCTGCGCGGCAGCGCTGCAGCCCGCATGGACAGGGACGGCAGCGGCACGGGCCACCTCGATCTTCGCCTGGGCGGATCACGACTGGCCGGCAAAGGCGCCTGGGGCGAACACCTCGAAGCCACGCTGGAGCTGTCACCGCTGCGGCTCTCCGACTGGCTCGACAGCGCAAAAGGCGAGCTGCGCGGCACCCTCTCCCTGCGGGGCCGGCGCGACGCCCCCGCGCTGGATGCGCGCATCGACGGACACGAGCTTGCCCTTGGCCAACAGGCGGCAGGCCGCCTTGCCCTGCGCGCGACCATCGCCGGGCGCACCTCCGCGGGCACCCTCAGTCTCGAAGCGCGCCAGCTCGATCTGGCCGGCCAGTCCTTCGACCTGCTTTCGCTGTCGGGGGAAGGCGATCGCGCCGGGCACCGCGTGGAACTTTCGCTGGACGGCCTGCCCGGGCGCGTGAGCCTCGCGCTGGACGGCAGGCTCCCGGCGCAGGGCGATCTGTGGCGGGGAACGCTTCAGTCGCTCGCGCTGGAACCGCGCGACCACGCCGCCTGGCACCTGCGCGAGCCGGCCGCGCTGTCGTTTGCGACGGAAACCGGCGAGCTCAGCGTCCAGCCCGCCTGCCTCGACGCAGCGCCGGCATCGCTGTGCCTGCGCCTCGACACGCGCGCAGGCGCCGCCGAGGGCGAGTTTGCGCTGGAGCACTTCGACCTGTCCCAGCTCACTCCCTGGCTGGGCCAGGGTGATCCCGCCGGCATCGCCCTGGCTGGCCAGCTCGACGTCAACGCCCGCGTCTCCCGGAGCCCGGCGGGCGAACTGCGCGGCCAGCTCGATGCCGGTATTCCGTCGCTCGTCATCACCCCATCCATCGACGTTGGCGCAACGCCGATGGAACTGCGCGACCTGCGCCTGGCGGCAACGCTCGATTCGGCGCAGGCGCAGCTGAATCTGGATGCCGCCCTGGATCACGGCGGCCGCCTGCGCGCCGACGCGCACCTCGCCCGGCCCGATGAAGCCGACGGAGAGCTGTCGGGCACGCTTGAGCTGCTGCTGCCCGACATCTCGCCGCTGGGCGGCTTCAGCGCCCAGGTCGCCGACGCGCGGGGCCGCATCGAAGGCCAGCTCGCGCTCGCCGGCACCCGCGCCGCGCCGCAGGTCGATGGCATGCTCGAACTCGCCGACTTCAGCGCGCAGCTGCCGGCCCTTGGCATCACCCTGCGCGAGGGTCAGCTGCGCGCGCGATCCGGTGCGGGCCGTTCCATGACCCTGGAGGGCTCGATGGGCATGGGCGAAGGCGTGCTGGAGGTTGCCGGCGAGATTGCGCTGGATGACACCGCACAGCCGACCGCGTCGGCCACGCTGCGCGGGGAAAACCTCACCGTGATGGCGGTGCCCGAGGCGCGCGTGCGTGCGTCCCCGGACCTGCGTCTTGCGCTCGCCGGCGACAGCCTCTCGCTGCGCGGCTCGGTGGCGGTGCCGTTTGCGCGCATCGATCTGGAGCGCCTGCAGAGCGTGCGCACGCCCTCGCGCGACGTGGTGATCGTGGACGACGCGTCCGCCGCAGGCGGTGCGCTGGCGGTGGACGCCGACATCACCGTGTCACTGGGCGAAGACGTGCGCATGAACGGCTTCGGGCTCAACGGCACGCTGGCCGGCCAGCTGCGCGTGCGCGACCGGCCCGGCCGCCCC
The DNA here is from genome assembly GCA_934525595.1 of uncultured Chiayiivirga sp. Taxonomy (GTDB): domain Bacteria; phylum Pseudomonadota; class Gammaproteobacteria; order Xanthomonadales; family Xanthomonadaceae; genus Denitratimonas. Next base: position 21,416 of record CAKSZJ010000030.1, on the reverse strand, counting down.
ACCACCGCGCGCGGCACAATCGACGTGGGCGGCGCCTACAAGGCCTACGGACAGGATCTCTCAATCACCCGCGGCCGCGTCGCCTGGGCTTCCACGCCCATCGACACGCCGGCGCTGGACGTGCGCGCGCAGCGCAAGATCGACACCATCACGGTGGGCGTGCAGGTGCACGGCACGGCGCTGACGCCGGAGCTGACGCTCTGGTCCGACCCGGCCATGGACCAGGCCGAGCAGCTTTCCTACCTCGTCCTCGGGCGCCCGCTGCGCTCGGCCTCACAGGCCGATGGCGCGCAGCTCACCCAGGCGGCGGCGGCGTTTGGCGGCAACCTGCTGGCGAAGAATCTTGGCGCGCAGCTGGGCGTGGACGAGATCGAGGTGGCCGACAACCGCGCCCTCGGCGGCGCGGCGCTCACCGTCGGCAAGAACCTCTCGCCACGGCTCCACGTCAGCTACGGCGTCGCCCTGTTCGGCCCCGGGCAGGTCATCACGTTCAAATACCTGCTCAACCGCCTGTGGAACATCCAGATCGACTCGGGCACCGAAAACCGCGCTGCACTCAACTTCCGTCAGGAGCGCTGAGCGCGGTGTCGAAAGGGCAGGCCCGGCCTACTTCAGGGCAGCCTTCAGCGCCTTGCGGATGACGGCTTCGGCGTCGTCCCCCTCCTCGAACGCCCCCTTCGCCAGGCGCGCCGCCTCGGCCGGCTTGTAACCCAGCTGCTGCAGGGCGATCACCGCCTCGGACTGCGGGTCTGCCGGTGCCGGCGCGCCGCGCGGTGTCAGCACACCGCCCCCGCCGGCGCCCAATCCGCCAAGCTTGTCGCGCAGCTCCAGCACGATGCGCTCGGCGGTCTTCTTGCCGATGCCGGGGATGCGCGAGAGCGCCGCGGTATCGCCACCGTCCACGCGCGCCACGAAATCCTCCACGCTGCTGCCCGAGAGGATCGCCAGCGCGATCTTCGCGCCGATGCCTGTGACCTTCTGCACGTCGCGGAACAGGCGACGCTCGGCTTCGCGCAGGAAGCCGTACAGCGCCACGCTGTCCTCCTTCTGGGCGTGGTGCACGAACAGCGTCACCTCGCTGCCCAGCTCGGGCAGGTCGTAGATCGTGCTCATCGGCGCTTCCAGCTCGTAGCCCACGCCCTGCACGTCCACGATCAGCCACGGCGGCTGCTTGTGAACCAGCGTGCCCCGGAGGCGGCCGATCACGGGTGCACCCTGCGGGATTGGGGATTGGGGATTGGGGATTGGCAAGAAACGCCCCGCCCCGGTATCACCCTCCTGCGATCTCGCACTGCGCCCTTCATCGGCATCCGCTCCATTCGATCATCCTCGCTTCCCGTCGTTCCCGCTCCGATCGGCGCGGCGCTTCGAATCCCCAATCCCGAATCACGAATCCCCACCCTCACCTCTTCCTGCCCCAGGCCACGCGCGCGGCGACGCCCAGGCGGGCGGCGCTGGCGCGAACGTGGGCGTGGGTGATGGCCACGGCGAGGGCATCGGCGGCATCGGACTGAAGCCTGCCGGAAAGGCCGAGCATCACGCCCACCATGTGCTGGACCTGGGTCTTGTCGGCGCTGCCGCTGCCCACCAGACCGAGCTTGATCTCCTTGGCGGCGTATTCGCTCACCGGCAGGTCGCGTGCGACACAGGCGGCTATCGCCGCCCCGCGCGCCTGCCCGAGCTTGAGCGCGCTCATCGCGTTGTTCGACAGGAAGACCTGTTCGACTGAAACTTCGCTCGGGGAAAAACACGCGATGAGTTCCCACAGCCCGTCGAGCAAGAGGCGCAGGCGCAGCGGGAAGGTTTCGGCCGCCAGGAGGTTGAGCGCGACGTGGTGCACGTGGCTGATCCGGCCCGCCGCGTCGACATCGATGATGCCCACGCCGGTGCGCTGGGAGCCGGGATCAATGCCGAGTATGCGCGTCGCCGCCGGCATCCCCATGCCCGGTCAGTAGTCGAAGGCGTCGGGCGGAAGGTCGGCGTTGGAGTAGACGTTCTGCACGTCGTCCAGATCCTCCAGCCAGTCGAGCATCTTGGCCACCGAGGTCGCAGTCTCGCCTGTGACCGCGATGTCGTTGTCGGCCCGCAGGGTCACTTCGCTTTCATCGGGCTTCAGGCCGGCCGCCTCGAAGGCGGCCAGCACCGCGTCGAAGTTCTCGGGCGCGGCGAGCACGTCGATCGAGCCGTCCTCGGGATAGGCCACCACGTCGTCGGCACCGGCATCGATGGCGATCTCGGTCACCCTGTCCTCATCCGCACCGGGCGCGAACGAGGCCACGCCGAGGCGCTTGAACATGAAGCCGACCGAGCCATCGGTGCCAAGGTTGCCACCGAATTTGCCGAAGGCGTGGCGCACTTCGGCCACGGTGCGCTGGCGGTTGTCGGTCATCGTGTCGACGATCACCGCCACGCCGCCGGGGGCGTAGCCCTCGTAGCGGATTTCCTCGTAGGTCACGCCTTCGAGTTCGCCGGTGGCCTTCTTGATGGCGCGCTCGATGTTGTCCTTGTTCATGTTGGCGGCAAGGCCCTTGTCGATGGCCAGCCGCAGGCGCGGATTGGCCGACGGGTCACCGCCGCCGGTGCGCGCCGCCACGGTGATTTCGCGGATGATCTTGGTGAACACCTTGCCGCGCTTTGCGTCCTGCGCGTTCTTGCGGTGCTGGATGTTCGCCCACTTGCTGTGTCCTGCCATGTAAAACCATCATCGAACGAGTAAAAACAGGCTTCATTCTACCCGCTACCCGCAGCAGTGCCGAGGGTCGCTGCCCGCCCGGGCAGGGCGTTCCGGGCGGCGGCTGCCGGCACACCGCATCCAAGGTAAAGTGCCCTCACCCCCTGAATGGAGCACGCCGTGGTGGGCTCGTCGCCGCGCATCGCCTTTCTCGCCACCCGCACTCCCGACGTACAGGCGCTGCTCGCCGAGCTGGAGGCCCGCTACGGCAACGTGACGCCGGACCAGGCCGACGTGATCGTGCCGCTGGGGGGCGACGGCTTCATGCTCCAGACCCTGCACCGGCACATGGAGCTGAACAAGCCGATCTACGGGATGCGCGCCGGCTCGGTCGGGTTCCTGCTCAACCAGCTCAGGATGGAGGCCCTGCCCGAGCGGCTCGCTGCGGCCGAGGCCACCACGTTCAAGCCGCTGGAGATGACCGCCGTCACCGACGCCGGCGGGCGCGTCGGCGCGCTGGCCTTCAACGAGGTCTCGCTGCTGCGCCAGACCAAACAGGCAGCCAAGATCCGCGTCTATCTCAACGGCACCGCGCGCCTGGACGAGCTGGTCTGCGACGGTGTGCTGGTGTCCACGCCGGCGGGAAGCACCGCCTACAACCTTTCGGCACACGGTCCGATCCTGCCGCTGGGCAGCGCGGTGCTGGCGATGACGCCGATCAGCCCGTTCCGCCCGCGCCGCTGGCGCGGGGCGATCCTGCGCAACGACACCGAGGTGCGCTTCGAGATCCTCGATGCCTGGAAGCGCCCGGTCAGCGCCACCGCCGATTCCTTCGAGGTGCGCGACATCGCCGAGGTGACCATCCGAGAATCGGCCGAACGCACCGTGACCCTGCTGTTCGATCCCGAGCACAACATGGAAGAGCGCATCCTCGATGAGCAGTTCACCGTCTGATTCGGCGATCATCCAGATCAATCCACAGCGCGCCGCGGCACCGGACCAGGAACGCCTGGTGGTGGCGCTGTCGGCGCGCGCGCTGTTCGACCTGGAAGACAGCCACGCGGTATTCGAAAACGAAGGCGTGGACGCCTACGCCAGCTTCCAGCGCAGCCGCGAGGATCTGCCGCTGGAACCGGGCATGGCCTTCCCGCTGGTCAAGAAGCTGCTCGCGCTCGATGCGCTCGGACGGCCCGGCGTACCGCGTATCGAGGTCATCCTGCTGTCGCGCAATTCCTCGGATACGGGGCTGCGCATCTTCAATTCGATCGAACGCTACGACCTGGGCATCGTGCGCGCCGCCTTCACCAGCGGTGCGCCGGTCTGGCCCTACATCCGGCCATTCGGTGCACACCTGTTCCTGTCGGCCAATCCCGACTCGGTGCGCGGCTCGCTCGACAACGGCGTGGCGGCGGCGACCATCCTGCCCGCGCGCACGACCCGCCCGATCGACGCCCAGCTGCGGGTGGCCTTCGACGGCGATGCGGTGATCTTCGGCGACGAATCCGAGCGCATTTCGCAGGAAGACGGCCTGGAGGCGTTTGCCCGCAACGAGCGCGAACTGGCCCAGACGCCGCTCTCGGCCGGGCCATTCCGCGGCTTCCTGCACGCGCTGCACCAGATCCAGGAGGCGTTTCCGCCGGAGGAAGGGCCGTTGCGCACCGCGCTGGTGACGGCGCGTTCGGCACCGGCGCACAAGCGCGTCATCCTGACCCTGCGCCACTGGGGCGTGCGCCTGGACGAAGCGCTGTTCCTGGGCGGGCGCGACAAGGGGCCGTTCCTGGAAGCCTTCGGAGCCGACATCTTCTTCGACGACTCGCGCCACAACGTGGAAAACGCCGCGCGCCACGTCGCCGCCGGCCACGTGCCGCACGGAGTATCCAACCCGCGCTGATCGCAGCATCGCAGTCAGGCAGCAAAACGGGCGGCCGAAGCCGCCCGCTTTCTCCGTGGCGGGGGCATCGGCGCACACAGGCGCCGATGCCCCGGCTTTCAGGCGTCGCTCTTCTTCGGACCAACCCACAGCCGCAGCGCGAACCACGACAGCAGCAGCGCACCGGCTGCGAAGACCGTGTCGCCCGGCACGCGCATCCACACCAGCAGGTGGATGATCGGGCGCGTCATGAACTCGGCCGAACGCGCATACCAGTAGCCCTGTTCGAACGCGGCCTGCAGCTGCAGCACGCCCATCGGCAGCAGCGTCAGCAGGGCCATCAGCGCCAGGCCGATGTTGAGGCTCCAGAACGCTCCGCGCAGCAGACCCTCGTTCCACTTGAGATCGGGCTTCATGATGCGCAGGCAGTAGAGCATCAGGCCGATGCCGAGCATGCCGTACACCCCGAACAGCGCGGTGTGGCCGTGCAGCGGCGTGAGGTTCAGGCCCTGCATGTAGTACAGCGCCAGCGGCGTGTTGATGAGGAAACCGAACAGTCCGGCGCCCACCAGGTTCCAGAAGCTCACCGCGAGGAAGAACATGATCGGCCAGCGGTAGCGCTGCATCCAGGGCGTGGAGCGGCTGTGGCTCCAGGTCTCGTAGGCTTCCAGGCCGATCAGCGCCAGCGGCACCACCTCAAGGGCGGAGAAGCTCGCGCCCAGCGCCAGCACGCCCGTGGTGGCTCCGGCGAAGTACAGGTGATGGAACATGCCCAGCACGCCGCCGGCCATGAACACGAAGGTGGCGAACAGCACGTTGACCGTGGCGGTCCGGCCGCGCACCAGCCCCAGCTTCACGAACAGGAAGCTGATCACCGCCACCGCGAAGACCTCGAAGAAGCCCTCCACCCACAGATGCACCACCCACCAGCGCCAGTACTCGGCCATCGAGAGGTGGGTGTGTTCGCCCCACATCAGGCCCGCGCCGTACAGGAGGCCGATGGCGACCACCGAGAGGAACAGCAGGCCCACGATCGAGGACATCTCGTCACGGCGCTTGAGCGCCGGCCAAAGCGAGCGCCCCACCAGGAACAGCCACAGCATCAGGCCGACGAACAGGAAGAGCTGCCAGAAGCGGCCAATGTCCACGTACTCCCAGCCCTGATGGCCGAACCAGAAGTTGTTGGCCAGGCCGAGCTTCTGCATCACCGCGAACCACTGCCCGGTAAAGGCGCCGACCACGATGATCAGCAGGCACACGAACAGCACGTTGACGCCCAGCCGCTGGAATTTCGGCTCGTGTCCGGAAATCGCCGGACCGATGAACAGGCCGGTTCCCAGCCAGGCGGTGGCGATCCAAAGCACCGCCAGCTGGGTGTGCCAGCTGCGCGTGAGCGAATAGGGCAAATAATCGGCAAGCGTGAGGCCATAGAGCTCCTGACCCTCCACCTGATAGTGGGCCGTGGTGGCGCCCAGGGCGATCTGCACCAGGAAAAGCGCCAGCACGATCCAGAAATACTTTGCCGTGGCGCGCATCGAGGGCGTGACGACGAGGCCCTTGAGCGGGTCTGTCGTCGGCGGAACGAGGACCGGTTCCTTGCCGTGCCAGACCGCGTAGTGCCAACCCAGCAGCGCAATGCCCGCGATCATGAAGAGGATGCTGAACATGGTCCAGATGAAGTTGCTGGACGTCGGACTGTTGCCGGCCAGCGGCTCGTACGGCCAGTTCTGCGTATAGCTCATCTCCTTGCCGGGCCGTTCCGCCGCCGCGGCCCAGCTGGTCCACCAGAAGAACGCCGTCATCGCCTGCCGGTGCGCCGGATCGGGCATGGTGTTCTCCCGCATGGCGTAGGCCTTGCGCAGCTCGGCGGTGGCCGGATCGTTGCCGAAAACGCTTACGTAGTGCGTGGCAACCTGGCGCACGGCCCCGGCACGCAGCGCCGAAAGCGTGATGTCGCCGGTATCCGGGTTCCAGGTGTTGGTCCGCAGCTCGGGCTCGACGCGCGCCTTGATCGCCGCCTGGGCCTGGGCATCCAGCGCATCGAAGGCGACGCCGTGCTCCTGCAGCGCGAGCTGCTCGAGCATCGCCACCGCCTCGCGATGCAGCCAGTCGGCGGACCAGTCCGGCGCCACCAGCGCACCGTGCCCCCAGATCGAACCGAGCTGCTGGCCGCCGATGCTCTGCCAGGCCTGGCGGCCCATCTGGATATCGGCCTTGGTGTAGACGACGTTGCCCTGGACATCGACCACGCGCTCGGGAATCGGTGGCGCCTGACGGTGGACTTCACCGCCCTGCCAGAGCAACACCCCAAAGGTGACCGTCAGCAGCGCTGTCAACCACAGCCAAAGTTTCTTTTCCGTACTCACCTCAACACCTCCTCGGAACACTTCAAAAATCGGTTGTTGAATCGCATGCGCGGGAGTATGTCCGGCTTTGAAAATAAGGCGTTGACAACGGTCAACTCGGGCCGAATGCGCAACTCGCCTGTTCAGTCTGGATACAGGCTCTAGCGATATTACACCGATCTTCGCGGCCGGGAGACACGGCGGAAAAGAAAGGGCCGCGCCCCTTTCGAGGCGCGGCCCTGGCCGCAGTCCGACACGCTGCAAGCGGCCGGACGGCAAATACCGCGGGCTCAGGTGGCCGAGAGGTCGGGTTCCGGCAGCGGGTGCGAATGCGCCCTGAGGATGCGCGAGGTCAAGGAGGCCGTGAAGCGCCAGACGAAGCCGAACGTCACCAGCAGCAGGCCCAGGTTGCCCACGCCCGAGAGCAGATAGGGCAACGTGGGATCACCATCGATACGCACCCGGTCCAGGTTGAAGCTCAGCAGGCCGAAGGTGACCAGCATGCCGAATATCCACATGAAGAGCAGCCAGATGCCGGCCTCGAAGCCGGTCAGCGGACGGCTCCAGCCGGTCGCCGGTGCCGCCGGTTCCGCCACGACGTCGGCCGCGGTGAAGTTCTCGTCGCCAGCACGCCGCCCCAGCGTGATCAGGTCATAGATCACCACCAGCGCGCCGACCATGAACAGGAATCCGAAGGTCGGCAACAGCACCTTGTAGATGTTCATTGCCGGGAACACGTCGCCGCCGAACCAGTCGAGACCGAGGATGCGGTAAACGTAGATCTGGATGGTGCCGCCCCAGGCGAAGCTCAGCGCGACGCCCAGGATGCCGACGAACAGCAGCCAGAAACCCAGCTTGCCCAGCTTCTGGTCGAAGTGGGCGAACTTGCGCACCGCCGGAATCGCCCAGTAGGCCGATCCGATGCCCAGCATGCCGAAGGTGCCGAACAGCGCCAGGTGGCCGTGACCGGCGGTGACCCAGGTGCCGTGCGACCAGACGTTGGTCAGGGCGAAGGTCATCACGAAGCCGAGGATGCCCGCGCCCACCAGCTCCAGCGTGGCCGAGCCGAGCAGAAAGTAGAAGGCCGGGGCGTTGACCAGCGGACGATCGTTGGCGTGCGAGTCCAGGTAGATGTGCCAGAAGCAGAAGATCAGCGGCAGTGGCTCAAGCGCGCTGAACAACGATCCCCAGAACTGCCAGAACTCCGGCGTGCCGATCCAGAAGTAATGGTGCGCGTTGCCGATCAGGCCCGACAGCCACACGAAGGAGACGCCCCAGAACACCGCAAAACCGATCGAGCGCACGTTGGCCTTGAACATCAGCACCAGAAAGGCCCCCACCAGGGTGATGTGGATCACTTCCCACACGCCTTCCACCCAGTAGTGGACCACGTACCAGCGGAAATACTCCTGCACGTCGATGCGCGGCACGTAGAACATGCCGAACAGCCACACCACCACCAGCATCGAGACGCCGATGCCCAGGCCCCAGTGGATCTCGTTCCACTGGCGCATCGGCGGGAACGTCCTGAGCACCACGAACGCCAGGATCAGGAAGCCGACCAGAACGCCGAGCGCGGCGACGCGGCCCATCTCGATGTACTCCAGGCCGTTCTGCAGCCACGGCTGCCCGCCTGCCCAGCCGGCCACGCCGGTCTGCGCGAGAAACTGGGTGCACAGGTTCCAGATGCAGATGGCGATGACCGCGTAGAAGAGCAGATGCACGAGCCATGGCGCCACGACATCGCGCCTGGCCAGCAGCGGCGTGACGAAAAGCGCCGATCCGACGAATCCGCAGACGATCCACAGCACCGCAAGGTTGAGGTGGCTGGCGCGCGCCACGTTGAAGTTGACGACGCCCGCGAGCAGGGATGGATCGGCCTGCTGGGCCGCCAGGACCATTCCATATAGGGCCTGGACCCCGAACAGCACGAGCATCAGCATGAAGAAGCGCAGGCTCAGCTTCTGGGTTTCATAAGTGATGCGCATCAGTGTTTCTCCCCGGTGTTGAGCGACACGAGGTAGGCCACCATCGCATCGACTTCGGCATCGCTCAGGATGCTGGCGTAAGACGGCATCACTCCGGCGGGATACCCCTCGGCGACGTGGCTGTCAGGCTGGCGGATCGACTCGGCGAGATAAGCCTGATCCGCGGCCACGGTCGTGCCATCGGCCAGCATCACCTGGCTGTTGTACAGCCCGCCCCAGCCCGGACCGATCATGCGCGTCTGATCGGCCGCATGGCAGGCCGTGCATCCATAGCTGGACACCAGCGCCGCGCCCTCCCGTGCCGGATCGACCGCCGACGGCGTAGCCGGCGCGGCCGCCGCACCGGATGCTGCCGGCGCCGCGGATGCGGGCTTGATGAGCCGCAGGCGCCGCTCCAGGCTGCCGGCAACGACCTTGGGCGGCCAGCCTTCGGTGTTCATGGCCGAGGTGTACATGAAGAACGCGATGAGCTTGGCGACTTCGCCTTCGCGGAACGGCAGATTGGGCATGTGCGACGGAGCACCGCCGCGCCGCTCGACGCGCTCCGCAGCGCCCGGATACTTGCCCAGATAGTCCTCCAGCGTCGCCGCTTCGGCCGCCAGCTGCTGCTCCTGGGTAATGAGATGCGTGCGCACCGCGCCCCCCGTGGGCCAGCTGCCCGCCGAGGGAATGAAGGCTTCGAGCCAGGCGGGCCCGGTGTTCTGGTAGATGTTGGTCAGGTCCGGCCCGAAATAGGCGCCGTTGCCCACGATGGTGTGGCAGCCCATGCAGTTGTAGGCCTGGAACACGCGCTTGCCTTCATCGGCCGAGAAGCCCTTGTAACTGAAGTCGTCAGGCACGACCTGACCGCGCTCGTCGACGAAAGAGGCCCACGACAGGAAGAAAAAGATCGCTGCCATCAGCGCGAGAACGATCAGTGCCCCGCGCCGCCGCGGGGTTTCGCAGCTGCGATCACCCGAGGTGCAGGTCATGGCCTGTCTCCTTCCGCCTTCCTGCAGCACTCGCCCTCGGCCTGCCTGGCCTGGCGCGCCTCGTCGGCGGCGTGGCCGAACAGGATCCTCGTGCTGCCGATGAACGCGTAGAACACGTACACCGAAAGCAGGAAGCCCCCGACGAAGTAGATCAGCCATGCGCTCCGGGATGAGGCCCAGTACTCGTAATCACGCCAGTACGGCCATGACAGCAGGATCGCCGCCACGGTGCCCAGCACCGAAATCGCCAGATCGAAGAATCGCTGCATTGTGTTTTCCCCCGCAGGAAAGTGACGCCGCGATGCCCGCCTGTCCCCTGACGCACCACGGCCCGCATGACACGCAACGACTCTACGCTCGCGCCCGGCGGCGCAGCATTGACTTAGGTCAAGCCCCTCCGGTACGCATCGAACGTGCGGGCATGTCCGCATACGGCGAAGGACCCGCCGCCGCCGTGCAGCAGGCAAACGAAGCCGAGACGGTCGCGCGGCGCGCCGCATCCTTGCATCCGCCCCCGTCCGCCACCATTCTCGACATCACTCTTCCTACGGCGCTCCCCATGCTCTCGGCCATCATTGCCCTCGCCGTTTTCGGTGCCGTCGCCCTGGCGTGGATCAGTGCGCGTGGCGCCGCCGAAGTAGCTGCACACTACGGCCGGCGCGCCTGCAGCGAGGGGGGCGTCCAGTGGCTCGACCACACCGTGGTGTTGGAACGTTTGGGCCTCAAGCGCGCGCCCGACGGATGGATCCGGCCGCTGCGCCGCTACCGATTCGAGTTCTCTGCCAGCGGACACGACCGCCAGCGCGGCTACCTCGAGCTGCTCGGCACCGAGCTTCAGTGGCTCCGCATGCCCCCGCAGCCGCAGCCCGAGCCGATACCCGCGCCCGAAGCCCATGCGGGCTCCGGCTGGCAGGCCAGCCTTCGGCTTGGCGGCAACAAGGAAACGAACGGCGACGCCTGACCTTGCACCGCAGCGGCAGGCAGACGCACGCCACTACACCCCCTCGCAGGTCGGAGCTACGCCCCCCCAACGAAGCGGGCTCTGCCACACACCCTCGTAGGTCGGGGCTACGCCCCTGACGAAGCTAGCTCTGCCGCACCCCTCGTAGGTCGGGGCTACGCCCCCGACGAAGGTCTTGGCTATTTGATCACGCGCAGATGCGACCCGCGCCGGGGCGGCGTCGGTTCGGAAGGCGGCACGGAATCACCAGCCGCAGCGGGATCGGAAGCCGCCTGCGCATCGTCCTGCGGTTCGGGCGCCATCATCATTCCCTGACCGGTCTCCTGCGCGTAGATCGCCTGCACCGCGCCCACCGGAACCTCGACGCTCTGGCTGACGCCGCCGAAGCGCGCAAGAAACTGGATCGACTGGTTGCCCAGATCAAGCTGTGTGACAGCGCGCGCCGCCACGTTCAGGACGACCTTGCCATCGCGCACCACACCGGGCGGCACGCGCACGCCCGGCACGGCGGCGTCCACCAGAAGATACGGCGTCATACCGTTGTCGCCGATCCACTCGTACATCGCCCGGATCAGGTAGGGGCGATTGGAAGTCATCGGCACCGGAGCTGCAGCATCGGTCACGCTGGAAGCTCGGCAAGCAGGCGCTCTTCTGGCGTAAGACTGCGGGCAAACCCGGGGCTGCGGAAGATGCGCTGTCCGTAATCCTCGATCGAATGCGCTTCCTTGGGCAAGCTGATGCCCAGCGCCGGCAGGCGCCAGATGATCGGCGCCATGGCGCAATCGGCCAGGCTCATTTCCTGATTGAGGAAGAAGCGCGATGCCTTGAACAGCGGCAGCGAGGCCAGCAGGAGCTCCTTGAGGCGCTTGCGGCCGCTGTCGACCTGGGCCTTGGTGCCGTGCTGGATCGCCTGGATCTGCGGCACCCACTCATGCTCGATACGCAGCATCGCCAGGCGCAGACGCGCGCGCGACAGCGGATCGATCGGCATCAGCGGCGGATGCGGATAGCGCTCGTCCAAGTATTCGGAAACGACCGACGCGGCGTACAGCACCAGGTCGCGATCGACCAGGGTGGGCACCGAATGGAAGGGATTGAGGTCGATCAGGTCTTCTGGCGGATGGTTGGGATCCACCGGCACCATCTCGTAGGCAACGCCCTTGGCCGCAAGCACCAGGCGCACCCGGTGGCAGACCACGCAGTCGCGCGCGGAAAACAGCGTCAGGGCATTTCGCAGTCGTGGATTTGCCGCTACCACCATCGCCTACCTCCCGGTTCAGGATGAGCCAACGCCGCCCCGCATTGCAGCGGAGCGGCAGAAACCCCTCAGTGCACGTCCTTCCAGTATTCCGTCTTCAGCAGCCATGCCAGCAAGGTGAACAGCCCGAGGAAGGCCAGAACGCCCACGCCGATCGAGCGCCGCTTGGCCGCCGAAGGCTCGCCGACATAATTCAGGAAATTGGCCAGATCGCGCACCGTCTGGTCGTATTCTGCCGGACTCTGGCGCCCCGGCGTGGACAGTTCGAGATGCTCGACGTGGCCCTGTGCATCGAGCACCGGGCGCTGGATGCCCTGCAGCTCCCACAGCACGTGCGGCATGCTCGCGCCGGCCAGCACGGTGTTGTTCCAGCCCGAAGGGCGCGACGGATCGGCGTAGAACGACTTGAGGAAGGTGTAGGTCCAGTCCGGCCCGCCAAGCTTGCTGCGCGCCACCAGGGACAGGTCCGGCGGCGCCTTGCCGAACCACTTTTCGCCTTCGGCGGCGGTCATCGCGGCTTTCATCGGCTCGCCGAACTTGGCGTCGGTGAACAGCAGGTTCTGCGTGACCTGTTCCTCGGTCAGGCGGAGATCTTCAGCCATGCGCGAATAGCGCTGGAAGCCGAGCGAATGGCACCCCGAGCAGTAGTTCATGTAAAGGGACGCGCCACGCTGCATCGAGGCGATGTCGTTCACGTTGATCTGGCTCGATTCCAGGGCCGCGCCCGAGGCACCGAGCGCCAACGCCGGCACCAGGGCCAGCACAAAAGCCATCAGTCGCTTAGTCATGCTCGGGCACCCGCTGCGGAACCGGCTTGGTCGCGTCGATGCGCGTCCAGATCGGCATGGTGATGAAGAAGGCGAAGTAGTAGAAGGTCAGCACGCGCGCCACCCACGACTGCACCGTGCTGCCCGACTGCATGCCCAGCCAGCCCAGCACCACGAACGAGACCACGAAGATCGCGATCAGGATCTTGGTGAGCATGCCGCGGTAGCGGATCGAGCGCACCGGACTGCGGTCCAGCCACGGCAGGAAGAACAGGATGATCACCGCCCCGCCCATCGTCGCCACGCCGAAGAACTTGTCCGGAATGGCGCGCAGCATCGCGTAGAACGGGGTGAAGTACCACACCGGCTTGATGTGCTCGGGCGTCACCAGCGGATTGGCCTCGTTGAAGTTGTCGTGCTCCAGGAACAGGCCGCCCAAGGTGGGCTCGAAGAACAGGATGAAGGCGCAGATGATGAGGAAGAAGCCGACGAAGAAGGTGTCCTTGACCGTGTAGTACGGGTGGAACGGCACGCCGTCAGCGGGCGCCTTCTCGGACCAGCGATTGCCCTTGGGGCCCTTCTTGATGTCGACGCCCTCGGGGTTGTTGGATCCCACTTCGTGCAGCGCGAACAGGTGCAGCGCCACCAGCAGCAGGATGACCAGCGGCAGCGCGATCACGTGCAGCGCGAAGAAACGGTTGAGGGTGGCATCGGAAATGAGGTAGTCGCCGCGGATCCACTCGGTCAGCTCCGGCCCGATGATGGGCACCGCGCCGAACAGGTTGATGATCACCTGCGCGCCCCAGTAGCTCATCTGCCCCCAGGGCAGCACGTAGCCGAAGAAGGCTTCGGCCATCAGTGCCAGGAAGATGAACATGCCAAGCACCCAGACCAGTTCGCGGGGCTTCTGGTAGCTGCCGTAGATCAGCCCGCGGAACATGTGCAGGTAGACGACGATGAAGAACATCGAGGCGCCGGTGCTGTGCATGTAGCGGATCAGCCAGCCCCACTCCACGTCGCGCATGATGTACTCGACGCTGGCAAACGCTTCTGCCGCGCTGGGCTTGTAGTTCATCGTCAGCCAGATGCCGGTGATGATCTGGTTGACCAGCACCACCATGGCCAGAACGCCGAAGATGTACCAGATGTTGAAGTTCTTGGGCGCGTAATACTCGGACATGTGCTTCCGGTAGAACGGCATGAAGCCTGGCGCGCGCTCGTTGAACCAGTCGACGGCCCCGTTGGCGGCCCGCACGAGGATATTGCTCATCACGCGGCTCCTTCTTCAGGGTTGACGCCGATCTGGATGCGGTTCTCGTCGAGGAACCGGTAGGGCGGCACGACCAGGTTGGTCGGCGCCGGCACGCCCTGGTAGACGCGTCCGGCCAGATCGAAGCGGGAGTTGTGGCACGGACAGTAGAAACCGCCCTTCCACTCCGAATCGAACGGCTCGGGCACCATCTCGGGCCGGTACATCGGCGAGCAGCCCAGATGCGTGCAGGTGCCGACCAGCACCAGCAGCTCGGGCTTGACCGACCGGTACTCGTTGCGCGCGTACTCGGGCTGCTGCTCGACGTTGTCGGACCTGGGATCGCGCAGACGGTCTTCCTGGGCCGACAGCGTGGCCAGCATCTCCGGCGTGCGGCGGATGATCCAGACCGGCTGGCCGCGCCACTGCACCATGATGCGCCCGCCGGGCTCGAGCTTGCTCACATCCTCGGTCACCGGCGCACCGGCCACTTCGGCCCGTGCACTGGGCTTGAGTGTCTTGAGGAAGGGTATCGCGGCCATCGCAGCCCCGGCTCCTCCCACCACGGCGGTCGTGGCGGTAAGGAATCGGCGGCGGCCGGTGTTGACGCCTTGGTCAGCCATTCGGCTCTCCACAGTCATGCTGATAAGTGATGACGGTGCGACGGACGGCCTGGCTGGCTGGATCAGCGGGCGGCCGCCGCAAACCGGCTTAGTTTAACGGAATGCTACCGCCTTGTGAATCAAGGCCAACCGGGAGCAGGCACCCGTCCGTGCTCAGCCACCAGACCTTCATCGCCCGGGAAATCAGACATTTATGGGCAACTCGAACCCCATTGAGGGCATGACGACGGGCAGCCGTGCGACAATCCCCCGACTTCTCCCATCGCGTCCGCCATGCGCCGCCACCTCCCGCTGTTTCGATTCCTGCTGCAGTGCACCATCGCCGGCTTGGCGACTGCCTTCGTGGTCGGGCTGCTGGTTCCGGACGCCGGACCCCGGCTGCGCGCCGCCCTGGGCTTGGCGACAACCTCGGCGGACCGCACCGCAGAGACCACACCGCTCACGCCGAGCAGTGCCGGAGCATCCTCTTACGCCGACGCAGTGCAGCATGCCGCTCCCTCGGTGGTCAGCGTGTACGTGAACAAGGTCGTCACCGAGCGCACGATCCTGATCCCCAACCCCACGGTGCAGCGCTTTTCCGGCCTCACCCTCGGCATGCCGCGTCAGCGCCTGCAGCGCGCCCAGGGCTCCGGGGTGCTGGTCTCCCCGGACGGCACCATCCTCACCAACCATCACGTAGTGGCCGGCGCCAGCGACATCCAGATCGTGCTGTGGGACGGTCGCGTCACCGCAGCCACCGTCGTGGGCAGCGACCGGGAAACCGATCTGGCAGTGCTCAAGATCGACGGCAGCAACCTGCCTGCCCTGTCGCTGGATCACGACAATCCGCTGCGCGTCGGCGACGTGGTGCTGGCGATCGGCAATCCGTTCGGGCTGAGCCAGACCGTCACCCAGGGCATCGTCTCGGGCCTGGCGCGCAGCCAGGCGCTGCTGGGCGGACCGGAAAACGCACAGGGCTTCCCGGCGGTGGACTTCATCCAGACCGATGCCGCGATCAACGCCGGAAACTCCGGCGGAGCACTCGTAGATGCACGCGGAAACCTCATTGGAATCAATACGTTCGTTTTGGGCCGCATGAGCATGGATGCCGAAGGCATCGGCTTCGCGATCCCGGCAGCGACCGCGCGCGAGGTGCTGGCGCAGATCGAGGCCCACGGAATGGTGGTGCGCGGTTGGCTGGGCGCCGAATACACCGACGCACCGCTCGCCTCCGACACCCTGCCCAGCGCCAACGAGCACAGTGGCGTGGTGCTCACCGCGCTCTACGGCAATGCGCCTGCGGCCCAGGCCGGACTGCGTCCGGGCGACGTGCTTCTGACCCTTGACGGCACCGCGATCATCGACCAGTTCGACCTGCGCAGCCGCGAGGCCGCGATCGCACCCGGCACCGAGATCGGCCTCACCGGACTGCGCGCTGGCGTCCCGTTCGAGACCCGCCTGACACTGATCCAGCGCCCGGCCCCGCGCTCAAACCCCTGACAACGTTGCCGGCGCTGATCGTCTCGCCGTAGTGCTCGATCAGCACCACGCCGCCCACGCTGCGCCGCCACTGGATGCTGCCGCCGGGCAGTTGTCTGCGTTCCACGCTGCCGATGTACGTGGTGGTGGTGGTGCCACCGGTGGTGCTGCCGTCATCGATGCGGCGGTAGCGTTGACCATCCGAGCCATAGGCAAAGCGGGAGCGGATGCTGGGATTGTTGATGTTGTCGCGCCAGATCGAGGTGGCCTGGTTCAGCACGCTGTAGCTGTAGAACCGTGCGCCGCCGGCATCCACCATGTTGCCGCGCACATCGTGGCCGTTGTACAGCGTCAGCACGCCGGGGACGTAAAGCGATGCGGTCTGGTGTGCGCTCAGCGTGATCGAGTTGTTGCCACCGCCGCCCACGCCGTTCAGGCCACACCCGGCATCAACCATCAAATTGACCATGCTGCATAAGCTCGCGGACCAACTCGCCGAGATCAGTCGCTTCACGCGACCGACCAGTCAGCCTAGTGAGATAGCTTGAAAGGATCTGCGCGAGTTCGGCAGGCGCAGCTTCCGGCGGCTCGCTGCGTGACACTTTGACCTTTCCGACTGCCACCCAGCCAATGCGCTGGCCGCGCTTTGGCGGTGGCGTATCAGAGGTCAAGCTGAGAATCTGGCCATCGGCATCGAACACCCGATAGCACTCGATATCAGGCGACTCCACGTAGCGCTCAAGTGCCGCAGCAGAGGCAAAGAAACTGACATTCTGCCCTTCGACCAGAATGATTGGCGGCTTCATCAGAAGCGCTCCCACCATGAGCGATCAGTGGACTTCACCTCCCAAGGGCGATGCCTTCCAATTCCTTGGCCAGGGAGCGTCTGGCCGGTTGCTGGGTCGATACCTCGTCGGTGGTAGTGAGGGAGTTCGCCATAGCGATGCCCGGTTCGATTACCAAACGGGGCGACGCGCATGTTCCTACCAAATGTGATCTCACGCCCAAACCGGAATCCAACCGAACCGCCTCCCGCGGTTCCGAGGGTGAATGCCGTCTGTAGCGCTGTATCAGGTGTCCAGAGGGAAGCAAACATTCCCGGCACGGCATACATCGGATTGCCCGTCTGTACATGCAGGTCTGCCCAGTACTGCGCCGCGCTTGCACCCGCGCTGGCGCCAGACCAATCGGCAATCCAGCTATGACCGTCAATGTAGGTCACGCCTGGACCGGCTTGGAAATACACCCTGGTCGGCGTCAGGTACTCAAGCGGACCGGCGATCAGCTGCTCTCCAGGGCAATCGCCTAACGCGCAGGTCGTTGTGCCGCCTTCATCGCCACCACCGCCACGCCCCACACTGCTCAGCGCGTAGCTGAATGCGCTGGTGACTGCCCCATTGGCAAACTTCCCGCCCGTCATCACCGACGCAGTTCCACCCACAAGCGCTGCCGCAGTTCCCTGCGCCATTGAGCCGCCGGCTTGGCCGATCATCGGGCTAGCCCCGGTGGTGAATCCGGCACTGGCAAACCCATGCCCGAACTTGCCACCTTGCAGGCTGCTCATCACGCCGCCCGCCGCTCCGTTGGCAATGATCATTCCGGTAAATTGACCTGCAGTCAGTCCCGTGCTCCCCAATGTCCTGGTTCCAGCTGCAGCATTAGCCTGGGCCATATTTCCATAGGCTCTTCCAATGCCATTGAAAACCAATCCTGAGAATGCTCCATACACACCACCACGTAACGAGTCCGTCTGGATGGCTCCGGCAACAAAACCTCCTCCTGCGGCCCAACCCGCTGCGGCCCAGCCGCTGGTGGCGCTGGCCGCCATTCCGCCGGTATACACCGTCACCACCACCGCCACGATCGTGCGCCAGTACTTGCTGATGAAACTGTACCCGCTGGGATCAATCAGGTTCAGCGGGTTGTTCATCACATAGCTGTACGGGTTCCAGTTCTGTGGGTTCAGCGGGTCGGTGATGATCGGGTCCGGCTGCACCATGCGCCCGCCCGAGGCCCAGTACAGGCGCCCGTTCATGTGGAGGGTGTCCAGGCCGTTCAGGTGCTCGTGTCCGGTAAACCCACGCGAGGTGTGGCTGGAGCCGGCCTGGCCGAAAGGCGGGCTCGGGGTGCGCCATTCACCGTGGGCGTCGGTATCCAGCCGCTCCAGCACGGTGATGCTGCTGCCCGAGACGCTGCCGATCACCTGCACGCTGCCCAGGTGGTCGTTGAACTGGTGCCGCGTTGTGCCGCTGCCGCTGGCCTGGGTGATGCCGCCGCTGAGGGTATCGCCGTAGTGCTCGATCAGCACCACGCCGGCCACGCTGCGCCGCCACTGGATACTGCCGCCGGGCAGTTGTCTGCGTTCCACGCTGCCGATGTACGTGGTGGTGGTGGTGCCACCGGTGGTGCTGCCGTCATCGATGCGGCGGTAGCGTTGACCATCCGAGCCATAGGCAAAGCGGGAGCGGATGCTGGGATTGTTGATGTTGTCGCGCCAGATCGAGGTGGCCTGGTTCAGCACGCTGTAGCTGTAGAACCGTGCGCCGCCGGCATCCACCATGTTGCCGCGCACATCGTGGCCGTTGTACAGCGTCAGCACGCCGGGAACAGACAGGCTCTGGGTCTGGTGCGCGCTCTGTGTGGATGAAGTGCTGCTGCTGCCGCCCACGCCACTCAGGCCACAGCCGGCACGGCCGGCATAGCCGTATTGCACGAACAACCCGAAGCCGTACTTGCGGCAGATGTTGCCCAGCAGATCGTACTGGGTCTGCTCGCGGTAGCTGCGCCCGTCCATGGTGCTGTCGCGGCCAAGCCATCGCCGATGCCGCGATGGCGCGCGCTTGTCACGCCGAAGACGATGCGCGTGGCGATTCATCATGGTGGAAGGGGCGAGATTGAGCATGGGCAGCTATATGAAGCGGCGGAATCCGCACAGCGGGTTCCGCCCTACTTGCTTTACCTGTCTTCGGACTTTGCCGCTTCGCGGCGTTTGCGCTCTTCTTCAACGAAGCTCGGCGGCGGGCCGACCGGCACTTCGACGATTTCGCCACGGCCGTTCAGAGCGGCGCGCATTTCTTCCAGCCACGCAGCCTTAACCGCACACCAGTCAGCATCAGGCTTCTTGGCGTAGATGAAAGTTTCGAGAACGTCTGATCTCATGAAGTTGCTCATGGATAGCATTACACCGTCGGCACGCTTCAGAAGCACCTCGGCAACGAGCCTGTTTCCGCGCGGCATATCGTTACTAGCAAACACTTCAAAACCGTTTCGGTGCCCAAACGATTTCGTAGCTTCAATGGCTATCGCCTGATCGCCGGCGGAAGCATGAATGCCCACATGTGCTTCCGGGTTGTAGCTTTTTGCGCTGCATCCGCTCATCAGTAGCCCCAGCATCATAGTAAGAAAGACGCGCATCACGGCCGCTCCTTCAACCAGCTTTGAATCATGTGCTGCTGGAACTGGTGGTTATATTGGTTGAACCCCGGTTGCCAGAGCGTCACGTTCTGCACCCAGCGATAGAAGCTCTGGTTGTTGCCAGCACCGTAAGTGCGTAGATACAGCGTGTCGTCTCGCCAGACGAGACTTCGATGCACATAACCATCGTGGAAAATGTGATCATCTAGCGTGCGGTTGAAAATAGAAAAAGTACTTCGCTCTACTCGTGTTTCGATGTGGCCTGCACTCGAGCCAGCGAAAAAGACTTCGCTTACCTTACCATCCCACACCGGCTGCGAACTGTCCTGCCCCGGATAAGCGAAGTGAGTCAGTGAGTCGAGCCCTTGCTGCTGCGTGCACCATCCCTGCCCGCTGACGCAGACAGGCCACTCGCCTTCGTACTCGTGGAAATAAGGCTTGCCCTCATCGTAATTTTTCCGCAGATCATGCGCCATTTTATTGAACGCATACGAAAACGCCGCCGTCACCGCCCCATTTGCGAACTTTCCACCCGTCATCGTCGATGCGGTGCCGCCGACAAGTGCCGCCGCAGTGCCCTGTGCAACCGGTTCATTCAGCTTCCCAATCCCCGGGCTGGCCAGCTCCGTGAATCCTGCGCTGGCAAATCCATGCCCAAATTTGCCGCCCTGCAGGCTGTTCATCACGCCGCCGGCCATGCCATGTGCCACGATCTTTCCGGCGCGTAGTGCGCTCGCTGAGTAATTTCCGGTCTTGGCGAGCGACTGGAACCCGGAACCAATGCCATAGAATGCTCCCGCACTGAACGCACCATAGACACCACCCCGTAACGAGTCAGTTTGAATGGCTCCGGCCACAAAGCCACCCGCAATGGCCGCCTTCGCTCCGGTCAAGCCGGCCGCCCAGCCCCAACTGGCTCCCGCTGCTGCACCGCCGGTATACACCGTCACCACCACCGCCACAATCGTGCGCCAGTACTTGCTGAGGAAGCTATACCCACTGGGATCAATCAGGTTCAGCGGGTTGTTCATCACATAGCTGTACGGGTTCCAGTTCTGTGGGTTCAGCGGGTCGGTGATGATCGGGTCCGGCTGCACCATGCGCCCGCCCGAGGCCCAGTACAGGCGCCCGTTCATGTGGAGGGTGTCCAGGCCGTTCAGGTGCTCGTGTCCGGTAAACCCACGCGAGGTGTGGCTGGAGCCGGCCTGGCCGAAAGGCGGGCTCGGGGTGCGCCATTCACCGTGGGCGTCGGTATCCAGCCGCTCCAGCACGGTGATGCTGCTGCCCGAGACGCTGCCGATCACCTGCACGCTGCCCAGGTGGTCGTTGAACTGGTGCCGCACCGTGCCGCTGCCGCTGGCCTGGGTGATGCCGCCGCTGAGGGTATCGCCGTAGTGCTCGATCAGCACCACACCGGCCACGCTGCGCCGCCACTGGATACTGCCGCCGGGCAGTTGCCGGCGTTCCACGCTGCCGATGTACGTGGTGGTGGTGGTACCACCGGCGGTGCTGCCGTCATCGATGCGGCGGTAGCGTTGACCATCCGAGCCGTAGGCAAAGCGGGAACGGATGCTGGGATTGTTGATGTTGTCGCGCCAGATCGACGTGGCCTGGTTCAGCACGCTGTACTCGTAGAACCGTGCGCCGCCGGCATCCACCATGTTGCCGCGCACATCGTGGCCGTTGTACAGCGTCAGCACGCCGGGTACGTACAGGGATGCGGTCTGGTGGGCGCTCAGCGTGGACGAGGTGCTGCCGCTGCCGCCCACGCTCAGGCCACAGCCGGCACGACCGGCATAACCAAACTGCACGAACAGCCCGAAGCCGTACTTGCGGCAGGT
>CAKSZJ010000029.1 GCA_934525595.1 uncultured Chiayiivirga sp. | reverse complement strand
GGTCGTGGAGCGGCCCAGCCTACGGCACCTGGCCCGCTT
Source organism: uncultured Chiayiivirga sp. (assembly GCA_934525595.1). Lineage (GTDB taxonomy): Bacteria > Pseudomonadota > Gammaproteobacteria > Xanthomonadales > Xanthomonadaceae > Denitratimonas. The sequence continues at coordinate 31,430 of CAKSZJ010000029.1, read as the reverse complement.
CGGTTCAAGGAAATTGCACTTCAGGGTTGAATCCGCCATGACTTCCAAAGGAATGGCATTGCGCGTGGGCTAGCTGCAGGGGACTGGAGCAACTTCGACCATTTGGCTATCGCCTATGCGGATTCTGCACTTGATGGGTTGCAGAACACATTGCGCGAGCTCGACTTGTTTGGCTCACGCTCCTGGCACGGTCTGGCGGAAGCACGAAGCAGCATCGCCGACTGGCAGATCGTGCAGGACTGGGCGATAGACGAAGATGTCGAGTACTGGCGGGAAAACGATATCGACGAAGAGGTCGACAACGTTGCTGTCTCAGCACCTGTGCCCGATGCAGAAGAACAGACTGCCATTGCAATAACAATTGCGTTTCTGTTCCAGGACATCCCCAAGCGAGTTCGCACTCTGGCTCTGAAAAAAGCATCACTAGCCGGGGATGAACCTGTGTCACGTCATCCGTGGAAACGTGAGCATCATCACTTGGGACGGATATTTGAGCATCTCGCCCCACATCGGCCTGAACTGGCGCTTGAATTGATCCTCATCTACCAGAAGGGGGCGGACGCCTACGATCTTTACATCACCGCACAAGCAGGAAAAACCCGAAGTGGTGAGGAAGAATCTCAACCAGAGGATATCCACCTCATTTCCCAGCCATTGATTCGATTGCTGGAGATTCTGGATGAAGTGGAAAACCTGCCTTGGTGGCAATAATCGTCATCGCAATCGCCTCGGCTTGACGCTGCCGTTTCCGCTGGAAACGCACGTGCAGCTAGTTCATAGGATTGCGGCACAAGGTATGCGGGGCTCTGCTCATGTGCGAAGCACCCCCGCCGCCTCCGCAACCCGCCCCACAAACCCTGCCTCCCCCGCACTACCCATCACCAGCCGCTCGGTCGCGCGGGTCATGGCGACGTAGAGCAGTCGCGCTTCGGCCACTTCATCGCCGTCGGGGCCGGGCAAGGTGTCCAGCGCGGGGATGAAGACGCGCTCGAATTCCAGGCCCTTGCTGGAGTGCATGGAGACGAGTTTTACGCTGGGGTCGCCATCGAACAGGCGGTCTTTCTCGGCGGACGTGCGCGCCCAACGTAATGGGATGCCGCGTTGTTGAAGCTTCCGGGCGATGCCGTCGGCGTGGTGGCCATGGCGCCAGATGACGGCGATCTGGTCCAGCGGGCAGCCGTCGTTGCGGGCGTCGTCGATCAGGGTGGCAAGGGTGTCGGCTTCGTCTGCGCGGGTGCCACAGCGGATCAGTTGCGGCGGCGGGCCGTGGCGGCCAACGCTTTCCGGGGCGATGGCGGCGGGCATGTCTTCGTCGCTGTCGGTGCCGGTGAACAGGTCGTCGGCGAAGGCCTTGGCCACGGCGAGGATTTCGTAGGTGTTGCGGTAGTTGAGTTTGAGGATGGTGGTGCGTCCGCGCGCCTGGATGCCGACGCTGGCGAAGCTGAAGCGGCGGCGTTCGCGCTGGGCATAGATGGCCTGGGCGTCGTCGTAGAGCAGCAGCAGGGCGTTGCTGGTGGGATCGACCATCTGCACGATCAGGCGCAGCCAGTCCGGTTCGAAGTCGTGGCCTTCGTCGATCAGCACGGCGCCGTATTGGGCGCGTGGGATGTGGCCGGCCTCGACGGCGTCGATCACGGCCTTTACCTGGACGGCGAAGAAGGCGTCGCCTTTTTCCTGCGGTGAGCGGATGTGGTAGGTGCGCAGCATCTGCGCGCACCAGCTATGGAAGCTGCGGATATCGACCTGGGCTTGCAGTTGATGATGCGCAATCACCTGCGCCAGACGCGCGGCGAGGGTGCGGTTGTAGCAGAGCACGAGGATGGGTTTTCCGGCCTGCCGCGCCAGGTGCAGACAGCGATAGCCCAGGATCATCGTCTTGCCGGAGCCGGCCACGCCGTGGATGACGCGGTGGCCGTCGCCGAGGGAGCGGGCGAGTTGTTCCTGTTGCAGGTCCATCACGCGGATCACGTCGGGCACTTCCAGCACCTTGGGCAGCGAAGGCGATGCCGGCTCGGAGAGCAAATCGCCCTGCAACGGCGGGCGCACGCGGATTTCCGGGAACAGGTGCCAGCGGATGCGTTCGATCTGCGGCAGGGTGAGCTGGCCGAAGCTGTAGTCGAACATGGCCCACAGGCGTGCCTGGAAGGCTTCGGGATCGGCGCTTTCGGTCATTTCGTCACGGCAGATGACGCGGTGCGGGGGCAGTACGTTTTCCAGTTCGGCGTCGTCGAATTGGGCGCGGGTGATGTGGGTCAGCACCACGCCATAACCCCAGGGCATGACAAGTTTGCCTTCGTGCCGATGCCCGGCAGGAAAGCGCAGGGCCGGATCGTTTTGCAGCAACGTGACCAGTTCTAATGTGTAAACCCGCGCCTGCGCCAGCGGATTGGCCTGCGTGACCAGGCCGCGCTCGGTTTCCAGCCGCACGCCGTGGCGGTCGATGTCGTGCAGGGTGTCGAGTTTCCAGTCTTTCACCTCCAGCACCAGCAGGCCGCGCGATGGATGCAGCACGGTGAAGTCGGGCCGACGCTGGCGTGGGCCGACGGGGACGTCGTACCAGGTCAGGTAATCGTCTTCGAGTTTGTCTTCCAGGCGCTGCGCGAAACGCTTTTCGCCATTGGTCATGCGTGAAAGACAACTGCTCAGCGATGGAATCAACGTGGCCAATGTCGCCCCCTGTGGCGTTGGTGGGGCAACGCTACTACCGACGGCGATTTTGTTCAAAAGGGCTTCTACAGCTTTCCGTGAAAACAGCCCAATCGATGGCACGGAAAACCTTGACGGTTATTTCCCGCCCGCCTCGGCAACCGCACGCGGAAACAGGTGCTCGGTGGAATAGCGGTCTTCGGCGCGGGCTTTTGCCAGCATGCTGTTGCAGTTGCGTCGCAGGTTGGGACCGAGTGTGGCAGCGGTGCCAATCAGGGAGTCGCAGAGGACCTGGCCGCGATAGCTCAACAGGGCGGCTTCCACGATCATGCCGGTGGTGCCGGTGATGTCGCGCAGGCGCTGGGTAAGGCCGAGCACACCATAGGCGGCACTGCCCGATGGATCCAGGAAAATCGAGTGACTGCGGGTATCGCGCAGATAAATCCACCGTTGCCGGCGGATATCCCGCATGGCGTGCAGCACGTCCCCGTCCAAATCCGTGCCGATGCTGCGCAGATGCTCGATGGCGGCATCCAGCCGCTCAGGCTCGCGCACCAGCAGATCACGGGCCTCAGCCAGGTGCTGAATGAGGCTGACACGAGGGGCCATCGGGCCGGCAATTTCAAGCAGCACGGCCTTGTAGGTTTCAATGAAGGCCAGGGCCGAATCCTCATCGACCTGGCATGGCGGGGCCGGTTCGCGTGTCGATGCAACCGGTTTCCTGGCGGCGGCAGGCCGGGATGGCGCGGCTTTGCGAACGTTTTTCTTCACCTTGGGCTGCCACGCTGCGCCCAGCCGCTCCAAGTCGGCATTGATGGCCTCGATATCCACGGCCGCCGGATCGAAGGGGCCGCCGATCCATTCCATGGCATCGCCGTGCTCGGGGTTTTCCGGGTCGGACAGGGCATCGAGCAGGGCGGCGTAACCGGGCGGCCCGCCGCAGTCTTCAGGCGGGCACGCGCCGTCTGCGGCGATGCAGTGGATGCCCTCCCCCTTCGACAGGGCATCGGCCTTGAGGATGCCCACCACCTCCACGCTGTGCCACCAATCGTCGCCATAATCGTAGACATAGGTGAAACGGCTGCCTGCGGATGGCGCCAGCTGAGCGAGCGTGGCGCGGGCTTCGTCGAGGATCGGTATGCCGAAGTCTTCCCATTCCGGATCCGGAACACCGTACCGTACGGAATCCTTGCCTTCGCCCCGCTGGAAATGATGGAGGTGCGAATCTTCCCAGCCCATCACGACCTGGAATACCTGGTGCAGGCGATCCAGTTGCAGATCGGAAGGAACGACGATGTCCCGCCGAACGACAGGCTCAACGTCATCGAGCGTGACCAGAAGGCGGTGCAAGAAGACTGTCATGACGAAACGCGAGCAGGCAGAAGGCCGGCGATGATACTTCCTTCCTAGCCCGTCAATGCGCGCCTTCTGCCGCCACCGGAACCGCATGCCGCCGCGCCGCCATCGTCACGCCCATCACCAGCAGAACGATGGCGAGGATTTCCAGCCACGTGGGCCAGCGCTGTGCCCAGAGGAAGCCGTAAAGCAAGGCGAACAGGGTTTCAAACACCAGCATCTGTCCACCCAGCGTGATGGGCAAACGCTTGGAGGCGGCATTCCACATCCAGTTGCCAAACCACGAACACACTACCGCCAGCGTCAGACTCAGCAGCCAGAAGCGCGTCCAGTCGGCACTCGTGGTGCCTTCGGCAACGGTGAAGGCGCCGCCCGGCAAGGGCCACACCGCAAGCCAGATCAGGCCGCCAAGCACGCCGGTCACGATGCCCCACAGCAGCGACCACTGATTGCCGTCGAAACGGCTCTGGGACTTCAGGAAACGGGCATTCCTGGCGGCATACCAGGCCCAGCTCAGCACCGCCATGATCGCGCAGGCGACGCCGAGGAGACGCTCGGGCAAGGATCGCGCCTGTGCGTGCGCCGACATCAGCACGTCGATGTTCACGCAGGCCACGCCGGCCAGCACCAGGACGATGGGCCACGCCAGGCGCCGCAACGGCACTGCACCGGCATCGTTGCGACCCAGCAAGGTGATGACCACCGGCGTGGCGCCGATGATGAGCGAGGTGGCGGCCACGCCGCTCAGCTGCACCGCGCTGGCCACGCCCACGTAGTAGACGAGGTTGCCGGTGAGGGCGAGCTTGACCAGCAGCCGGACATCCTCGCGCGTCACCTTGCGCAGGATGCGCGGCAGCCACGGCCAGGCCAGCAGCAGCGAGAACCCGCCGTACATGAGATAACGCGCGCAGCTCAGCAGCAGCGGCGGGAACTGCGGCAGCAGCGCCGGCACCAGGAACACGCCGCCCCAGACCGCGCCGGCCAGCACGCCGAACCAGATTCCGTACCGCATCGCCACACCGTTTCTCCAGGGACCGCACACGGTACGCCGCCATGTTGCATCGCACAATCCCACGCCAAGCGAAGGCGATGCGCGCCAGGCAGCGCCAATGGTTCACCCCGCGCGAGCAATGCGGGTGCGGGTTCAGCCTGCGGCGGATTCGGAGGCCGAAAAGCGCTCGATCCGGTTCCGCCCGTTGAGCTTGGCGCGGTAGAGCGCCGCATCGGCATTGGCGAGAAGCTCATCGATGCCACACGGCGAGGCCGCCTGGGCAGCACCGATGCTGATGGTCACGCGGATCTGCTTGCCATCGCCCAGCTGGATGGGCGCAGACGCGAACCCCTCGCTGATGCGGCGGGCGACGGCAATGGCCGTGTCGGCATCGCAGTCGGGCAGCAGCACGACAAACTCTTCGCCGCCCAGTCGCGCGAAGACATCGCGCTGGCGCACGCCACTGGCCAGAACATCGGCAAAGCGGCGCAGCACGTCATCTCCGCCACGATGCCCGTGCGTATCGTTCACCGCCTTGAAATGATCGATATCCAGCATCAGGCACGCCACCGGCAGCGAACGCCGCAGGGCCGCGTCCAGCGCCAGCGGCGCACGCGCGAAGAACGCCGCGCGATTGGGAAGCCCCGTCAAGGGATCGTGATGGGCCACGTGGCGAAGCCTGGCGACCAGGTCGTTGCGTGCCGCCATGACGATGGAAACGGCCAGCGGTGCCAGCGCAACCAGCGCCACGCCGACCCGCGTTGAAAGCAGCACCGGCCGGCTCGCGAAATCCACCGCCACCTGCATCATGCCGGAGCTGATGGACAGCAGCGACCAGACCACATAGCAAAAGCACAGGCAGGCCGTCGCGAACACCGGATAGGTGACGGCGCACCAAAGCAGGATGGGCACCGGAAACGCCACCGCACCCGGCCCGCCGATCAACACGCTGACCGCCCCGCTCAGCACCAGTACGGCAATGGGCAGCAGCCGCAGCAGCCCGCTCCGGAACCCCGCCGCCCGCCATTCCGCCCACGCCTCGCCCGCAGCACCGCGCGAAGGAAGCGCGAGCAGCATCGGCAGGAACGCGATCATGTTCACCAGCTCCGTCGCGCCCCAGTAGGTGAACCCGCCAAGCGGCGTGCCATCGAACAGGATCGGATCGGCCACCGAGCCGAAGCTCGCAGCGGTCAGTGCCGCAGCACAGATGCCGGCCAGCACGTAGAGCACCGAAGCGGGGTCTTTCAGGCGGCGATGGCCTTCAGGCAGCCGGCACAGCAGCCAATAGCCGCCCGCAATCGCCAGCAGGTTGCCGCCGTTCAACATGACGTTGCTGCCGACTCAGCGCACGCCGCCAGATTACTCGGTATGCCACCGGGGCGCAGAGGCGCCACGCCGCCGCAGGAACGCCGGAGGACGCCTGTTCGCCGGGCGCACGTAACGCTCTACAATTCACCGCTCCCCTTTCATCCAGACAACGCCCCTGCGGGCCGGGACGCGCATGACCACCCTCCTCAATCCGAGCTTTGAACCCGGCCAATTCGAGGCCCGCTGGTACGCCTTCTGGGAACAAAGCGGCGCGTTCGCCCCGAGCGGCACCGGCACGCCCTATTGCATCCTGCTGCCACCGCCGAATGTCACCGGCACGCTGCACATGGGCCATGCCTTCCAGCACACCCTGATGGACGCGCTGGTCCGCCATCACCGCATGCGCGGCTTCGATACCTTGTGGCAGGTGGGCACCGACCACGCCGGCATCGCCACGGAGATGGTGGTTTCGCGCAACCTCGCACGTGAAGGCAAGGGCGAAACCCGCGACTCGCTGGGCCGCGACGGCTTCATCGGCAAGGTGTGGGAGTGGAAGCAGGAATCGGGCGACACCATCGAGCGCCAGATGCGCCGCATGGGCGCCTCCGGCGACTGGTCGCGCAGCGTGTTCACGATGGACGAGTTGCCATCGAAGGCGGTAGTCGAGGCCTTCGTGAAGCTGCATGAGGAAGGCCTGATCTATCGCGGCCAGCGGCTGGTGAACTGGGATCCGGTGCTGAAAACCGCGATTTCCGATCTGGAAGTGGTCAGCGAGGAGGAGGACGGCTTCCTGTGGTCGATCCGCTACCCGCTGGCCGACGGCGTGACCTACGAACACATCGAACACGACGCCGACGGCAACGAAACCCTGCGTGAAACCCGCGATTACCTGATCGTCGCCACCACCCGCCCGGAAACCCTGCTCGGCGACGTCGCCGTGATGGTGCATCCGGACGATCCGCGCTACGCCGGCCTGATCGGCAAATCCGTCACGCTACCGCTGACCGGGCGGCAGATTCCCGTCATCGCAGATGACTACGTGGACCGCGCCTTCGGCACCGGCGTGGTGAAGGTGACGCCGGCGCATGATTTCAACGACTACGCCGTCGGCCAGCGCCACCAGCTACCGATGATCAACCTGTTCACGCCCGAAGCCGCGCTCAACGACAATGCGCCGGAAAAATATCGCGGGCAGGATCGTTACGAAGCGCGCAAGACCGTGCTGGCCGATCTTGAAGCCGCCGATCTGCTGGTCGAAGCCACGCCGCACACGCTGCAAGTGCCGCGCGGCGACCGCACCGGCCAGGTGATCGAGCCATATCTCACCGACCAGTGGTTCGTGAAGATGGATACCTTGGGCGCGCGCGGGCTGGAACTGGTCGAAAACGGCTCGGTGAAATTCGTGCCGCCCAACTGGATCAACACCTATCGCCACTGGATGGAGAACATCCAGGACTGGTGCATCAGCCGCCAGCTCTGGTGGGGCCATCGCATCCCGGCGTGGTATGACGAATCCGGCAAGGTGTACGTGGGCCGCGACGAAGCCGATGCGCGCGCGCGCGCCGGCCTGCCCGCCGATGTGCCATTGAGCCAGGACAGCGACGTGCTGGAAACCTGGTTCAGCTCCGCGCTTTGGCCGTTCTCCACGCTCGGCTGGCCGAACGAGGCCACCATGACCGAACGCGGCTTCGAGCGCTACCTGCCATCCAGCGTGCTGGTCACCGGCTTTGACATCATCTTCTTCTGGGTGGCCCGGATGGTGATGATGACCGATCACTTCACCGGCAAAGTGCCCTTCCACGACGTCTACATCACCGGCCTGGTGCGCGACAAGGACGGGCAGAAGATGTCCAAATCCAAGGGCAACGTGCTCGACCCCATCGACATCATCGACGGCATCAGCGCCGATGCGCTGGTGGCCAAGCGCACCGCCGGCCTGATGCAGCCCAAGATGGCCGAGAAGATCGAAAAGGCCACGCGCAAGGAATTCCCCGACGGCATCGCCGCTTACGGTGCCGATGCGCTGCGCTTCACCTTTGCCAGCCTGGCCACGCACGGTCGCGACATCAAGTTCGACCTCAACCGCTGCGAGGGCTACAAGAACTTCTGCAACAAGCTCTGGAACGCGGCGCGCTTCGTGCTGGGCACGCTGCCCGAGGGCCGGCGCGTCGAGCGCCCGGCGCAGTGGCCGATGCTGGCGTTCGAGCATGCGCTGCTGGCGCGCTTCGATGCGCTGCTGGCCGAGGTGGACGCGCAGTTCGCCGCATACCGGTTCGATCTCGTCTCCCAGGCGATCTACGAGTTCGTCTGGAACGAGTTCTGCGACTGGTCGATCGAGCTCTCCAAGCCCTTCCTCAACCCGGAAGCCGGCAGCACCACGGACGCCGCGGCCGCCGATTCGGTGCGCCACACGCTTCTTTCCGTGCTTGAAGCCTCGCTGCGCATCGCGCATCCGTTGATTCCCTTCGTCACCGAGGAAATCTGGCAGCACATCGCCCCGCGCCTGGGCATCGCAGCCGACACCATCATGCGCCAGCCCTGGCCTGCGGCCTGCGGCCTGGCCGATACCGAAGGCGACGTGGCCGACGTGGACTGGCTGAAAGACGTCATCACCCGGCTTCGTTCGGTGCGCAGCACGCTGGGCATTCCGCCTTCGCGCAAGGTGCCGCTGCTGGTCAGCGGCGGCGATGCAGCCGACGCCGCGCGCATGACGCGCTTTGCCGATTCGCTGCGCTTCCTGGCCCGGCTCGAACGCATCGACGCGCTGCTCGGCGATCCGCCGGCCTGCGCATCGGCCGTGATCGGCGACCTGCGCCTGCTGATTCCGCTGGAAGGCCTGATCGATCTGGACGCCGAACGCGCCCGCCTCGCCAAGGACGTCGCCCGCGTCGCCGCGGAAAAGGAAAAGAGCCAAGCCAAGCTCGCCAAGTTCACCGACAAGGTGCCGCCTGCGGTCGTCGAGCAGGAGCGCCAGCGCCTGGCGGACTGGTCGGTGCAGCTGGATGGCTTGAAAGAGCAGCAGGCGCGGTTGGGCTGATCAGGCGCGGGCAAGCGCGGATCTGATCGCGCACGCCCTTTCAAACGCCCATTGCGGGCAGGCGTGCAGCGAAATAACGGCCGCGACCGCCGCCGAACGGGTGAAGGCGGCGCGCCACCAGATCGCGCAGGGGTACTGCGTGATCCCTCTGTGGCGCTGGTTAACGGCCCGGGCACGCGCCGCTGCGCCACGTTCCGCGTGCGCCCCTTGCGAGACCTGAGAGCCCGGAGCACCTGCGCCTTTCCGCCCTGCACGCCCCATGCGCGCCGAGCCCGATCAGCCGCCCGTGTTGCACCGCGCATTGTCTGGCTCCGCGTCTGCTGTGATACTCGGCCGTTGCTGCCTGCTCCGTCACTCGACCGGCGGAACCGGGCGGTCTGGTGGCACCGCGACCGGCCGGCGATGCATTGCCGGCACGACGCCACCTGAAATTCCCCGTCGACACGACGCCCCCCGGGCCCGGCCTCCGCAAGAGGCCGGGTGTGCACACCGCAGCAACCTCGAAACTCCTGGAGTAATGCATGAGCTTCATCAAACCGACCCTCGTGGCATCAGCCATCGGCCTTGCCATCGCCGGCATCGGTGCGCCGGCCACGCTTCACGCGGCACCCACCTCATTCGACGCCCAGTTCGTCCAGGCTCCGATGGCAACCCTCGAGGAGAGCGAAACCGGGCGATACATCGTCACCTTCGTCGAGCCGGGCCTGGTCCAGTACCGCGGCGGCATCGCAGGATTGGCGCGCACCGCGCCGGGCGTGGACGGCATCTCGCTCAACAGCTCCAAGAAGTTCGTGATGGAGTCCGTTGCGGCACAGGCATACCAGAACTACCTCGTGGACCAGCGCAAGCTGCACCTGGACACGATCCAGCGCGCGCTGGGCCACAGCCTGGACATCCACTACACCTATGACGTCACCCGCAGCGGCATTTCCGTTTCCCTCAGCCACGCCGAGGCGCTGCAGGTTGCCGGGCTTCCCGGCGTCCTGTCGGTCGCACCGGTGCAGCTCTACGAGACCCAGACCACGCGCGGCCCTTCGTTCATCGGCGCGGATACCATCTGGAACGGCACGGCCATCCCGAACTGGGCGACGGCCACCCGCGGACAGGGCGTGAAGGTCGGCATCATCGACACCGGCACCTTCATCGGCCACCCGTCATTCACCGATGACCCGGCCTGCGGCTTCAGCGCGGGCAATCCCAAGCTGTTCCCGCGCGACTGCGTGACCAACAACGGCACCCAGTGCACCGGTACCCTGTTCGACGCCGACATGAGCAGCCACGGCGTGCATACGTCCAGCACCGCCGCCGGCAACACCCTCAGCAACGCGTCCGCACCGCCGGCCCCGCCGCTGCCTGCCGGCGTGACGATGTCGGGCGTCGCTCCCTGCGCCTCGATCTATTCCTACAACGTCGCCAACCACACCACCGGCGCGCTGTCCGAGGATTCGCTGGAATCGGCCATCCAGCACGCGATCGTCGATCAGGTCGACGTGGTGAACTATTCCATCGGCCGCACCTGCGGCGGTGGCAACCCCTGGACCGACCAGCGGATGCAGTCCTTCCTCAACGCCTCCGACGCCGACGTCTTCGTCGCGGCCTCGGCGGGCAATACCCGCGACACCTGCACCAACCCGGTCGGTCTGGTGGGCAACAACGGCCCGTGGATCCTGACGGTCGCCAACTCGACCCAGGACGAAGTCGTCACCCCGACGCTCACCGTCGTCGCGCCCGGCCCCGTGCCCGCCATGCTTGAGCAGATCCCGCTCACGCCCGGCAGCACCACGCTCAGCCCCTCGGTCACCCTGCCGATGTTCGATGCCCGCATCAAGGTCTCTCCGAACCTGGAAGCCTGCACCGCCGGCGGCGGCATCCCCGCGGGCACGTTCACCAGCGCCGATGTCGCCATCGTTCGCCGCGGCTCGTGCAACTTCGCCGAGAAGATCACCAACGCCTACAACGCCGGCGCGCGCACGGTGATCGTCGCCAACAACCAGGCCGGCACCATCTCCATGAACACCACCGGCGCGCCCAACGACGTGGCGTCGTTCAGCATCGGCTCCCAGGCCATCGGCGACGCGCTCATCGCCTTCATCGGCAATCCGCCATCCGATCACGTTTTCAGCGATGGATTCGAGGACAGCGCGCCGGCACCGACCGTCGATCCGGTGTTCGGCGACTACCTGCCGGTGGAAATCCTGTCCCGCCAGGGCGACGTCATCAACGGCGGCAGCCTGCGCGGCCCGACCCAGGGCGCCTACGAGAACCTCACCAAGCCCGACATCACCGGCCCGGGCACCGACATCTACGCCGCCTACATGGCCGTCGAGGGCAGCTACGGCCTGATGAGCGGCACCTCGATGTCCTCGCCGCACCTGGCCGGCGCGGCCGCACTGGTGCGTGCGATTCATCCGAGCTGGACCCCGTACGAGGTGAAGTCCGCGCTCCAGACCACCGCCAAGCGCACAGGCTTCCTGGAAGACGGCACCACGCCGTGGACCCCGGACGACGTGGGCAGCGGCCGCGTCGACCTGACCCGCGCGGCGCTGGCCGGCCTGACCCTGGACGAGACCAAGGCCAACTTCCTGGCAGCCAACCCGAGCGGTGGCAGCATGGATCAGACCCAGCTCAACCTGGCCTCGCTGCGCAACGTGGAATGCGGCACCTCGTGCAGCTGGACGCGCACCGTGACCAATCGACTGGACGCCTCGGGTACGTGGAGCGTCACCGTCGAGAACCCGTCGGGCTACACGCTCTCGGTCTCGCCGACGACCTTCACTCTGGCGCCGGATGCCTCCCAGACGATCACGGTCACGGCCACCGCCGTCGGCGCGCCGACGCAGGCGCTGTCCTACGGCGCGGTCATCCTGCAGGAGACCGGCAGCGCCTCGCCGGACCAGCACTTCACCGTGGCGATCAAGGGCGGAACGCCCGTGGCCCCGCCGGGCTACTGCGACGGCGGCACCTGCGTGCTGAAGATCGACACCATGCCCGACGCCGGCGGCAGCTTCTCGGCCGTGGGGTGTACGTCCTACTGCGGATTCGTGTGGCTGAACCAGTTCTCCCCGCCCGCCGAGGAGTTCCCGATCACCCTTACCGCCGTGCAGTCCATGTTTGCTGCCAGTTCGAACCCGCAGGGCGACACGATCCACATCTATATCTACCTGGATGACGACGCGGACCCGACCAACGGCGCAACCCTGCTGGGCCAGCACACCTACACGCTGCCGGCACCGCTCAACGCGTGGCGCAACATCACCTTGCCAACGCCCATCGTGGTTAGCGGTCCTGGCCACATCCTCATCGCCATGACCAACGCGTCCGGAAACACGGGCACGCGCCCCGCATCGGCCGACCCGGGTCCTTTCAACGGCCACGGCTGGATCGGTGACTACGTGGATACCGCTGCCGGCGTCGCTCCGGACCTCAGCAGCCCCAGCGTCGACCTGCTCCCCAACGACCAGGCCATCACCGGCTTCGACCGCAACTGGCTGATCCGCGCCACCGGCACCAACGGCGGCGGTCGGCCGATCTCGCTGGAGCCCGTCGCGCGCTGACCGCGCGTTCCGCTCGACGACTTCAACCGGCGCGGGAAACCGCGCCGGTTTTTTTTTCAGCGCGATGACACAGCGGCCTGCCGTGAGCCTCCGGGCTGGTCCGCAGCGCGGTGATGCCGCACAATGCCCTGTTCGCCGTGCAGAACCTGGAGCGTGTGCGTGAATGCCGAAGAGGTGCGCGATTACCTGGCGGGGATCGACTGGACGCGCCAGTTCGATTCCGGAACCCTGCGCCGGGCCAATGCCTACCTGAACAACGATCACCTCCAGAGCCTTTCGCTGGAACGCGACCGGCGCGGAGTGATCCGGCTGCGGGCGTTGGTGCGCGGCAGCGGCGAGGCGATCTACGAACCCTGGGTCGAGTTCCGCGAGCAGGGTCGCGGGCAGCTGGCGCTGTTCGGCTCCTGCGACTGCCCGGTCAACGGGCCGTGCAAGCACCAGGCGCTGCTGCTGCTCTACGCCCAGCGGTTCCCGTCCGCGCAGTGGCCCAAGGATGAGCCCATCGCGCCGCCACCGCCCAGCGGCACGCTGCCGGCAGAGCAGATGGAGACCCTGCCCGAATGGCTGCGCAGCGCCCTCGCCGGTCAGATGGCGGCCCAGACCGCGAGCAACCTGCCGGCGTGGGACTTCTGGTTCTCGCGGCTGGCGCAACTGGAGCCGCGAGCGACGCTGCCCGAAGCCGTGGATCGCCGCTTCGGCCTGATTTTGCGCGAAGACATGGGCCGGCTCGCAGTGCTTCCCGCCTTCCTTCGCGCCGGGCGGGGCCGCATGGGCGGCCTGGTCGACCCCAAGCCGCTGGAGCTGACGGCCGAAGGCCCGAGCCCGGCACCGGCCGGCGGTTGGAGCACCGAGGACGCGATCGCGCTCGGCACCCTCCTCGCCGCATCCGGCCGAGGCGCGCGGCGCACCGATCCGGTGCCGATCGATTCGGCCCACGCCGAAGCCGCGCTGGTCCAGCTGCTGCGCCACCATCCGGTGTTCTGGGAGCGCGGCAGCATACCGATCGAGGCCGCGCCGACACAGTCTCTCCACCTGCGCTGGGACGACCAGCCCGACGGTACGCAGGTGCTGGCGCTATCCCTCGACGACCCGGAGCCGACCGTGCTGTTGCTCGGCCACCGGCTCTGGTACGTGCAGCCCGCGGCACGGCGCTATGGCCGGGTCGAGGGCGACCCCGCGCTGGTGCACGCCGTCGCGGCGGCACCGCCGCTCCAGCCCGAAGACGTCGCCGAGGTACAGCAGCGCCTCAAGCGCCAGAGTGCGCTGCCGGTGGCAATGCCGCAGCCGCGCCGCGTGCGCCAGGTGAAAGCCGCGCCCGTCGCAGTGCTCTCGATGCAGGTCGTGAGCGTGGAAATGGAGGCACGCCATGCGCAGCGCGCGCCCTTGCGGCTGGGCGTGGCCACCCTGAGTTTCGACTATGACGGCCACCGGCTCGCCCCGGGCGTGTACACCGAGCGCCGTCAGGACGACTCCGGCAAAGAAGTCACCGAGATCATCCGCGATGCCGCGCGCGAGCGGCGCGCGGAGCAGCGCCTGGCCGATTCCGGGCTGCGCGATGCGCTCATCTGGGCACACGACATGGCGCTGCGGCGCAATCGCTTCGAACCCGACCAGTGGCTGCTCCAGACCGGGAGCTATCGCACGCCGGCAAGCCCCGAGGCATGGGCTTCGGTGTTGGCGGAACTGGCGGCGACGGGTTTCCGGATCGAATATGCCGCGGACTTCCCGCGCGACGACGTCGTCGAGATCGACGACTGGCATGCCGACCTGTCCGAACTGGACGAGTCCGGCAGCCGCTGGTTCGACGTCTCGCTGGGCATCGACGTGGAAGGCCAGCGCATCGACCTGTTGCCGATCCTGCGCCGCGTGCTGGCCGACCCCGACTTTTCCCTCCAGCGCCCGGACGACGAGCCGGACGACGCCGCCTGGCGCGTTCGCATCGACGAGAATCGCAGCGTGCGCCTGCCAATGGCGCGCCTGCGCGGCATGCTCGAACCCCTGCTCGAGTGGCTCGTGGACAGCGAAGAGGGGCTGCGGCTGCACCGCACCCAGGCCGCGACGCTGCGCCGCATTGCAGAGGACACCGGCATGCCATGGCGCGGCGCCGAGCGGTTCCGCGCGCAAATGGACACGCTGCGCACGCTGCCGGCCGCAGCGGCAGCGCCCGAGGGATTCCGCGCCGAGCTTCGCCCCTACCAGTGCGAAGGCCTGGCCTGGCTGAACTTTCTCTCCGACGCCGGACTGGGCGGCATCCTGGCCGACGACATGGGCCTGGGCAAGACGGTGCAGGTGCTCGCCCACCTGCTGTCGGAAAAGCAGCGCGGCCGGCTCGACCTCCCGGCCCTGGTCGTGGCACCGACCAGCCTCGTGGGCAACTGGCGCGACGAAGCCGCGCGCTTCGCACCCGACCTGCGGGTACTGGTTCTGCACGGCAGCGACCGCGCCGCGCGCTACGAGGCCATCGTGGATTCGGACCTGGTCATCACCACCTACCCTCTCCTCCCGCGCGATCGCGACAGTCTCTGCGAGCAGAGGTTTTCCATACTGATCCTCGACGAAGCGCAGGCCATCAAGAACGCTCGCAGCCAGGCCGCACAGGTGGTGCGCGAGATTCCGGCACGGCGCCGGCTCGCCATGACGGGCACGCCGCTGGAAAACCATCTAGGCGAGCTGTGGGCGCAGTTCGATGCGGTGGAACCGGGGCTGCTCGGCAGCGAGACGCGCTTCACCCGCACCTACCGCACCCCGATCGAAAAGCACGGCGACGCGGACCGCCAGGCGCGGCTCAACCGGCGCGTGGCCATGCTGCTGCTGCGCCGGCGCAAGGAGGACGTGCTCGCCGAACTGCCGCCCAAGACCGAGATCGTGCGCTCGCTCGAACTGCAGGGCGCCCAGCGCCAGCTTTACGAAACCCTGCGCCTGGCGCAGCACGAGCGGGTGCGCGAATCGATCGCCCAGCGCGGACTGGGGCAGTCGGGCATCGTGGTCATCGACGCCCTGCTCAAGCTGCGCCAGGCGTGCTGCGACCCGCGCCTGGTCAAGCTCGACGCTGCACGCAAGGTGCGCGAATCGGCCAAGCTGGAGGCCCTCCTCGACCTGCTCGACGGCCTGATCTCCGAAGGACGGCGGGTGCTGGTGTTTTCCCAGTTCACCCAGATGCTCGCACTGATCGGCCAGGCGCTGGGCAAGCGCAAGACTCCGTTCCTGAGCCTCACCGGCGACACTCCGGCCACCACGCGCGCCGATCTGGTAAGCAGCTTCCAGGAAGGTGGTATTCCGGTGTTCCTGATCAGCCTCAAGGCCGGCGGCGTCGGCCTCAACCTGACCGCCGCCGACGCGGTGATCCACTACGACCCGTGGTGGAATCCGGCGGTGGAATCGCAGGCGACCGACCGCGCCCACCGCATCGGGCAGGACAAACCCGTCTTCGTCTACAAGCTGATCTGCGCCGGCACGGTGGAGGAAAAGATCCAGGCCATGCAGGAACGCAAGGCCGAGCTTGCGCGTGCCGTGCTTGAAGGGGGCGGCAGCAGCACCGCGCTGGGCTTCGATGAATCCGACCTGGCGGAACTGTTCGCACCGATCTGAGCGCCTGGGGACGGGCGCGCACTGGATCCACGATTGCGAATGATGTTGACATTCATTCGCATTGACAGGAAGATTCGCCCATCGCCTCACGGGTGGGTTCCATGTACGTCTGCATCTGCAATGGCATCACCGACCGCGACGTCCGCGACGCCGCCCTCGCCGGTGCCAGCGACCTTTCGGACCTGTCGGCCATGACCGGCTGCTCCACCGTCTGCGGCAGCTGCGGCGAACTGGCTATGGACATCCTGCGCGACGCCCGCAGCGACCTGTTCTCCCTGCCGCTGCTGGCGGCCGCCTGAGCGCAACGCATCGGACCACCGGGCGCCCTGCGTTCGCGCCGCAGCTCGACGGCAGGTTAAGCTAGCGCGTCTGGCCATCCACGGAGAGCGCCGATGAAGGGCGACCGCAAGACCATCGCGTACCTCAACAAGGCGCTGTTCAACGCGCTTGCCGCGATCAACCAGTTCTTCCTGCACGCCCGCATGTTCAGCAACTGGGGGCTGGAAGAACTCAACGAGCGCGACTACGCGCAATCGATCCGGCAGATGAAACAGGCCGACCGGCTCATCGGGCGAATCCTGTTCCTCGAAGGCCTGCCCAACCTGCAAAACCTGGGCAAACTGCTGATCGGTGAAACCCCGCAGGAATGCCTGGCCTGCGACCGCACGCTGGTGCTGCAGGAGCTGACGGACCTGCGCGAGGGCATCGCGCAGTGCGAAACCAGCGGGGACTACGTCTCGCGCGATCTGCTCACCGAGCTGCTGGAGGCCGGCGAGGAGCACCTGGACTGGCTGGAAACCCAGGCCGACCTGATCGAGCGCCTGGGCCTGACCATCTACCTGCACGCGCAGATGGGCGACTGAACCCTCCCGCCCTGTCGCCCACGGGTTTGATTCGGCTCAAACCGCCTGTTGCAGTGCAGCTAAACTATGAAGGGCCCGGCGCGTATGCCGGGCCCTTTCGTTGATGGAGCGCCCCATGTCCACGTTCGACGTCGAACGCGTGCTGCACGTCCACCACTGGACGCCCGACTACTTCAGCTTCCGCACCACGCGCGGCGCCGGCCTGCGCTTCGAGAACGGCCAGTTCGTGATGATCGGGCTGCCGGTGGACGGCAAGCCGCTGATGCGCGCCTATTCGGTGGCCAGCGCCAACTGGGAAGAGGAAATGGAGTTCTTCTCCATCAAGGTCCAACACGGCCCGCTCACCTCGCGCCTGCAGCACCTCAAGCCCGGCGACGAAATCCTCCTCGGGCGCAAGCCCACCGGCACCCTGCTGATTTCCGACCTGCATCCAGGCCGCAACCTGTACCTGCTCTCCACCGGCACCGGGCTGGCGCCGTTCCTTTCGATCATCAAGGATCCGGACACCTACGAGCGCTTCGAGCGGGTGATCCTGACCCACGGCGTACGCAACGTCTGCGACCTGGCCTATCGCGACCACATCGTCCGCGAGCTGCCGCAGCACGAGTACCTGGGCGAGATGATTTCACGCCAGCTGCGCTACTACCCGGCGGTGACGCGCGAGGACTTCGTCCACCGCGGCCGCCTCACCGACCTGCTCGACGCCGGGCAAATCAGCGCCGACCTCGGCATCGCGCCGCTCGACCCGGCGCACGACCGCGCCATGATCTGCGGCAGCCCGCAGATGCTTGCGGACTTCCGCACCATCCTGGAGCGGCGTGGATTCAAGGCCGCACCGCGCATCGGCACGCCCGGCGAATACGTCTTCGAGCGTGCGTTCGTGGAGAAGTGAGCTCAATCGCGCGGCGTCAGCGCGACGAAGCGGCCGCTGAACGTGCAGCACAAGACGCCAGCCGCGTCGCGGACTTCCGCCACCATGGCCGCGCGCGCCTTGCCGCGCGCCGCGAAGGCCTCGAGCACCTCGTCCCACGCCTGTCCGTCCTCCAGCCATGCGCGCGCGTGCAGATCGCCGTACAGCGGCGCCAGGTAGCGCACGCTGGAATCCTGCACGTAGACCTCGGCGCGGTGGCCGGCATCCTCCAGCCGGATCGACATGAGCGCCCACGCCGCCAGCGTCATCACACTCGTCAGGCTGCCGCCGAAGGCACAGCCCTTGTCGTTGACATTGGCCGCCAGCGGCGCGGACAGGCAAAGCGCGTCGGCACCGATTCCGGAAAGGCGCAGCTGCATGGCCTGCACCGGCTGCATGGAGAGGAGGCGCGTGATGACCGGGTGGGAGGGAACGTTGGCTTGCATGGATGCGCGTGCTGCGGGATGGCGCGTAAGCTTGCCCGATGACACCTGATCCTGTCTCGAAACCACTCGCCGGCTGGTCGGTGGTCTGCCTGCGCCCCAGCGCGCAGCAGGCTGCAGTGCGGCGCGCGGTCACCGCACGCGGTGGCCAACACGTCGCGCTGCCGGGCCTCCGGCTGGCATCCGCCAGCGACGAGCAGACCGCAAGAGCAGCGCTGCACAGCGCCCTGGCGTGTTCCTCGGTGGTGTTCACCAGTCCGGCGGCAGTGGCGTTTGCCGCGCGCCTGTTGCCGCTTCGCGCCCTGCCCGGGCGAACCGCCATCGCGGTGGGCGAAGGCACCGCGCGGGCGCTGCGCCGGCACGGGATTTCCCCGCTCGCGCCGCCGCCCGATGCGATGCACTCCGACGGTGTGCTCGCGCTGGCGCACTGGCGCGAGGCGCGCGGACCGGTTGGTCTGGTCACGGCGCCGGGCGGCCGCGGCGTGATCGGTGCGGGCCTCACGGCGCGCGGCCTGGAGCTGCGGCGCGCCGATGTCTACTGCCGTCTGCCGCCGCGCATGAATGCGCGGCATCTGCGCGCGCTGGGCGCCAGCGCGACGCCGCGCGCCGTTCTGGTATCCAGCGGCGAAGCGCTCGAACTGGCGCTGGCCGCGCTTCCCGCAGCGTTGCGCACACGCCTGCTCGACGCCACCGCCGTGACCAGCAGCCTGCGCCTGGCGGAACTCGCACACCGATACGGATTCGCGCACGTGGCGAGCGCGCCGGCACCGACCGCAGCGGCGCTGCTCGACGCGCTCGTCGAACATGTCGGTGCGGCGCGCTTCCGGTAGCATGACATTCAGACCCGTCCGGACGCTGCAGCCGTGACTGATACCGACGCCACTCATTCAATTTCTCCCGCCGATACCGGCGCGCGCGCGCCGCGACGCTGGCCGTGGGTGCTGCTGGCACTCGTGCTCGTGCTGGCCGCCATCGGCGCGCGCTGGGGCGTTCTGAGCCTGCGCCAAAGCGATGGCCAGCACGCCGAAATGCGGGCGGAGAACGAGGCCCTGCGCGCGCGCCTGGCCGACTTCGATCGCGCAATCGACCAGCTGCGCGAAGGCCAGCAGCGCCTGTCGCAGCGGCTCGACTCATCCAGCGCCACCAACCAGGTGCTGCGCGAGGAGCTTCTGGGCATGGGCGAACGCGCCGGCCTGCTGGAGGACGCGGTAGCACGGCTGGCGCAGAGCCGGATGAGCGGAGAAAGCCTGCTGCGTCTCAATGAAGCGGAGTTCCTGTTGGCCATGGGGGCCGAGCGGCTGTCGCTCTACGCCGACGTCGGCGCTGCAATCCAGGCCTACTCCCTGGCCGAAGGCACGCTTTCGGAACTGGACGATCCTGCACTGGCCACGCTGCGCCAGACCCTCGCCCAGGAGCTGATCCAGCTGCGCCAGGTGCCGCCCGATCCGCGCCCGTCGCTGCGCGCCGAACTGGCGGTGCTGGCCGGCGTCCTGACGCAGCTGCCTTCTTCGCGCGCCGGTGAGCACCCCCTCGCGGGGCCGGACAGTTCGCGCCTCGCGCAGCTGCTCGGCCAGCTGGTCACGGTACGCCGCGTCGGCACGCAGGCCGACCCGCTCGGTCCGGCGCAGCAGCAGGCCGCGCTGGCCGCGATGTCGCTCCAGTTCGAACTGGCACAGGCTGCGCTGGCGCGGCCGGACGCCGCCGCGTTCCAGGCCTCGCTGGATCGCATCACGGATTCCGGCGAAGCGTTGTTCGACACGTCATCGCCCGCCGTCGCCGACTGGCTGTCGCGCCTCGCCATCGCGCGCGACACGGCGCTGCTGCCGACCCCGCCGGTGCTCGGCGCCACGCTGCGCGAGCTGCGCAGCCTGCGCGCCGCGCGCAGCGTGGGCAGCAGCGTGACGATCAGGCCCGTACCTCCCTCGCCCCCGGCAGCGCCGCCCGCGCCCTCCGGCAACCTGCCGGACGTCGAACACGCGGCGCCCGAGGCCGCCATCGGACGCGGCGAGGGAGTCGAGCCGTGAAACGTCTCGCCGGCCTGTTCGCGCTGCTGGCGCTCGCGCTCGCGGGTGCCTGGCTGTGGCGCATCGTCACGGCCGACCCGGGCTACGTCCAGGTGGCGCTGCGCGGCTGGAGCATCGAAACCACCCTGGTGGTGGCAGCAACCGCGCTGCTCCTCGCGCTGGCCGCGCTGTGGCTTCTGGTCACGCTGCTGGGCCTGCCGTGGCGGTACTGGTCGCGGCGACGCCGCCATGTCGCGCGCGAAAGGCTTGCGGGTGGTCTGGTGGCGCTGCACGAAGGCCGCTGGCACCGCGCCGAACGCCTGCTCACGCGCGCCGCGAGCGAGCCGCAGCATCGGCTTCCGGCCCTGCTGGGCGCGGCGCGTGCGGCGCAGTCGCGCGGCGACTCGCAGCGGGCGGACGAACTCCTGGCGCGCGCGGGCGAGCGTGGCGACGCACAGGTGGCGGCCCTCGTCGCGGCACGCCTGCACCACCGCAACGGCAATGCGCCGGCGATCGCCGCGCTGTTCGATGACCAGCCGGTGGCGGCCCTGCCACCGCGCGCGCTTGAGCTCTATCTGAAGGCGCTGGCCGCGACCGGACGCGCCGGCGAAGCCATGGACCTGCTGCCGGCGCTGCGCGCCAGCCGCGTGCTGGAGGGCGACGCGCTGGCGGACGAGGAGGACGCCATCATTGCCGCCACGATGCAGCAGGCGCCCGATGCCCAGACGCTGGCATCGGCCTGGGGCCGCCTGTCGCGCGCGCAGAAGATCCGCGCGCCCATCGTCACCGCCTACGCGAAGCGTTCGGTGGATCTGGGCGACAGCGACGCCGCCGTCGCCGCCGTGGAAGACGCCATGCGCAAGCGCTGGTCGCCCGAACTGGCCGCCATCTACGGCCGTTTGCCGCGCGGCACCGGCCGCTCGCCGCTGAAAATCGCCGAAGGCTGGCTGTCCGCACACCCGGATGATCCCGGGCTCCTGGTCACGCTGGCGAGGCTGTGCCGCAAGGAGCAGATCTGGGGCAAGGCCGAGGACTACCTGCAGCGCGCGCTGGCGCACGGTGCCGGCGCCGCAGCGTGGGAAGAGCTGGGCCACGTCCACGCCGCCCAACACCGCAGCGAGGCGGCCGCCGATGCCTATGCCAGGGCGTTGGCCGTGCAGCGCGGCGAGCGCGCGCAGCGGCGCTCCGACCGCCCGCTGCGCGACGAGATCGCCCAGGCCGCCGTTGCCGAAGTCCGCTCGGAGATGGGCGTGCCGCTGCTGCCGCGAGAGGACGACGAGGACGAGCCGGCGCGGGCGCCAGACTGACACCGTTTTCGCAGGCGCCGCCACGCAGCACACAAGGTCCCTTACGCCCCTGAGGAAAACAGGGCCGCAAGATCGAGATTGCCCCCGGAAAGCACGATCCCCACGCGCTTTCCGGCGAAACGCGCGCGTGCGCGCAGCAGCGCTGCCAGGGCCATCGCACCGGACGGCTCCACCACCTGTTTCATGCGTTCGAACAGCAGCCGCATCGCAACGCGCACCTCGTCGTCGCTGGCCAGCAGGATGCCGTCGCAGTGACGCGACAGGATCGAGAAGGTGCGTTCGGACAGCTGCGCGCGCAGGCCGTCGCAGATGGTGTCCGGCACCATGTCGACGACACGCCGGCCCTGCCGCAGCGACGCGCAGGCGTCAGCGGCGCCTTCCGGCTCAGCACCGAACACTTCGATGCCGGGATTCAGCGCCTTGGCAGCGATCAGCGTGCCAGACAGCAATCCCCCGCCGGAAACCGGGACGACGATCGCATCCAGCTCCGGCACCTGACGCATCAGTTCCAGCGTCGCGGTGCCCTGCCCGGCGATCACGCGCGGATCGTCGAAGGGATGCACCAGCGCGCCGCCGGTGTCTTCCAGCACCTGCGCAGAAACGCGATCGCGATCCTGCTGGGAGGCCTCGCACGGCACGATGCGCGCGCCGAAGTCCGCAATCACCGCGAGCTTCACCTGCGGCGCGCCGCGCGGCACCACAACCGTGGCCGCGATGCCGCGCAGCCGGCAGGCCAGCGCGACGGCCGCGCCGTGGTTTCCCGACGATTGCGTCACCACGCCGCGCGCCGCGGTCGCCTCGTCAAGCGAAAACACCGCGTTGCACGCGCCGCGGAACTTGAACGCGCCGACGCGCTGCAGGTGCTCGGCCTTGAAGTGGAGGCTGACGCCGGAGATGCGGTCGATCGAGGCGCAGCGCAGCACCGGTGTGACGCGGGCGTGGGGCGCGATACGCGCCGCCGCGTCGCGCACCGCATCCAGCGTGCAACTGCCATCATCCGGCGCAAGGCGCATGGTTTTCTTCCGTTTTTCCTGCGGCAGGAACAAGCATAGCGCGGCCTGATTCACCCATGACGTACCTCATATGGGTAACATCCATGCCTTCGCCGCACGCCGTTCCGGCCGCGCACCCCATTCGCCGGCCTGCGCCGGCACCGCACGCAGAAAATCCCATGGCATCCCTTCCCGACCAGGCCATCCGCCTCGCCGACTACCGCCCGCCCGCGTGGCGCGTGAAAAGCGCCTCGCTCCAGTTCAACCTCGACGCACGGCATACCCGGGTGCGCTCCACCCTCCGGCTCGAAGCCGATCCGGGGCAGGCGCCGCAGCCGCTGCGCCTGGACGGCGAGGAGCTGGAGCTCCTGGAAATCGTACTCGACGGTCGCGCGCTGGCGCCGGGCGAATATTCCATCGATGAAGCCGGTCTGACCATTCACGGCGCACCGCCCACCTGCGAGCTGCACACCGAGGTGCGCATCCAGCCCGATCGCAACACCCGGCTCGAAGGCCTGTACCTGAGCCGCGGCGCCCTGTTCACCCAGTGCGAGGCCGAAGGTTTCCGGCGCATCACCTGGTTCATCGACCGTCCCGACGTCTCGACGATCTACGACGTCACCCTGATCGCCGACCGCGCTCGCTTCCCGGTGCTGTTGTCCAATGGCGATCTGGTGGAGACCGGCGAGCTGGACGGCGGCCGCCACTTCGCACGCTGGCACGACCCGCACCCCAAGCCCAGCTACCTGTTTGCGCTGGTGGCCGGCGACCTGTCCCGGGTCACGGCCTCCTTCACCACGATGGAAGGACGCGCGGTGGAGGTGAACGTCTGGGCGGAACCGGTGGACGTGGCACGCTGCAACTACGCGCTGGGCGCGGTGCTGCGCGCGATGGCCTGGGACGAGCGCCGCTTCGGCCGCGCCTACGACCTTTCCGTGTTCAACGTGGTCGCCGCCCAGGACTTCACCATGGGTGCGATGGAGAACAAGGGTCTCAACATCTTCAACGCGCGCTACATCCTCGCCGACGCGGATACCGCCACCGACGAAGACTTCATCGCCATCGAATCGGTGATCGGGCACGAGTACTTCCACAACTGGAGCGGCAACCGCGTGACCCTGCGCGACTGGTTCCAGCTCTCGCTCAAGGAAGGGCTGACGGTGTTCCGCGACCAGGAGTTCACCGCCGACCTGCACTCGCGCGGGCTCAAGCGCATCGAGGACGTTCGCCTGCTCAGGAGCCGCCAGTTCGTCGAGGATGCCGGCCCGCTGTCGCACCCGGTGCGCCCGGCCAGCTATCGCGAGATCAACAACTTCTACACCGCCACGGTGTACGAGAAGGGCGCCGAACTGGTGCGCATGATGCACACCCTGCTGGGCGAAACCGACTTCCGCCGCGGGCTGGATCTCTACTTTGCCCGTCACGACGGCGGCGCCGCCACGGTGGAAGACCTGGTGGCCGCCATGCACGAAGCCTCCGGTCGCAACCTCACCCAGTTCCTGCACTGGTGGGAGCAGCCGGGTACGCCGCGCATCGAGGCGCAGGCGCGTTTCGACGCGTCGCGCGGCGAGTACACGCTCACCCTGCGCCAGCACGGCGCCGATCCGGACCAGCCGCTGCACGTACCGCTGGCCCTGGCCTTCTACGACGCAGACGGCCATCGCATCGAGGCGCTGCCCGAGGCAGACGCGGACTGCCGGCCCGGGCTGGTCGAACTGCGCCGGCGCGAACACACGCTGCGGCTTCGCGGTCTCACCCAGCCGCCGCTGCCGGCCTTCCTCCAGGACCTGTCGGCGCCGGTGCGGCTGGAATACGACTACGCACCCGACGAACTCGCGCGGCTGATTCAGGTGGAAGCCGATCCGCTGACGCGCTGGCAGGCGCTGCAGCAGCTCGCACACACCGCCATTCTTCCCGGAACGCAGCGGGGAGCCGCACTGGATGCGCTGCTGCGCGCGCAGTCCGCCCTGCTGGATGACCGGCACGCCGACGACGCCTTCGTGGCCGAGTGTCTGACCCTGCCCGACGTCTGGGAACTGGGCGCGACGCTGGAACGGATCGACATCGACGCGCTATGGGCAGCCCGCGAAGCCACCCACGATGCGCTGGCGAGGCATCAGGCCGAACGCCTGCGCGAGCGCTACCTGCGCCTCACCGCGCGCACCCTCGGCGGGCTGGAAGCCGACAGCGCCAGCGCGCGGCGCCTTCGCAACCTGTGCCTGGCGCGCCTCGCGCGCGTTGAGCGCGATGGCAGCCGCGCCGTGGCGCAGTATCACGGCGCCAACACCCTCACCGACCGCCTCGCCGCACTGCAGACCCTGCTGCACGCCGGCCTCCGGCAGGCCGACGACGTGCTCGGAGCATTCGCCGCACGTCACCGCGGCGATGCGCTGATGATCGACCGCTGGCTGGCCGTGCTGGCCACCGCACCGCGCGCAGGCACGCTGGACACCATCGAAGCGATCCTGCGCGGCCCGTTCTGGCAGCCGACCAATCCCAACCGCGTGCGCGCCGTGCTGGGTGCGCTGATGCGCGGCAACGTGCCAGCCTTCCATCGCGCCGACGGCGCCGGCTACGCGCTGTTCTTCGAACGGCTTCCCGAGCTGGACGCGATCAACCCGCAGATCGCGTCGCGCCTTCTGGCGCTGTTGGAAAACTGGCGACGCCTGGATGCCGGGCGCCGCGATCTTCTCGACCGGCACCTCCGCAATCTCGAAACGCGCCTGTCCTCGCGCGACAGCCGTGAAACGCTGGCGCGGTTGCGCGATACGCCACAAGGCTGAACCAGCGCCATCGCGAACTGAACCCGCGGCATGCGGGAGCGCGCGAACGCGGCGAGTTCAGCACGGATTTACCGCCCGCATCCGAGACTCACCTTACACGTCGCGAAAGAAGGGGCCGACCGCAATGAAGCGCTGGATCATCGTTCTGCTTGCCGCCGCAACCCTCACCGGCTGCGTCACCACCCGCGAAGTGGTCTATCGCGAACCATATGCCAGCGACGGCTATTCCGGGAACGCTCCGTACCGCAGCGATGCGCCGACCTATTATCGCGACGGCGACAGCTACTACTCGCCGGCCTACAGCGACCGCGGCGACTACTACTTCGGCGCAGGGTCCTACGGCGGCTACGGCAGCGTCGGAGTGAGCTACTTCGACTACCCCTACTACTACTCGGTGTTCTGGCCCATCAACCGCTGGTACTACGACCCGTTCGCGTACCCGGGCTACTACTACGGCGTCACCTGGTTCCCGCGCAGCTATTTAAGCCTGGGCTACAGCCACGGCTGGCATTCGCACGGCTGGCTGTCCTATTCGCCTTACCGCTACGCGTGGGTGGACAGCTATTACGACTGGGGGCGCTGGTACAACCATTACCCGAAGTACCGCCACTACTACCCGACTCCGCGCTACGGCGACGCGCGGGTGGAAGCCTCGCGCCTGGCGGAAATCCGTCGCCCGTATCCGACCACCTACCCGCGCAGCGGCGCGTCGGGCGGCTACAGCCGCACGCAGGGCGCCCCGGTGGCGCCGTCCTACAGCGGCAATCGCGCTGCGATTCCGCGCAGCGGCTACGGCACGACACGGCCGGGCGCCTACGGCAAGACCGCGCCATCGGGCGACGTGCGCCGCGTGGGCGCGGGCGGCACTCGCGCCGCCCCTTCGACGGGCCTGTTCGGCAACCAGACGCGCGGCTCCCAGGCCGTTCCACGCGATCGCCTCGACGGTCCGCGGCCCTACAGCGACAGCCGCCGCGAGCTGCAGCAACGCCATGGCAACACAAACCCGCCCTCGCGCGCCGCCGTGCCCGCACAACCAGGCACGCCGGTTCGTCGTTCACTGGACGCGCCTACCCGCCCGGCGCTGCCGGTCCGCGGCACGGCAACGGCACCGGTTCGCAGCACGCCCGATCACGGCATTCCCATCCGAACGGTGCGGCCGGTACAGCGCAGCACGCCGGTGACGGCCCCCTCGCGGGGGGCCGGCTCGGCACCGCTTCCCGCCTATCCGCCTCGCGGCAGCGCGTCGCAGCCTCCCGCGCGAACCTTGCTTCCCGCCCCCGGCCGATCCGGCTACGCGCCCGCACGCTCCGAACCCGCGCCGGTGCGACAGCTGGAAATGCCGGCACGCAGCGCGCCGGTGCGCGCGAACCCGCCGGCAACGTATTCGGCACCGCCGGAAACCGTATCCCGTCCTGCGCCCTCCGGATCACATTCCGGCAGCCGCAGCGGTGCGGTGCGCCGCGTAGGCTCGACGCGCGAGGAATAAGGCGTCATCCGGGGTGCAGGTTCCGAAATCCGTCGCCCGCCGTCATGTTCGTGAACGCAGTCACAATTCCAGCCCGTCAATTCGCCGGAACGTCTTGCACCCTCTCGCCGCGTCGGTATGATTTGCCGCAAGTGACCTCCAGCGTCTGTTTGCGACAGCGTCCGGAAGTCATCCAATGCTTCACCGCCTGTTCGGCGCCCGGCAATGGTCTGTCCTGGATTCCCCTGTTCCACTAAAGACCGTCGGGCGCCGACTTCACTAAGAACCCCCGCTTGCGGCGCACTCCGCAAGCGGGGGTTCGGCGTTTCCGGCATCCGGAAACGCGAGAGATGTGCCGGTCGTCGATGTCCTGACGCCGGCTGCGTCCTCGTGACGCGCAGATCGATCCCTGTCCAACTCGATCAGCACCACGACCCATCAGTCCGGCGCGCGCGTCGCGCTGCTAGCCTTGTGATGGGCCGCGTGCCTGCCGGCACGAGTGCGTCCCTGCTGTTGCAGGAATCGTTCCAACTACAAAAATCATTCATTTGCGACAAAGCTCGTCAAGTTCTGTCATGCGCTATCCCGAACAATTCGACGTGATCGTGGTCGGCGGCGGCCACGCCGGCACCGAGGCGGCGCTGGCCTCGGCGCGCAGCGGCGCACGCACCCTGCTGCTGTCCCACAACATCGACACCATCGGCCAGATGAGCTGCAACCCAGCGATCGGCGGCATCGGCAAAGGCCACCTGGTAAAGGAAATCGACGCGCTGGGCGGCATCATGGCGCGCGCGGCCGACCGCGCCGGCATCCAGTGGCGCACCCTCAACGCCTCCAAGGGTCCGGCGGTCCGCGCCACCCGCTGTCAGGCAGACCGGCAGCTTTACCGGGCCGCAATCCGCAGCGCGGTGGAAACCCAGCCCAACCTCAGCCTCTTCCAGCAGGCGGTCGAGGATCTTGTCATCGAAGGTGACCAGGTGCGCGGAGTGGTGACGCAAATGGGCCTGCGCTTCGACGCCGCCTGCGTCGTGCTCACCGCCGGGACCTTCCTGGCCGGCAAGATCCACATCGGACTTTCCAACTATGCCGGCGGTCGCGCCGGCGATGCGCCCGCCACGCCGCTGGCGCTGAAGCTGCGCGAGCTTCCGCTGGGCGCGGATCGCCTCAAGACCGGCACGCCGCCGCGCATCGACGGCCGCAGCATCGATTGGTCGGTGCTGGACGAGCAGCGCGGCGACACGCCGCGCCCGGTGTTTTCCTATCTTGGCTCGCACGCCGACCATCCGCCGCAGGTGAGCTGCTGGATCACCCACACCAGCGCACGCACGCATGACATCATCCGCGGCGCGCTCGACCGCTCGCCACTGTTCACCGGCGTGATCGAAGGCACCGGCGTGCGTTATTGCCCCTCGATCGAGGACAAGGTGGTGCGCTTCGCGGAAAAGGACTCGCACCAGGTCTTCATCGAACCCGAAGGCCTCACCACCCACGAGATCTACCCCAACGGCGTCTCCACCTCGCTGCCCTTCGACGTGCAGCTGGAACTGGTGCGCAGCATCCGCGGTTTCGAGAACGCGCTCATCACGCGGCCCGGTTACGCCATCGAATACGACTACTTCGATCCGCGCGGCCTCAAGACCTCGCTGGAAACCCGCGCCATCGCCGGCCTCTACTTCGCCGGCCAGATCAACGGCACCACCGGCTACGAGGAGGCCGCGGCCCAGGGCCTGGTCGCCGGCATCAACGCGGCGCGCGCGACGCGCGGGCAAGCGCCCTGGACCCCGCGCCGCGACGAGGCCTACATCGGCGTCCTGATCGACGATCTCACCACAAACGGCGTGCTCGAGCCGTATCGCATGTTCACCTCGCGCGCCGAATACCGGCTGCAGCTGCGCGAGGACAACGCCGACCTCCGCCTGACCGAGCGCGGCCGCGAACTGGGCCTGGTGGACGACGCACGCTGGGTTCACTTCTCGGAAAAGCGCGAGGCCATCGAACGCGAATCCGCCCGCCTCAAGGCGCTGTGGGCCGCGCCCGGCAACGCGCTGGGGCGCGAGATCGAAGCCACCCTGGGCGTGCTGGTCAGCCGCGAAACATCTGCGCACGATCTGTTGCGCCGTCCGGAAATGGACTACGCGCGGCTTACCCGCGTTGCCTCGATCGGCCCGGGCGTGGACGATCCGCGCACCGCCGAGCAGGTGGAGATTCAAGCCAAGTATTCCGGCTACCTCGATCGACAGGCCGAGGAAATCCAGCGCCAGCGCCGCAGCGAGGAAACGCCGATCCCGCCGGACTTTTGCTATGACGGCATTTCCGGGCTGTCGGTCGAAGTGCGCACCCGCCTGGAGCGCGCCCGCCCGGAAACCATCGGGCAGGCGATGCGCATCTCCGGCATCACACCGGCGGCGATCTCCCTGCTGCTGGTGCACCTTAAGCGCTGGCGCGGAGCTCAGTCAGCCGCATCCGCAGGCTGACCCTGTCGGCAACAGCCGGAGCAGTGTCACCTTGGTCGCTCCCTGCGCTCACCGCTGCGCCCATTGCGGGTTCGGCGCAAAACCGTCGCCAGCGCGGCGGGGCATGGCGTGCAGGCCGGCACGACCGGCGCCTGCGCAGCCGGTCACTTCAGGGCCAGCGCCACCGCGATGCCGGCGAACACCACCGCGCCCACCCAGCCGCCCAGCGCGAAGGCGCGCAGGCAGGCCGTCGGCTCGCAGCCGCGCGCGATCCGGAACTGCGCGCCGATCAGCAGCGCCGCCACGCCCAGCGCCATGAAGTAAGCCGCACCCAGCGCCGCGCGCTGCCCAACCAGCACCAGCGCCAGCAGAGCGCCCCCGGATAGAAGACCCTGCGCCAGGAGCGCCATGTCGCCCAGCAGGATTGCCGTGGAACAAACGCCGCGGTGAAGGTCGTCTTCGCGCCGCGCCATCGCCTGCCAGACACAGCAGGCGCTCGCCCAGAGCGCGCAGGCGCACAGCAGCAGCCAGGCCAGCGGTGGTATCTCGCCCTGCACCGCAGCGAACGCCACCGCGACGCCCCAGCCGAACGCCAGGCCGAGAAACGCCTGCGACAGGTAGCTCACGCGCTGCACGACGGGATGGATCAGCGCCATCGCAAGCGCCGCCGCCCCCAGGTACAGCGTCAGCCGATTCGCCAGGAATTCCAGCGCCAGCCCCGCCAGAAGCAGTCCCACAAAGGCCTGCAGCGCATCGCGCCCGCGCCACGCGGGCGCTCCCTGATCGGCGATCTGCCCGCGCCGATCGAGCCAGCCGCCGAGGAATCGGCCGAAAGTCCGCCCCATGCCATGTGCCAGCCACGGCACCAGCGCAAACAGCAGCGCCACGCGCCACGGAGGTGCCCCGCCCGCGGCAAGCCACAGCGCCCACCACGCCGGCCACACCAGCAGGAACGCGCCCTCTTGCCACGCTTCGCGCAGCCACCGCCACACCGATGCCGGATGCACACCCGTCGCGGCATCCCGCCGCGCGGCGGATGCATCGCGCCTGCCATGAGGCCGAAGTCGTGGAGGAGCCGGCATGAAGGTATCGCGCAGGTGAACGCCGAGGCTGGCATTCTCACCGATCCGACCCAATATGGAAGCCGTGCGGGTCACGTCTTGCGCGCCACGCCGTCAGCATCGCCCATGCGCACCCCATCACCACGAGGAGCACGCCCATGACTTCCACCGGACAAGGCAGCGCCGGCAACGTCATCGCCGCAATCTGCAGCCTGTTCATCCCCGGCCTCGGCCAGCTCGTCCAGGGTCGCCTGATCTCGGCAATCCTGTGGTTTCTCGCCGCCTGCGTCGGCTTCGCCATCACCTGGCTCCTGACCCTGAGCCTCCTGCCGTTCGGCTGGTTCATCGTCAGCGTCTTTTCCTGCCTGAACGCGGCAACCTACCGCCGCTGAGGCGACGCCACTGCCGGGGTGCCGGTCAGCCGCGCGTTCAGCACCCAAGCGGCCTGTGCCGAGCAGCAGCCTCCACGACACCTCCCCTGGGCATCGCGTCCGGCCGCGCATCCGTGGCACAATGCGCGACCTCGCTTCGCGCGCCTGCCGCGCAGCCACCCTGCGACACGGGTAGCCCGCAGCGGGACACGCACACCGCAACACGCGCCTGTAGCTCAGCCGGATAGAGTAGTGGCTTCCGAAGCCATTGGTCGGGGGTTCGAATCCCTCCAGGCGCG
>CAKSZJ010000028.1 GCA_934525595.1 uncultured Chiayiivirga sp. | reverse complement strand
AACACGCCGGAAGAAGCCTGGGCCGAGGAAATAGCCAGGTTCAATTCAACTGTTGCACTTGATTCTTGAGACCGCCCATCAGCACCACAGTGATGAAGCATTTCATCGCGGTTCCTCCATCGGAACAATCCCGGCAAGCCAAACCATCGGTTCGCGTTCAAACAATACCTTGTGGCGCAAGCGCACCGGGCGACTCAGGGCAAACCGGCGCGGAACGCGTGCCTGATGACAGGACTTGTCCATCGTTTCCTGGCGGGGCGTGGTACCAGACGATCCCGCGAAAGCGAGGCGATCGCCAGGTATCCAGCGAGGCCAGCCAGTCGTGCAGTTGCCCGTGTGTTGCATCTGGATGACGCAGGTTTCGGGGGCGGATGCTTGAGGGCGATTCCGCTTCGCCCGGATGATTCATGTCTGCCGCATCCCATTCGGCCTGAGAGGCGCACATCGGCAACGAGACATGAAACGGCGTGGACGAACGCTCCGCGAACGCCTCCATCCAGATTCGCATCTGTGCCATATCCGTCCAAGTGCCGTCACCATCAGGCAGATGGAACTGCAAGGTGTAGCGATCAGCAAGGGAAAGCAGGCGGGGAAGAACCGGCGAGTGCCGCCAGCCAGGCAATGCGGTGATCCACAGCGGCTTGTCCAGCCATGTGCGCTTGTCTCCCAGCGCAGCCAGCCAATCGGCATAGGTGGCCAGACGTGAGGTGTCGGCATGGTGGGCGATTTCCACCGCAACCACCCGCACCCCGGCGCGCTTCAACCTGAGCAGTTGCGACTGCATGTGCGCCGTGAGCGCCACAGGATCGGGCAGACCCTCCATCCAAACCACCACCACCGCCTCCCGGCCCCTGAGATGGGTTGCCGCACGGCCAATCTGCATCGTGGATGGCTGCCCGGCTGCCGACCAGTGCGCCACCAGCAATCGGGTGCGAGCCGCCCAGCCTCTGGATTCGCGCATGGTGCGCTCCAGTGCAGGTGTCCACTCCCGCTGCCACAGGTAGACATCGTGCTCCACAGGCGCAATGGGCTGGCACCCCGCAAGCACCAGCATGCTCGCCAGCATGCCGGCAAGCCCGGGTGCGACCCACCTCGCCGCGCAAGGAAAGATCGCGAAAATCGACGAAAAAACATGCAGCATCGCACCGCTTCCGGAGAGGCATCCCTCCTCCTTGACGGACGCGGACCATTGTCTCGACACCGGGGCCACTACGATTCATTCAGGCAGCGTGCCCGCGTGTGAGCGATGTGTCGCCATTGGCTTCGGCTATCCTCATGCACGCAGATATCGAGCATGTTGGCGGCAGGATTTCGGACTTGTGTCCGTCGAATGGGCAAGCC
The DNA here is from genome assembly GCA_934525595.1 of uncultured Chiayiivirga sp. Lineage (GTDB taxonomy): Bacteria > Pseudomonadota > Gammaproteobacteria > Xanthomonadales > Xanthomonadaceae > Denitratimonas. The sequence goes on along the minus strand of CAKSZJ010000028.1, from coordinate 32,261 downwards.
GCTCTCGCCATGCAAGCAAGAGCGCAACATCGGGAAGGAGAACGCAGGATGTGGCGACGAAAATTGCTTGCGTGGATCGGGCTTGTGGCATGGCTGCTGCTGGCCCAGGCCGCTCTGGCCGCGCCAAAGCGCGTGGCGCTGGTGATCGGCAACGACAGCTACCCCACGATGGGCGAGCTCAACAACGCCCGCAACGATGCCCGCGCCATCGCATCGAAGTTGCAGACGCTGGGCTTTGAGCTGATCGGCGGCAGCGCGCAACTGGACGTGGACAGCCGCACTGGCCGCAGCCTCATCAAGCAATTCGGCGAGCGCTTGCAGGCCGGCGATGTGGCCTTCTTCTACTTCGCCGGTCACGGTGTGGGCGGCGACAACACCAACTACCTGATCCCAGTGGACGACCAGGAAATCGCCTACTACGAGGACGTGCCCGACTTCGCGCTGGACGTGCGCTCGGTACTCAACCGCATGGAGCAGCGTGGCGAGGGCACCAACATCCTCATCCTGGATGCCTGCCGCGACCGTCCCATGCGGCAGCGCACCCGTTCAGGACTGGTGCGCGGGCTGGGGCCGATGCGCGCGCCTTCCGGCAGTTTCATCGGCTACGCCGCCTCGCCCGGCCAGAAGTCCTTCGACGGCAGCGGCAGGAATGGTGTATTCACCGCCGAGTTGCTTCCGCTGCTGGGCCGCCCCGGCTACACCATGGAAGACGTGTTCCTCGACCTCACCCTGGCGGTGGAGAACGCCACCGACCGGCAGCAGACGCCGATGCGGGAAAGCAATCTGCGCGGGCGGTTTTATCTGGCGGAGCCGGCAGCGGCACCGGACAACACCGCGATGCCCCGCGAGGGCACGCTGGCGATCGGAGTGACACCGGCCAACGCGCAGGTGTACATCGGCGATGATCTGGTGGGCAGCGGCAATCGCCGACTGAACCTGCCGGCCGGTCGTGTCGTGGTGCGTGCGGAAGCCACCGGCTACCAGACACTTGAGCGGAGCGTGCTGGTGCAGGGCGGTCAGGTGGCCGACGTGCAGCTCCCCTTGACGCCCGTGCCACCGCCCGCCACCGCGCCCGCCGTTGCCACTCGGCCTGCCGCTGCTCCCGCGCCCGGCAATGCCCAGCAGATGAGCAGCAGCGCCTCCGCCGATGCCAATGGCTTCGTGGATCGTGGCGGCGGGGTGTTGTTCGATACCCGGACCGGGCTGGAATGGACGCAGCGGGACAATGGGCGGGACATCGGCTGGGACGACGCGGGGCGGTATTGCGCGGACCTGTCCCTGGGTGGCGGGGGCTGGCGATTACCGTCGATCAAGGAGTTGGCGGCGATTTATGGGAGGCCGAATGGCGGGACCGTGGCGTGTGGCGGATACACCTGCAAGGTGTCGCCGCTGTTTCGCTTGACCAAGCCTTGGCCTTGGAGCGGTACCCAGCGTGGTTCCTCGAAGGCCTGGTTCTTCAGTCTCAACAATGGCAACCGGACCTCGGTCCACGCCTCCTTCTCCGCCGGCACCCGTGCATTGTGTGTGAGGCGTCGTTCCTGAGCGTGGGATTGGTCCTTCGGCGCTTTGGTCCTTTGGCCCTTGTTCTTCTGCGCGACTTTGCCGCGCTCGGATTTTCCTTACCCCCGAGATGGCCTACCTTACAGGATCATAGGCTGCCCTGTGTGTCGGCTCAGTCTGACTCGTGGTGAACCTTGCCGTAGCTTAGATCCATCATTGCAAAGGGTGCCTTGGCGAAGGAGTTGAAGCGGGATCGAAACCGGATCGTCACGCCTTCGGACAAGACTGGCGTATCAATGCCGCCATCCACCCGAATCCGCCACTTTCGATCTTCCGGATCAAGATCCTCATACGGTGCAACGTACTCGCCAAGATCACAGGCGGCCGCGCTTTCGGCCAAGGCTTCTGCCGTCGCGACGGCCTCCTCCATCGATCCGCGCTGCCAACCAAATTCGATCTTGTTGTGGGTATCGGTTCCATCCTTTTTCAGTTCGATCTTGCATGTGGTGGAGCCGGGGATCGGATGGCGGCAGCGGTACCAGCCAAGATCGGAGATGGTCGCATCCCCGCGCACCGTCGGGAATCCTTTGCCAGACTCGGAGATCAACTGGCTCAGGATCGGGCACAGGTCGATCGACTGGGCCGATGCGGGCAAAAACGCCCCGGCATTGAATGCCAGGATGGCAGTGGCGATGGTCTTGAACTTCACGATGGGGCCTCATTGCTCAATGGGTGGATACTCGACGCAGATCACGGCTACTTGCAAATCTGTCCTACGAAGTCGCGTCCCGGGCACCGGCAGGGAATGTCCGTCCGTCCGCCTGAAGGCATCAGGCAGACTTTGTTACCCGCGCCGTCACAACACCACGGACGGTTCTGGTTGAGTTGTTGCAGCACATTGCCGGCTGCCGCCACCTCACGGCGCAGGCTGAGGGAAATCTCTTCACGCGCACCTGCACGGACTTGTACGGACGATTCATGCGTCAGGTACCCGGGTGCCTGGATACGCAGCGAGACCTGTCCGGCGGGAACACCCCGTACCACCGCTGCACCCTCACCCTTCAACTGACCATTCACGAAAATCTGTGCAGCTTCCGGGCGACGTACCGAAATATCCAGAATGCCGGTGGAGGGATCGACGAAGTACACGGCACCAGTCAGTGACGAGTTGTCCCAGGGCACCTGCCTTCCATTCGTGTCCTTGAGTACCTTTTCCCGAACGCTCGTGAAAACCTCGCGCACGTCGATGCCCGGCACGCCGATGTATCGCTTCAGCGCGCTGCTGAACGGGCTGTTTCCATCGGGGCCATCTTCGGCTACCGACCCTGGAGCAGTGGCGAATGCCAGCAAGGTAGGCCGGTGCCCCATGCCTCGATTCACATCGACACCCGCCAATCCTCGCGTCCGCATCCCGGCATCGCGCCCGGCCGTGGATGCTGATGGCACAGATTGCGTGGGGGCGGAAAAGGGGTTGTTTCGGCAAGCATCGAGAATCACCACCCGGTTATCCGCGCCGCTCATCGCGTCGAGAACCTGTTCGAGAGCGATCAGGTCCGAGACAGGCAGCGTTGCCTCCAACGCCGTGCCGGTTGGGACGAAGTAGTTGTGGTCTCCCGCTTGCAGGCCATGCCCGGCGAAGAAAAACACCGCCAATTCGGCATGGTCGGCGACCTGGCGGAACGAGGAGATGGCGTTGTGAAACACATGCCGATCAGCATCCAGCACCAATCGAACGTCGAAGCCTGCCGTTTCCAGCGCTTGCGCAATATCGCTTGCATCGTGCCCCGGATTGACTAGCCGCGCCGCGCCGTCGTAGGCGCTGTTTCCCACGACCAACGCCACACGCTCGGCAGAGGCCAGCGCTGGAAACATCAGCAACCACGCCAGGGCCAGCGTCCACCACCTGCGTATCGTCATCGACCCGAAAAGACCCTGCATGATCCCCTCCGACACGAATGGGTGATGGAGGTGCGACTGTAGCGCCCAACCGCGCCGCCTGCGAGCCATGTCGCGAAGTTGGCACGGTTACCCGGTGCGCCGCATGTCGGATTCACGGCCTCTGTCCGTCGAACATCCACTGGCATCCCCATTCCGGAGTACGCAATGTCCCCTTCACCCACGCCCCTGCCTTCACGCCGCCGCCTGCGCAGGCAGGCCGGCATCGTCGCCCTTTGCTTGCTCGCCGCGCTGGCGGCGCTACCCGCCCAGGCATCGTGCCCTGCCGAAGATTCCCACTCCACGACGGGCCCGGCACAGGACTTCCTCGCATTGGCAGCAGAATCCGTACCCTTTCCCGCCCTTGCCGATGAAGTGCTCGATCTGCACGCACTGGCCCGTTGCGGTGATGCAGACGCCATCGCCGCACTCCAACACCACGCAACGCAGGCCGACACCGCCTTGCTGGCCATCGGCGCACTGGCCGATGCCGGCCATCTGCATGTGGTCGAACCGATCCGCGCACTATCGAAAGCCACCCTGCCGCCGCAGCGCAAGGCGCAACTGCTCGCGCTGGCCGGCGAATGGCTCGCCGGAACCGGTGCGCAGGTATCTGCAAGGGACATGGTGCAGCACACCGCCTGGGCCGTGGATTCCGGTCACGACGAACTGGCCCGCATCGGTCAGGTGCTGCGCGCCACGCATGGCGACACCGCTGCCCTGGCCGTGCGCCGGGAGCAACTGCTGCGCTGTGCCCGGCACACGCATGACAACTGCCTTGACCCGCACGAACGCCATACCGCGCCACTCGCGCAGATCGAGCCGTTCTGGGAACAGGCCACCATCGCGCAGCGCTACTGGCTGGCGCGCTGGTCAAAGCGCGTGGACGAAAACCAGCAGTTCCTGCTCACCCGGCTGCCGCACGAAGCCCCGGACGTGCAATACCGGATCCTGACCGAGGCCCTGCTTGGCCGGGAAACCCGCGAATTGGCCATCCAGGGTGCGCTGGTATTGCTGGATCACGCCATCGTGGACCCTGCATACCGCCCCATCGCCGCGCCGCTGGCCTTCTCCCAGGACCACCGCAAGCGCTTCCCACACAGCCTGCCTTACCCGCCCGATGGCGACTACGGCAGCGTGCTGCAACTGGCCTTCGACGAACTGGCCACCTACCCCGATGCCAACGTACAGATGGAACACCTGGCCCGGCTCGACCACCCCTGGCTTGCGACCGAAGCCGGCATCTGGCTGGCCCGGCACGGAGGTGAAGCCAAGGCCATGCACGCCCTGCGTTTCACGCTGGACGATGACGGCGTGCCCGCCGCCAGCGTGCTCAAGCGCCTGCTGCCTTACGACGATGCGGTTTCCGCCACCACCCACCGGCTGTTCCTCACCACTTTGGCGCACGGTGCTCCGGGCAAGTGGAACGTCTTTGCCGGCATCCCCTTCGAGAACCTGCTCGACGATCCGCACGTGATCGACCTGATCCTGGCCCGGATTGCCCGCCTGCCGGAATGGACGACGACAGCGAACTTCGATACCCGCATCGACGCAGGCTTGCCGGCGCGTGTGGAAGCACACCCCTGGCTCGATGCGGAAACCCGGGCGCTGGAGTGGGCCATCGCCGCATCCCCGCAGGAACTCTCCGCCGCCTCGCGCTACCTCGATGCCCTCAGCGCACACGATGCCCCGTTGTGGCGCATGCTGGCGCTGGCCGCAGCCCAAGGCATCGGAGACAGCGAACGCGCCCGAGCGCTGGCATGGGAGTTCATCGACAGCCCGGTGCCAGAACTTCGCAATGGGTCACTGGAAATTCTGGGTGCGGAGGCCAGCTCCCGATAACGCGCCTCAGCCTGTCACCACCTGCCAGCGGCGGTCGATCTCGGCGGCGGCAACGCCGTGGCCGCTGGCCTCCATCACATCGGCCAGCGCCAGAATCAGGCTGCCCAGCGAACTGGCGGCGCTGGCGTGCTCGCCGCGCGGGCCATCCCGCCTGAAGCGCGCCAGCAAGGCGAACAGCACATCGACGATAGCCAGCGCCTGGGCCGCCGCATCGCCTTCTTCCGGTACGGCACGGATCGCCTCCCGCGCTCGCGATACCGCCATCACGCCAACACCTGCATCGTGGCCGGAAGCCAGTTCGCGCTCGGCCTGGCGGTCGCAAGCTGCCTGCAATGCCCGGCGCAGGGTGGTGGCATCGCTGCTCACCGCTGGACCTGATGCGAGTGGCACTTCGCGCGTGATGGCCTCATCCGGGCCATAGCAATATTTCAACCACGACAGTACACGACCGAACGCGGACACCATGCTTCTGTAAACCCCCAACATGCCGCGCCCCTCAGCCGCCCAGCACGCGGTCGAGCATGTGGCCGATGGCCACCCGCATACCCTGAATCTGGCGTTCGCGCTCCGGTGCGATCAGTGCCTCGATATCCGGTATCGGGCTGCCCGGCTCCTGCTGCCAGCGCAACAGGCGTTCGCGAATCTCTTGCACCACCGCCACACCACCGGATTCCTCCGGCCACGCCATCGTCGCCTCGTGAAGGGCGGGAACATCCTCGTTCAACCCGAGGGACACCTCCCACAACCAGGTCTGGCGGCTGCCGCTGTGGATGATGCCGGTGACCACGGCGCTGCCGAGGGCATCCACCTCGTCCGGCAACTGCCGGTACTCGCCTTCGTGCCACAGCAAGGTCGGCGACTGTGCCTGTTCGCCGACATCCTCCGGCGTATCCAGCGCCACCGTGCGCGCATGCACATCGAGCAGGCCGAAGCGTGTCCGGTATTCCGCCGTCGCCACCTCGTTGCCGAACAGCGCATCGTCTGGGCCAATGGCGTACATCGCCGGTTGCCCCGCCACATCCCTTTCGCAGCGCATCCCCGCACAAGGGTTGAGAAAGAAGGTGAAACGGCAGCCCGGCGGCGTCAGCGGCAGGTGCTTGTACCAACTGTGCAGATGGCAGGCATGCTCGATGAAATCCTCGATCTGCGCTGGCGTGGGGCGGGAGAGATCATCGGGCAACTGGGCGCGGTAGGCAGCGAGGGACATCGTTGTCATTGCAATGCTCCGAACGTGACGGCTTAGCGCAAGAAATAATCGAGCACGGCAGAGCCGCGCAGAAGAAAAGGACCAAAGCGCCGAAGCGCCAATGACCACGCTCAGGAACGACGCCTCACACACAACGCCCGGGTGGGCATGTGCCCGGTGCGATGCAATACCCATTTATGCCCAAAGGTAGCGGTACCCGCTCAGCCCCGCTCGATCGACAGCGGGGCATGACTGCCGCCCAGGAAAAGACGGCATGGCAGCTCTATCGGCACACGCCTCCCAACCGGAATTCGATCTCCGGGACCGCGCCAGACGCCATTGCTCGATTCCAGATCCTCGACCCACGCCTGCCCTTCCGCATCCAGCGATACCTTCAGGTGGCGCAAGGAAATGCGCACATCCTTGTCGGGCATGGATATATCGGCTTGGGAAGTGTCGCGACCGACAATGCAGGATTGGCCGGCAGCAACGGTGCCGAGAAGCCCGCCGTCGGCTGCACTCAGGGAAAGGCGCGGTATGGGCATGCGTCCATTGGCAGCAGGAGCGGGGTGAAAGGACGTCTTGCGCCAGGCCTGGAAGGCAAGCAGCAGGGCGAGCACTCCGCACGACACCCACCACACCCAGGTGTGCGAAAGCGCTTCTTGCGCGGGGGTGGGCGGCATCGGACGCGGACCTGGATTCCATTGTGGCGTCGAGATTTCACTGCCGCTGCCAGCCAGATAAATCGCCTCCCCTCCCAAGCTGCCGTAAGTGAAGGGCCGCTGCGCGCCGCCGGTGCTGCGCGAGACCTGATCGCGCACGTGGCCCCAGAACTGGCGTACTTCCATCGGCGGCGCGTTCAACGCGCCGAGCACGGCCTGGGTGAACGGGCTGTTGCGGCCCGCGCCATCGGCAGCAACACGCCCCGCTTCCGCTGCATATACCACCATCAGGTTGCCGCCCGGTTCACCCGGCGCGCCTAAACCGCGTGTCGCCGAGCGGGTGGCGTCGATGCGCTGCATCCGCGCTGCCAGCGGGTTGTCGCGGCAGGCATCCAGCACCACCAGGCCCAGTTGCCCGGCGCTGGATACCACGGCCAGCACGTCGCTGAGCTTCACCGCTTCCAGGCTCACGGTGCGCTCGTTGCGCAGGGGCGCGTCCACCGGCACCAGGTAGTTCTCGCCCGCCGCCTCGATGCCGTGGCCGGCGTAGTACACCAGCGCCTGCCGCGCACCATGGGCCTTGTCGGCAAAGGCGGCCAATGCGGCTTGCAGGCGTGCCTTGTCGGCGTTTTCCACCACCGGCTCCACGGCAAAACCCGCCGTGCGCAGGGCGGCGGCGATATCGCGGGCATCGTTCACCGGATTGGCCAGCGTGGTGGTGTGCTGGTACTTGGCGTTGCCGATCACCAGCGCCACGCGATCTGTCGTCGCCAGCGCCAGCGGCGACACCAGCAACATCGTCAGAAAACAGAAAAAACCACGCATGGATGCCCCCTTGAGCCGATGGCTGGCGCGGCTATGACTGTAGCGTCACCAAGCGCCGCCTGCGAATACACAGACGGACGGAGAGGCGGTTTCAGGCATCGCACCAGGCCATGGTTCGCTCAGCGGCGTTTTTCGGAGCCTGTGGCAGCCCAGGCTCCTTGCGCCTGGAGAATCAGTGGCTCAAGAAGGCGCTGGCTGTCGTAAGGCCCGGCGATAGCCCGAATCAGCTTGATATCGGCCTCCGGGTTGCGGACGAGCAGTTGCAGGATGTCGGCCATATCGCTCATCCCGCCGGCATCGAGTTTCAACGCAATCAAATCCGCCAGCACGACACAACGCAACGGCCCGCCGTCGAGCATTTGCGCGCGCGCTATCGCGTCACGGGCGGGGTGATGGCGGGGACAGGCCGGGTTGTGGAAGTTCACGACTTCGACCGTATCGCATGGTTCATCGGCATCGTCGGTTGCGATCCAGACGACCAGAACGCCCCCCAGCGGATCTTCGTCATCGGGAAGGCGCAATCGGGTTTGCAGGCCGGCAGCATCCAAAGCCTGCCCCAAGGCGCGAAGCTGCGACATCGGATCGATCACGACGGCCAGGTCGATGTCCTGAGTGGCGCGCGTGTAACGGTGAACCGCAAGTGCCGCGCCGCCGATCAGCGCTGTGGCGATACCCAGCCTTTGCGCCGCATCGGCAACGGATTCAGCGAGGGCGAGTGTCGCATCCGGATCGAGCATCTTTGCTCATCCTGCGCAGAATCTGTGCACGCCGCCCCAAGGCCAGTGCGTGCAGGACACGCTCGCGTGCGGAGCGCGCATCGTGCGGCAAGGCCACGGCGGCGCTGGTGCTGGCTCGGCGCATGGGAAGAGGATTCTGGCTCATGCGCGGCAGATTAATACAATCGTTCTGCCCGCGCACGCATACGCCATCAGAACATCGCCGGGTAACGATGGCGGTGTAGGTAGATGGGGGCACCCGACGCAGTGCGCGGGCCATCGTCGCCGTAGCGACGCACCGACACCGAGCCGGGCGAGTGGCAGGCAACCCCGAGCAGGTATGGGTTTTCTGTTCGCACAGCGGTGCAGGGCGTAATGGTGTGTGCCGGAGGGTGTGTGGCGATTCGGAATAGGGCGCAATTTCATTGCGCCCTATGAGTGGCTATGGGTAGCCTGACGGGCATAGGCTGAGATACATGGCGACCACAGCAGCCACGCTCAAGGCAACGTGCGTGCCGGCGACGAACTTGGGAGACCAAGGTTTGTTGAGTTCGATCAATGACAGAAATTTTGAATCGATGGACTCTTTCTGCTCTTTTTTGTATTCCTGCATTGCCCCCCATATTTCCCTGGCCGTTGATTGGGAGGTGGAGACCAGGATGCAATTGCCGATCGCGAAAATGATGTATGCGGCCATGAGCCAGTAGATGATTTCTTTGGAGGATGCGGCCGGCGACCAGGCGAACCCGACTGCTGCCGCAGTGACGACCTGGTAGTACCCCCAGAATCGGTGCGTTTGATCGGTAGTGCGCAGAAGGTAGTCGATTACGTTGGCCAGGTTCATGTGTGACTCCCGGGTTGTTTTCAGCGAGAAGCGCCGGATGGATGATAGTGGTGTCTCATGCGGCGCCATTGCATTGCGCCCTACGCGGGCTACTCGCCTGATACGCATAGCGCGCGAACATTTGTACTCTCCCCCCAAGTTGGATCCTGAAACTTATTTGAACTTATCGAAAAGATGAAATTTCCTGATCTACTGGGCGACCCACTCCAAACACTCCATTTGCCTAGAGTGAAAAGGCGAGGAATTGGACAGTTTTGCTTCACTAGCATCAACCGACCACAAGAAATTCCACTTCCATAGGGGCGATTAACAATTGCGGAAAGCTCGTCATTCGTCGGCAAACGCATCCCTTTTCTTTCGCAATAGGAAATTGCATCCCTAGAAAACGCAAGATCCTCGCCGCCGTCAGTTGCTGTCCATACGAGCCCTGTCACGGTGTCGCGTAATAGCCCATTCCCAAGATCAATAAATCCACCGTTCGGAATCGCCGCCTCAGCTTCTGCCTTAAGTTTCTTTTCATTATTCAAACGGGTGGTTTCTGCTAGGCGCTGTTCTTCTGCACGTTTGGCCTGCTCTGCGACTCGGCGCTCTTCTGCTAGTCGAATTTCGTCATCCTTGTGCTTCTCTTCCGCCTTGCCCTTCTCCTCGGCAATGCGGGTCTCTTCTGCTCGTCGTGTGTCGTCATCTTTACGCTTCTCCTCCGCCAGCCGCGCCGCTTCCTGCTGTCTTGCTTCTTCCTTCCGCCGGGCCTCGGCCATGCGGTTCGCTACCTCGCCCACGTGCTTCCCGTTCGGCTGCTTCTGCTGGTAATCCCGATACGCCGCTTCCGAATCCGCCTTCGTTGCTGTCGCCCAAGCCGCTTCATCGCGACGGGCGATCTCATCCTTCAACGCCTTGGCCAGCACCTCGTCCGGTGTGCCGGTGACTACAAGTTTCTGTGCCTGCTCGAACTGCCTGATCGCTTCGGTGGTACGGATGTCCGCTTCACCGCTTTCCGCCACCCGGTAGCCCAGCGCGTTCAGATCGCGCTGGATGGTCTTGATGCGCTCGGCCTCGCGCTGGGCCTGGCTGAGTTGGGCAAGCCGTGCCTGTTCCTCGCGCTGGCGTTGGCGCGAGGCGGCTTCGCTGGCGTTCGCACCTTCCGGCCAGAGTTCCAGGAAATCGGCATAGGCCTGCGCCGTGTCCGCCTGCGTGGCCTGTTGCCAGGCTGCCGCTTCGTTTTCCCTGGCGGCGCTGAGGGCGCGTTCTTTCTCTTCCGCAGCAAGCTGCGATTGCCGCCATTCGTACACGCCCCAGCCGCCGCCCAGCACCAGCAAGGTGGCCAATGCAGTGGCCCACAGGGTGCGCTGTGTCGAACGTGGCCGTGGCATCGAAGGGTGGAGAACATGGCCCGAAGCGACCGTCGGTTCGGGCTCGCCGGGCGGCCTGGCTTCGGCAGCCGGCGCACGGGATTGTCGGGCCGGCTGAGCGGTGGGCTTGGCCCAGCGCTGGCTTTCGTCCACCACGCGCGTGCCGGTTCTGGCTTCGGCCTGTGGTCGGGCGATGCGCTGCAATCCACGCAAGGCGTCGGCGGCGCTTTGCGGGCGCTGGCTGCGCTGCACAGCCATCAATTCGTCGATCCAGGCCAGCAGTTCCGCGCTGTAGTGGCCCTGGGCCTGCTGGCTGGCAGAGGGGAGCGGGTCGGCTTCTCCTTCGCTCACCGCGTGCGTGCGCTCGGGGGACGAAATTGGCCGCAGGCCGGTGGCGATCTGGTACAGCGTCGCGCCCAGCGCGTACACATCCGTCCATGGCCCCTGTGTCTTCGCACTGGTGCCGTATTGTTCCGGCGGGCTGTAGCCATCCGTGACCACGCTGGTCACTGCGCGGGTGCGTTGCGCCAGTTCCGAGCGCGCCGCGCCGAAGTCGATCAGCACCGGCTCGCCATCCTCGCGCAGCAGGATGTTGGAGGGGTTGATGTCCCGGTGCAGCAAGCTGCCACCATGCACGGCACTCAGGGCATCCAGCAGCTTCAATGCCAGTACCCGCAGTCGCGATTCTTCCCAGCGCCGGCCATCCTTGAGGTGCTGTTCCAGGGTGTGGCCCGGTTCGTAATCCATGACCAGGTAGGCGGTGCCGTTGGCTTCGAAGAAGTTGACCACACGGATCAGGTTGGGATGCTTGAGTGCCGCCAGTCGCTGACCCTCGTCGAGGAATTCTTGGCGGCCATCGCTGAACTCGGCACGGGTGGAGCGCACCTGCCCCTGCTGGCTGCGCCGGGCCAAGGTTTCGGGGAAGTATTCCTTGATGGCAACCTGCTGCCGAGTGAGCTGGCGGTGGTGGCCTCGATAGGTGATGGCGAAGCCGCCGCGACCGATGGCGTCGTCGATGATGTAGTCGCCCAGTTCGGTGCCGGGTGGCAGGGCGTCTTCCTGGAGGTCGGGAGTCTTCATGGCAGATGGGCGCTGCTTGGCTGTTCGGGCCGTAGGTTACTTCACAAGGTCAATGGCGAATCATCTTTCACCGGCATCGTCACGCACTTCCGGCAGCGGCCCAATCCGGCGCGGGGCAGGTCTTGCCGAAATCGCCCGCCCACGGTTGCGCGCGTCCTTCCTGCCGGTAGCGGTGATAGTAGGTGCGCGCCAGCGCCGGTTCGCGCGCGAGCAGCCAACGGGTTGCATGGCAGAGCACGGCGGCGAAGGCCTGTGAATCGCGCGGCAGGCTGTCGGCGGCGCGGTTGGCCAGTTCGGCGGCGGTGAGGCGGTAGGTAAAACGGGGGACGGACGGTTCGGCATGGCTGGCCACGCGCGCGCGCTCTGCCTCGCCGATCCAATCCGTGTCTTCCTGCGGTTTCCAGTACTGCATTTCGTCGTCGGAAAAAACATGGCCGGCGAGCTTCTCCAGATTGCCGGGGCGTGCGTAGTTGCCGCCATGCACGGCCCAGTCGGGACTCGACTCGAAGGCAAGCAGATTCAGCCCCTGCCGACGTGCGATGACAGCAGCGTCGTACAGGGTTTGCGCCTTGTCCGTGCCTGTCTGGCTGTCGGCGCGTGCGAGCGCATCGCGGTATCGCCTGGCGTCGGCTGCACGCGATGCGGGCGTGAAATGGCCGATCGCTTCGTCGAAGCGTCCTGCTCGCATCAGGCGGCGGGCCAACACGTTGGACAGGGCCGCACGCGGGTCGTCCACGATTTCTCCGCGACGTTCATACGTCTCCAGTGCATCCAAAGGCCCCGCAGCGGTTCTGACACTCCGGGCAATTTTCAGTGCCGGCAGCCTGCCGACCACGCCGACCAGTTCATCCAGGGTGAGCACGCGCTCGGCCACGTAGGCGGCATCGTTCCAGTAGATCGCACCGGCCCGCAGGAACAGTTCCAGGCTTTCCACGACATCGCCGCGTTGCAGGCGCAGCACGGCGGCTTCGGCCTGAATCTGGCAAGCCGGCAGGCGGGCGATCCATGACTCGGATACGGAACCGTTGCCCCAGTCTTCTCCGTCGGGGAAGGCGAGGATGGCATGCGAATAGGCATCGCGTGCGCGGTCGGCATCGCCGTCGCGCAGCGCTAGTTTGGCGCGAACCCAGTACGACAATGGTGTCTGTGCGGTTTCGACGATGCGGTGTGCGGCATCGTAGCGTCCGCGCCGGTACAGCAGGGCGGCAAGGCGGTCGGCGCCACGCACGTCCTCGGGCCGGATATTTTCCAGGGCACGCTCGATGGCGGCCATCAACGCATCGGCGGTCAGATCCGCCGGCAGCGCTGCGCGCTCGTCTTTGCCGAGCGCCCAGTACGCCTCCCATCCAAGCCCATGGCGGGGCAGGCGCCAGCTTGAATCGGCGGATGCGGGCAGGAACGCCAGCGCGTACAGGATTACCGCGTCGCGCGTGACCGGATCGTCCAGCAACTGCGTCAGGCTGGCGTCATTGCGAAACGCCGCTTCCAGGCGCCATCTCAGGGAAACCGCCGCCCCGGGGACGCGCAAGGCGGCCTGCTGCATCTGCAACGTGATGGCCGGCACCCAGCGGCCAGCGCGTTGGTGTGCGGTGGCGGCTTCGCTCAGCGCGCGCGCGCCCAGGCTGAGCGGATCCGGCTCGCCGCGCTGCGCACGTGTGCGGACGGTATCGAATGCCAGGGCTGCCGTGTCGTAATCGCCGTGCGCAAGCCAGGATCGCGCCACCATGTAGGCCGCCACCAATGGCCAGGGATCGGTCGGTGTCGAACGCCCCTTGGCGGCGGTTCCGAACTGGCCGGCTGCCTGTTGCCATTCCCCGTTGCGATAATGATGGGCACCCAGCGCGTAGGCCGCTACGGTCGCTGGCAACGCTGCCGACGGCGATGCCTCGCCCTGTTCCACCCGCAGCGTGTAAGCGGCCCGTTGTTCCGGCGTCAGCGTTTTCCGACGCAGGTGTTCGGCGTGGTCTTCTTCCGCCAGGGGTTTGCCGGTGTCGTCGTGCCATGTGCGCCATTCCAATCCTTCGGGCGATGCCAGCAGCCGCGAGGATTCAAGGGCGAAACTTGCGTCCCATAGCGTCAGCAATGTGTGCTCCCGGCGCTCCAGCACGCTGGTGCCGAAGAATTCACCGCATGCGAGGGCGCTGCTCGACGCGAAGCCAAGCGCTGTGCCAACGAGCCAGACAATCCGGTGTTTCATATGCTTTCTCCTTTTCCGAATGCGCTTGTTTTTGCCCGAAGTCGCCGCAGTCCTTCATTGCCACTTGATCGTCAGCGCCGGATTCACCTGCGCCGGGCAGCGAATCCACCCCAGGACGCGTTGCTGGGCGCTTGCCAGGCGGCTCTCGTCGGTTCGCACCAAGGCGGTGCGCTCGGGGGCAACGCGGTAGCCCGAGGCGGCATCCCCGATCTCGCAGCCCTGATCGGGCACGAGGCTGTATGGCAAACCCGTGTCGTGCTGTCCTTCGTTGCGCACCATCACGTCGAACGTATCGCCGTCGGGCCGCACCCGCGCGGCCCAGGCGACGACCTTGCGCTCCGGCACCTGGCCGGACACCAGTGCTTCGAATGTCGCCATCGACAGCGCGTTGTGCTGCTGTGCATCGGGCAGGCGGAACCAGGCGATGCCGCGACGTTTGGCCGACGCCGTTTCGCGCAGTCGCGCCACCAGCCGCGCCAGCACCAGCGGATCGGCGAACAGCGTGCGCTCGTTCGCCGCTGCCGCACCGACCCGGTTTCCCGCCTCGATGAAACGGATGCCGCCACGGCTGTCGCGACCCACGCGCAAGGCATAGGTGGGAAGCGAGACGAAGTACGGAGTCCGGCTGCGGCGCTCGAACTGCACCGCCCAGTCCAGCGCCTTGTCCACCTCCAGCAATCCGGGTGAATCGGCATCGATGGCGTGTACCTGCAAGGTATAGGCGTCTGCGGCGTCGAGCAGTTGCGACAAGGCACTGGCGCGCCGCCAGTCTGGCAACGCGGTGATCCACACCGGAGACATTCCGCCCCATACCCGGCGGAACTCGCGCAGCCAGCGCGCATAGTCGCCGAGCCGGGCTGTGGCCGAATCGTGGTCGATCTCGACCGCTTCGATAGCGTGCATTGCCTGCCAGCCCGGCCAGCGTGCACGCAGGGCATCGGCCACCGCGTGCGGCGCAACCTCCACCGCATGACCATCGAGCCGCACCACGACGATCCTGCGCAGGGCCGCTTGCGATGTCTCGGGCAATTCGGCGGCACGCAGCCACGGCGCATCCTCGCCCTGCCGCCATTGCGCCACCAGCACGCGCAATGCGGTGATGTCCTCAGGCACCTCGGCAGGCATGGCCGGGGCCGTGCGCGACCAGAGGTAGGCGTGCTGCTCCCAAACGCTGCCGGGGGATTGAGTGCAGCCCGCAAAACAGCCCGCCAGCGGGAAAAGTGCCAGCAGCAGATGGAACCTCATGGTCTTCGTGGACATGAAAAGGCGTTCCGATGGGGAGCGTGAAAGTGCCGCGGTCATGGTGTACGTTCCGAACAGGGCAGGTCGTCAAGGTTGCTGTTGCTTCAAGCATGGACGGACACGCTGTCGGAAACCGGCACCGCATCCGTCCATAGGCGCTATCGCCACGCACGGAGTTCCGTATGCCGTTTACCCTTTGGGTGCGCAACGCGCGTTCGGTTTTCCCTGTTTTGCTGCGCGCGCCCCCGCACGCACAGCAGGGGTGCAGGGGGCGCAGCCCCCTTGCGGGCCGGATCAAGAGGCGGGTTTTCCACAACATCCGTTTGTAGTCTTCAACTGACCAAGAATTGAGCCGGGTCACGCCCGGGCCCGAAAAATCAGCCGTGTTGCGGCGTCATCGCAGCCAGTAGATCTGGCTGCCACACGGGCGTAGTGCAAATTGCAATACGCTCCCGGTGCTCTGGAGCCTTTCACATGGTCAACCGCGCACAGCGCAAGGAACACCCCGTGTCGATGCGCCTGCCCGACGCCGACATTGCCATCATCGACCGCGCAGCGAGCCTGCGTGGCCGCTCGCGCACCGACTTCGTGCGCGAGGCGGCGGTTCGGGCTGCCGAAGAAGCCTTGATGGATACGCGCGTCTTCCGCATGAGCGGCAAAGGGTTCACGCACTTTCTCGCGGAAATCGATGCGTCTGCCGAGCCGGTACCGGCCCTGGTCGAATTGGCGCAGCGCCCGGTGCCGTGGGCGCGCGTGCCTGTCAGGAAGCGCTGATCCTTGGCGCTGTCGGCGCCCGAGTTCATCACCGCAGCGCATGATGTCGCGCAGTTTGCCTGCGGCAAGCCTACGCTCGATCGGTGGTTGAAGCTGCGCTCCGCCTCCCGCGGCTGGGTAAACACGCGGTCCCGGAGCGGCAATATGGGGTTCCGCCTCGCCAGGACTCTTTAACCTTTGCCCTTTTACCCTTTGGCTTTGCAGGGCGCGCAGCGCCCTGTGCTTTTCCCTGTTTTGCTGCGCGTGCCCCGCTCGTGCAGCGGGGGATGCAAGGGGGCAAGCCTCCTTGTGCTGTCAGCGGGGCGCAGGGGGCGTAGCCCCTGACCGCGAAAAATTTTCATCCTGTTCCCGGCGAGAAAGCCGATGCAGCCCAACCACCACCGCAACCGCGTTCACCAGGAGTCGATCATACGATACCCAATCCCCCGTAGTGGGATGCCTGTCCTGGCACTGAGGCATCTCGGCATATCCCTGCTCGTGCTTGTCGGCATGGTGTTGACCGGTGTCGCTGAAGCGGGGCTAGCCTTGGCTGCCACCGAGAACGATGCCCCGAAAACCTGGGTGCTTTTCTCCAGCCGGCCGGGGCAACCCAGTGGTGTGCATCGCGATGACCCGACGGCCGGCCTGTTCGCCGTTGCGCTGCGACAGGTGGCCGAGTCTTCGACGCTCCCCATCGGCAGCCTGGCCGAACTGCACGACAAGTTGGCCGATGCGATGTTGTCGCTCGATACCCGGAACCGGCAGCAGCCGGACTTGCGAAGCGACCGCCTTCTTGCTCCCCTTTGCCCGGCGGAAAGTTCATTGCGGGTGCGGATTCTTGCCATCGATTTCGAGCATATAGCGACCGGGGGTGATGTGGTGGTGCAACGGGCGGCCTGGAGCAAGCTTTGCCCCGACCCCCGCCACTTCACGGTGCACGCCGGAAAGATCGGCAAGGCGGAGATCGGCGCCATCCTGGAAGCCGCGCTTGAGGATGCCCGCCAGCCCTCAGGAACCAGCCTGTTCATCGTCAGCGGCGCAGGGGGGCAAATCGGCGGAACCAATCGCGTGCTGCTCAGCGACGCTTCGATGGGCGATCAGGAAAGTGCCGTTGCCGGTTCTTTTTCGGCCGATGCCTTGATCGCTCGCATCGAGGCTGCTTGCCAGAGCCGCTGCGGTGTATTGGTCGATGCCGGCAGGCAGCCGCTTGATGTGCCTGCCGGGACAACCCGCTGACACAAACCATTACTACCGCGCAAACAAGCTCGCTACACTCGCGCAGCACGCGAGCGAGAAGAGGCATCCCGGGGGGCACATGGACTGGCAGACGTTTTTCTTCACGCCAGACAACGACTGGCCGAGCCGCCTGCTGAAGCTGGCGCGCAGGCGTTTTCCACAGGACGAGGTGCTGGCCGAGGAGGCCTGCACCCATGTGCTGGGCCATCTTTCCGCCGACGGGTGGAAGCGCCTGGGTGTGTTCGGTGGCCGTGCTGCGCCGGGCACCTTCCTGACCGCCTGCATGCGCAATGCGCTGGAGGATTTTTCCCATGCCCGCTTCGGCAAGCCACGCCCGCCGGCTTGGCTGGACCGGCTGGGTGGTCTGTGGCTCCAGGTGTTCAAGTGGCTGTGCCTTGAACGCAGGCCCGAGCCGGCCATCGCCGACCGGCTGGTGGAATCGCGCGAATCCACGGTCGAAGATGTGCGTTCGATGGTGCGGACTATCCGCGCCCGGCATCCCAATTGCGGCCAGCGCCTGCACATCGACTCGCTGGACGAGCGCCAGGACGACGAAGACCGCGCCGCCATCGACCCGGTGGCGGTGGACGCGGAACCGGAAGCGCAGCAGCGCCGTTCGCGGGTGGAGCAGACACTGCTGGCGCTGGCGCAGTTGTTGGGCCAGACACCGGCGCGCCTGCCGGGGTTGGTGCGTGCCGACCTGAGCATTTCCGATGAAGAAACGGTTTTGCTCCGGCTGATCCACGTGGATGGCATGAAACTGGCCGAGGCGGCCAGGGCGTTGCACCTTCCCGAGCACACCGCGCGCCGCCAGCTTCAGCGCTGTCTGGCACGTTTGCGGGAGGCGCTTGCGGGGCATCTGGATGGGGAGGGGGCACCATGATGCCGGGCTTCGCCGTCGCATTCGGGTCGTGTGTCCGTCCAATCAGCAGAAGTCCCGGTGGCATTGCAGGGGCGAGGTGGTGATTCGATGACAACACGAGAGCACGACGACATGCAGATGGCCTGGGCTGCGCTGGCAGCCAGAACGCCTGCGGGGCCATTGCCGGCGCTTGATCTGGCGCTGCTGGCGCAATTTTCCGAAGGACGCTGCGATGCCGCGCAACGTACCCGTGCCCTGGCCCTGCTTGCGGAGCATCCCGAGGCCTGGGCCATCTGGAAAACCCTGCTGGCCGAACAGGCGGAAGTCGCCGCCGCCAAGGCCGCGCCTGATGCCGAGCCGTGGTGGCAACGCTGGTTCAGGCCCGCGCTGCTGCCACGCTGGGGGGGCGGGCTGGCGACGGCTTGCCTGGCTGTGGTGGTGGGGGTGCAGTTTCTGGTGCGCACCCCGACGTCCCTGCCGGCATTGCCGCCATTGGCGGCTACCTTGCTCGATTCTATGGACAGCCGCTTGCCCGCCCTTCCCTTGGCCAGCTCACCCTATGTGCGCACGGCGCGCTCCGGTTTTATCCGTCCGCCTGTGGCGGATGACGATGCGGCGTTCCGCGCCGGGTTCGTGCGCGGCCAATCCGCCGTGGCCGCAAGGCTGGGTGGGGATTCCGCCGAGTGGCGCAGGGCGGCCGAGGTGCTGGATCAGCATCGCCCGCTGACGTGCGACGAAGGGGACTGCGGTGCCGATCACACCATGGGTATCGACGTCGGTGTCTGGGCCAGCCTGACGGCGCTGCGGTGTGCGACCGATACGCCGCCGCAGGCCGATCACGCACTGCAAGCCCTGCGCTCGCGGAGTGCAGCCTTGCCCGCGAGCGTACCGTCCTTGCCCGATGATGCCGCGCTGGCCTGCAACTACGCGGCCCGGTTGATGTGGCGGTACGGAGAAACGCTCTGAGCCAGTCGGCATCCCCGACATGGCGTGATGCCTCGGTGCACCCCGGCAGGAAACCCGGCAATGTCTTTCGAAAACTTCGTCCCTTGCCTGCACGAAACACACAGCCTCCTGGTCCATGCGGGCGACCATGAAGGCGCGCCCCCTCGCATCGAGATCGACGGCCAATGCCTGCCGATTCCCGAGTTCAACCGCTGGTACGAGGGACTTCAGTGCACCGATGGCACCACCACGCTGGATGCGAAAGTTGTTGCCCTGCCGTGCGGATCGGCCCCGGGCAGCGGGGTGAGAGTAGGGATCGGCCACGAGGAATTCGCCCCCGAAGAACTGGCCTGCTGCACCCTGTATCTGGCACAACCTGGCGCCCTGGTGCCGGGCGGCGAGTACTTTCCGTCCCTGTCCGATGGCGATTTTTCCGGCGAGATTCCGCGCTTCCCGCTTGGTTTCAAGGCTCGGCGGCTGCTCGCCCGAATGCCCTGGGGGCTGCGCTGGGAGGCGGCCAAGGTGGGGGACGGGTTCGGCGATATCTGCTGGATCGACGTGCTGACGCTGACCGAACGTTGCGAGCGCGACCTCGCCATGCGCCGCGACTGCGCCGAGCGTCTGCTGGGTGGGGAGATCGGCCTGTGGCAGACGCTCGACGGGCTGATCGTCGAGCGCGCGCCTGCGGTGCCTACCCTGCGCACGGCGCTATGCCGGGGAGAATGTGATTGGCGCACGCTGCTGCAAGTCTGCCATTACATCGCCCGTGGACTCGACGGGGTGCACGACTTTTTCGGCCGCGCGCATTGCGGGTTATCGCTGGATACCGTCATCTGGCCGCTGCATGCCGCGCCATCCTGCGCATGGATGGCCGATGCCTTCTATCCGGATGCGGTCGATCTGGCTCAAAACACCGATGCAGCCACGCTGGCCCGGCTGCCGCCGGAACGTATGCGTGGCGAACCGCCCGTGCCTGCCAGCGATCAGTACGCGCTGGCACTGCTCTATATCCAAGCGCGGACTGGCCGATTCCCTGAAACGGATGCGGGCACCGGCCCATGTCTGCCAAAGGATTTGCTGGAACCCGAACGCCACGTGCTGTGCCGCGCCCTGGCCGACGATCCTGCTGCACGCTGGCCGGACGTGCGTGGTTTCGTGCAGTCCCTGGCGGCCGCCCTGGGGATTCACCTGGAGAATGATTCCCGCTTGAATGTCGGCTAGCGTCTGCATTTGCGCCAGGCTATGGAGCGGGTCATTGAATATGTCTACAGCGCGTGTTCTGACCCGTAAATCATTGGCACTAACGAGCAGTGTCATCATTCCCGCAGCTTGATGTCACTCGCCTTGAGGTTGGCATAACGCTTCAACGTCGCCCAACTTCGGTGCCCGGTGAAATGTGCGACTTCATGGATCTGGTAGCCGGCCTCGAACAGGCGACAGGTCGCTTCGTGGCGCAGGTCGTGGAAGCGCAGGTCCTTGATGCCAAGAACATGGCAGGCGCGTGTGAACGCCGCGCTGATGGATTTCGCGTTGTAGGGGAAGATGCGCGGGTCGGTGCGGGGCTGGCGGTCGATGATCGCAAGGGCTTCGGCGGTGAGCTTCACGGCAACGTCGTTGCCCTTGGTGCGTTCGGGGTCCTTCATGTTGCGCACGACGATGGTCATGACCTCCCGGTCGATGTCGTCCCAGTGCAGGCGGCAGATTTCCTCCTCGCGTCGGGTCGAGGCGATGGCGAATGGCATGAGCTCGTGCATCGGGATTTGGCGACGCCCGTCGATGCGGTTGAACCAGGCGATGAGCTGGTCCATTTCCTGCTGTGACGGGCGACGGTCACGCTGACGGGCCTTGGCTGTCAATTTCAGATGCCGGCAGGCGTGAGAGGCATCCTCAATGACTTGGAGATTGATCGGTATGTTCCATGCCGCGCGAGCGGTCTTGAGTACGGTGCGCAGCCAGATCAAGTCGTTGTTCACGGTAGCCGGGCCGGTGCCCGACAGGCGGCGCTGGCGGATATGCTCGACCAGTTGGTCGGTGGTCAGCGCGGTGGCATCCCAGTGGCCGATGAGCTTCTTCAGAAGTTCCAGATTGCTCTGTTTGCTGCGGCCCCATTCCTGGATGTCCCGGAACTCTTCGACGTAGCGATCGATGAGTTGAGCGATGAAGTGGGATGAGGCGTTGCCGGGAAGTTCGGCCTTGGCCCCGCGACCGCTATGCTTGAGCTCGAACTCGCGCTGGGTTGCCCACGCCACGGCAAGCGACTTGACCCTGAACGTCTTTGACTCGTTGTGAACCATCGTGGGGCCATGCTTCACGCGGATGGTGGCGCGGTAGCGCTTTGATCCGTCTTTGACTTGAAGTGCGATGATGCTGGCCATGAGGTGGTGCTACGTCTGCGATGCTACGGAAAATTCTGTAGCATTTTCGTAGCACCGTCAAACGGGTATGTTTCATAAATTATTGATTTATAATGACGAAGTTGGATATGAGTAGCACTGCCACTTTTGGCGCAACCCATGAAGAAAAGGTCGAAACATCAGCGCCTTATGGGGCATGGTGTGTGAGTGTTGCACCGATGATGGACTGGACCGACCGGGTGTGCCGCGCGTTCCATCGCATCGTGGCGCCGGGTGCGCGGCTTTACACGGAGATGGTTCATGCGCAGGCGGTTGTCCATGGCGATCGCGAGCGGCTGCTGGGGTTCGATCCGATGGAGCATCCCGTTGCCCTGCAGCTGGGCGGCAGCGAGCCTGAAGTCCTGGCGCGGGCGGCGCGGATCGGGATGGAGTGGGGCTACGACGAGATCAACCTCAACTGCGGCTGCCCGTCGGATCGGGTGCAGGCCGGGCGTTTCGGCGCCTGTCTGATGCGCGAGCCGGTACTGGTGGCCGAGTGCGTGGCGGCGATGCGGAGCGCGGTGGCGGCGCCTGCCAGCGCTGTGCCGGTGACGGTCAAGTGCCGGCTCGGTGTGGACGACCAGGAGGAATACGAAACCCTGCTGGATTTCATCGACACCGTGGCTTCGGCCGGCTGTGACACCTTCGTGGTGCATGCGCGCAAGGCCTGGCTCAAGGGTCTGAGTCCGAAGGAAAACCGCGAGGTGCCGCCGCTGCGCCACGAGCACGTCCACCGGCTCAAGCGCGAGCGCCCCGGGCTTCGCATCCTGATCAACGGCGGCATTGCCGGTGTGGAGCAGGCGCTGGCGCAGCTGGAGCACGTCGATGGGGTGATGCTGGGGCGCGCGGCCTACCACGATCCCCATGTCCTGCACCGGCTCGATGCGGCGCTGGCGGGTACGCCGGAGCGTTCGCGCGAGGCGCTGCTGCGCGACTTCCTGCCCTGGGTGGAGGCGCAGCTCGCGCAGGGGCTGGCGCTGCGTCACGTTACCCGTCACATCCTCGGCCTGTTCCATGGGCAGCCCGGCGGTCGCGCGTTCCGCCAGATCCTGAGCGAAGGCACGTCGAAGCCGGGTGCCGATCTCGCATTGATCGAACGCGCCCTCGAGGCCACGCGAAACCATTCGTGTGCCGCATGAGCATGGCCGATCTTCCCGCCATCACGGCGCCTGTCTGCGCCCGCGGGGCCTTCCTGGTGGCGCCGGAGGGCTTCTCGCTGGCGCCGCAGTCGGCCAGCGACAACGCCTACATGGACCTCTCGCTGGCGGTGGATCCCGAGCGGGCCCTGGCCCAGCACCGCGATCTGCACCGCACGCTTTCCCGCTACCTTCCGGTGGTCGCGTTTGCCGGAGATCCGGCCACGCCCGACGCGGTGTTTCCCAACAACGTCTTCGGCACCGCGCCGGGCCGCCTGGTTCTGGGCCACATGTGCCATCCGGTGCGCCAGGCCGAGGCCGAGCGCCGCGACATCCGGGCATTCTTCACCGGAATCATGGGGTACGAGGAAATCGACCTGCGCCAGCAGCCGGGCGTGTGCGAGCTCACCGGGTCCATGGTGATCGATCGCGGACGTGGCATCGGCTGGTGTGGTCTGTCGGAGCGCTGCGATGCGGTCGGTGCGAGGGCGATGAAGGCGGCATTCGGGCTGGATGAAGTGTCATGTCATGCGCTGGCGCCGGCCGAATATCACGGTAACGTGGTGATGAGCGTGCTGGCCTCGCGCGCCGTGGTGCTGTGTCCGGAGGGCTTTGCCGACCCGGATGACGGCCGGGCGATCGCGGCGCGCTACGGCGAGGGCGCGATCCTGATCTCTTCCGAGGAAAAGGACGCCTTCGCCGGCAACTGCATCGCGCTGACCGCGGAACACGTCTTCATGAGTCGACGTGCCGCCGAGGCGCTGCGTCCGGACACGCGCGCGGCGCTGGCACGGAGCGGTTTCGAGGTGATCGAGGTGGTACTGGACGAGATCGAAAAGGCCGGCGGTTCGCTGCGCTGCTGCGTGGGTGAAATCTTCTGAGGCCCCCCGCTTCGCGCCGGCATCGGGGCCATTGGGCGCTTTTGTGAGGGAATTGTTAAGAAAGTTCAGATCGGATTCACCGCCGCCGCACCAGACTGCTCGCCCATTGCAGGATGCGGGCGACAGTGCGTCTCCTGCCCTGGTTGGAGCCTTGTGTTTTCATGTCTACACACGCTTTCCTCATTACCGCTGCGATCGCCTGCGTGACCCTGGCGCCCGAGGCGTGCGCCAGCGAAGACACGGGGCTGCCGGCCTCGGTGAGCCGCGTCGAGCGGGAAACCGGAGGCAAGGTGCTTTCGGCCGAGCGCCGCAATCGCGGCGGCCGCGAGGTCAACCGGATCAAGGTCTACACCCCGGAGGGTCGGGTGCGGGTGATGTGGGACGACCCGCGCCGCGAGGCCGCGCGCCCGGCACCGCCGCCGCACCACGAAGCACAGCGCGATCCGCGCAGCCCGCGTCCGCGCGACGATCGTTACTGATCCTTTAATGACGCCTGCCCGGCGCTGCCATGCCTTGGTGTTTTTCCCGGCAGGCGGCGGGTACACTCGCGTGGATGAGGCCGCTTCGGCGGCATGTTCAACGCCCTGAAAGGAGACACGCATGCGCATTCTTCTGGTCGAGGACGAGGCTCCGCTGCGCGAGACGCTTGCCGCACGCCTCAAGCGCGAAGGCTACGCGGTGGATGCCGCGAGCGACGGTGAGGAAGGCATTTACCTGGGGCGCGAAGTGCCCTTCGACGTGGGCATCATCGATCTGGGCCTGCCCAGGATGTCCGGCATGGATCTGGTGCGCCTCCTGCGCAGCGAGGGCAAGAAGTTCCCGATCCTGATCCTGACCGCCCGTTCCAGTTGGCAGGACAAGGTCGAAGGCCTCAAGTCCGGCGCCGACGATTACCTCGTCAAGCCCTTCCACGTCGAAGAACTGCTGGCGCGGCTCAACGCGCTGCTGCGCCGCGCCGCCGGCTGGAGCAAGCCGACCCTGGACTGCGGCCCGATCACCCTCGATCTCGCCGCGCAGACGGTCAGCGTCGAGGGCGCCGGCGTGGACCTGACCAGCTACGAGTACAAGGTGCTCGAATACCTGATGCTGCACGCCGGCGAGCTGGTTTCCAAGGCCGATCTCACCGAGCACATCTATCAGCAGGACTTCGACCGCGACTCGAACGTGCTGGAGGTGTTCATCGGCCGGCTGCGCAAGAAGCTGGACCCGGAAGGCACGCTCAAGCCCATTGAGACGGTGCGCGGCCGCGGCTACCGCTTCGCCATTCCGCGCAACGAGTAAGCAGCGGCGGCCATGGCCGGCCGGACCCTCTCCCTCCAGGCGCGCCAGCTGCTGGCCGCCAGCCTCGGACTGGTCGCCTTCCTCGGCTTGACCGGCTATGCGCTGGATCAGGCCTTCGTGGAGGTGGCCGGCAACACCATGCGCCAGCGTCTGCAGAACTACGCCTGGGCCTACATGCGCGGCACCGAACTGTTGCGCAACGGCGACATCATTCCGCCCGAGAATCCGCCCGATGCGCGCCTGTCCAGCCTGGGCAGCGGGCTGTACGCGGCGATCCTGGCTGACGACTTCCGCTGGGAGTCCGAGTCCGCCCTGGGGCGCGAACTGCCGTTCGACGAGGCGCTCAAGCCGGGCGAGGAGCGTTACGAAGGCCCGATCGTGACTTCGGCCGGCACGCTCTACCGCCAGAGCATGGGCATGGCCTGGGAGGTCAGCGACATCAAGGCGGTCAACGTCACCGTCCACGTGGCCGAGACCACGGCCTCGATGGATAGGCAGGTGTCGGCGTTTCGGCGTGCCTTGTGGGTCTACCTCGGCGCGGCGGGTGCGCTGATGCTCGCGATGCAGACGCTGGTGCTGCGCTGGAGCCTTGCGCCGCTGCGCCGCGTGGTGGGCGAGATGGAACGGGTGGCGGCGGGTGAGGCCGAGCGGCTCAGCGGCACCTATCCGCAGGAGGTGAGCCTCCTTACCGACAGCCTCAACGCGCTGATCGACGTGGGCCGCGAGCAGATCGCCCGCAACCGCAACATCCTGGGCGACCTGGCGCACAGTTTGAAGACGCCGCTGGCGGTGGTGCGCAGCGAGCTGGATTCGGGGCACTCGCAGGAGGACATCCGGACCGCGGTGGAAGAGCAGGTCGCGCGCATGAACCAGATCGTGGCCTACCAACTGTCCCGCGCCGCCGCGTCCGGCCATCAGACCTTCGCCGCACCGCTGCCGATCCGGCCCTGTGCCGAAGAGATCGTGCAGAGCCTGGAGAAGGTCTACGCCGCCAAGAACATCCTGTGCGAGTTCGAAGTCGATGAGCACGCCTGCTTCTATGGCGAGCGCGGCGACCTGATGGAGCTGCTCGGAAACCTTCTGGAGAATGCCTTCAAGTGGGCGCGGCATCGCGTCCTGCTGTCCGTGCGTGCGATGACGATCGCGCCGCAGCGGCGCGCCGCGATCCTGATCACGGTGGAGGATGACGGCCCGGGCATCGCGCCCGAGGACGTCGAGCGGCTGCTGCAGCGCGGCGTGCGTGGCGACGAGCGGGTGCACGGGCACGGCATCGGTCTTGCGATTGTGCAGGACCTGGTGCGTGCCTATCGCGGCGAGCTTGAGGTCGAGCGTTCCAACGAACTGGGCGGTGCCTGCTTCGTGGTGCGCTTCGTGCCTGTGGTCTGAGTTCCGCGGAGGCGCTCAGGCACCCGTGCTTCGCGGGTGGTAGAAGCGCTGCAGGTGGGCCGCCACCTCGGGCATTACCCGGGCCAGAAACGCCGGGTCGGTGAAGTGGTACTCGGAGGCCACCGCGAAGAATTCGTCGGGTGCTTCACAGGCGTAGGGATCGATGGCGGTTTCACGCCCGGCGTCCACGTCGCGCTGCAGCGCCTCGAAGGCGCGCTGGAAGTCGGCGATCCAGTGCCGGCGCCAGGCGGCATCGTCGAGCGGCGGCACGCCGTCCAGGCTGCCGTCGAGCAGGTCGAGCTTGTGGGCGATCTCGTGCGCCACGACCTGATACCCCTGTTCGGGCGCATCGACGGCCTGGATGGCGTCTTCCAGCGACAGGATCACCGGTCCCTGCTCCCAGCATTCGCCGGCCAGCGCGTCGTCCCATTCGTGCAGCACGCCGCTGTCTTCATCCAGATGCTGGCGCCGAACGCCGAAACCGCCCGGATAGACGATGACCTGATGCCAGCCGCGCAGCCAGCGATAGCCGAGGTCGAGTACCGGTTCGCAGCACAGCATGGCGATCAGCAGGCGGTCGGGCTCGGAGAGCTCGCAGTCGGCCGCGGGCGTGATCGCCTTGTCGGCCAGGAAGCGTGCCGTCAGATCGTGCCACCGCAGCATCCGGGGCGAAGAAGACGCCTCGGCTCCGCCGAATCGGGCCAGCTGGGCCTGCCAGAGCGCGGGATCGGGCGGAGCCGAAGGCGGGCCGCCCAGCCAGCGGGTCAGCCATTTCATCGAAGAACCCCGGGAAGCGCCGGGATGAGTGGCCGGATGCGGCGGAGTGATGTCGAGTTCCGCATCCGGCTCACTCGCGCCGGCACGGACTTCGATTGCACGCAGGGGTTGGGGTTCGCGGTGCGAGCCGCGCGGGTTGTGCGCCGTTCAGTCCTGCGCAGCAAGGCTCGGCTTACTTCATCATGCCCGGCAGGAACGAGTGCCAGCGCAGCCCCGGACGCGGCAGCGACACGTTGGGGCCGGCGGGACGCTGCGCC
Organism: uncultured Chiayiivirga sp.; assembly: GCA_934525595.1. GTDB lineage: Bacteria > Pseudomonadota > Gammaproteobacteria > Xanthomonadales > Xanthomonadaceae > Denitratimonas. The sequence goes on along the minus strand of CAKSZJ010000028.1, from coordinate 4,976 downwards.
GGAGCCGCGTCCTGCGGCGGCGCGGCGGATGGCACGGCGGCGCCGGTCTGGGCGTCGGGAAGCGCGGACGGCCCGGCGGCGACCGCGGACGGGCACGGTCCGCCGGATTCGCCGTTGGCACTGCGGATGGTGTCGATCGCGGCGTGCGCGTCGAACGCCAGGCCCAGAATGAAGCTGATCAACAGCAGGCGGAGGATCATGGCGATGGCCCGATGGGGTTGCGTAGGTTCGGCGGCATCCGGCCGTGCCGGGTAGGCGGAATCCGGCCGGATGCTCGAGTGTAGCGCGTTTCCGCGCGCCGTTCCCGCGACCTTGCTCCGCAATTACCATGCGCGGTTTCGGACGGGTATACGCGTGGATCGAACCATTCCCCTGCTGGATGCCGAACGCATCATCGCGGCGCTGCCTGCGGGCTGGCGCGAGCGGCTGCAGGTGTGCGGCGCGTTGGACTCGACGCAGACCGCGCTCCTTGAGGCCGCAGCGGATTGTCCCGATCGCAGCGTCGTGGTAAGCGATCGGCAGCGCGACGGGCGCGGGCGGCGCGGGCGGGTGTGGCATTCGCCGCCGGGCGCGTCGCTGGCGCTGTCGATGTTCGCGCGCAGCGGCACGGCGTTGCGCTGGCCTTCCAGCCTGACTCTGGCGCTGGGCGTGGCGGCCGCCGCTGCGCTGCATCGTGCCGGTGCCGGGCGCGTTCGCCTCAAGTGGCCCAACGATCTGGTGCTCGATGATGCCAAGCTTGGCGGAATCCTGGTGGAGAGCTGCGCCGAGGGCGTGATTGCCGGGATCGGCCTCAACCTGCGGCTGGACGACAGTGCGCGGACAGCCATCGGCCGCCCCTGCGTGGACCTGACGGATGCCGGCTGCCGCGTCGGGCGCGAGGCGCTGGTCGCCGCGCTGATCCTGGCCTGGGATGCCATGTTCGACGACGTGCGCGCCGGGCGCATCGAGGCGCAGCTCGCCGCCTGGCCGCAGCTGGATGCGCTTGCCGGCCGACGGGTGCGCGTGGAATCCGGCGGCGCACCGCTGGAAGGCATCGCGCGAGGCATCGACGCGCACGGCTGCTTCCTGCTCGATGTCGCGGGACAACGCCGTGCCTTCGCCAGCGCGGACGTATCGGTGCGTCCGGCATGAGGCTGCTTGCAGACCTCGGGAATACGCGGCTCAAGTGTGCCTTGGCCGAAGGGCGGCAGCTGGTTGCCACCTGGGCCGGTTCGCACGCGCAGGACGGGTTTCTCGACGGGCTGCAGCGCTGGCTTGCGAGCGAAGCCGCGACGATCGGAGAAACCTGGCTGGCCTCGGTCGCGCGCGAAGACGTGACCGCTGCTGTGACGGCGCGGCTTGAGGCCCTCGGTCCGCCGCCGACGCGGGTCGGCGCGACGACGCAGGTGCTGGGACTGACGGCCGGCTATGAGCGCATCGGCGAGCTGGGCGTGGACCGCTGGCTCGCCCTGCTGGCAGCCAGCGCGCGTGACCTCGGGCCGTGCATTGTCGCCAGCGTGGGCTCTGCGCTGACCATCGACGCGCTGCTCGCCGATGGCCGGCATCTGGGAGGCCTGATCGCACCGAGCCCGGAAGGCATGCGCGAGGCGCTTTACGCGCGCGCGCCTGCGCTGCCGCGTGCGCGCGGCGAAGTCGTTTCCTTCGCCACGGACACCGCCGGCGGTATCGAAAGCGGCTGCCTGCTTGCGTCGGTCGCACTGATCGAGCGCAGCCTGGCGCAGCTCGCGGTGAGTGCGGGGCGGGGCGTGGCGCTGGTCATCTGCGGCGGTGGGGCACAGCCGCTGCGCCCGCTGCTGGGCGAACACCACTTCCTGCCCGACCTCGTGCTTGAGGGGCTCGCGCTGCGGGCGCAGGCCGCTTCGGTGCGGGGCGACTAGAATGCGCCTGACCTCCCGGAACCGGTGCCGATGCTGACGCGTTCGCTGATCGCCATCCTGCTCGTGATGAACCTCGTCGTTGCGGCGTGGCTGTGGCTGCGCCCGATGCCGCAGGCTGCGCTCGATGCGCCGGCGCTCCCGTCCTCCGCGCCGACGCTGGTGTTGCTGAGCGAGGAAGAGGAGCAGGCCGTTGCGGATGGCGCCGTCATGGCCGAACCCGATGGCCCGCCCGAACCCACGCCCGGCCTCGATCGCCTGGCGTGCCTGGAGATCGGCCCGTTCCTGACCCAGGCCGATCTGCGCCGTGCGATGAACGCCTTTACGCCGTCGGCCGAGCGCCTGCAGTTCCGCGAAACCCGCGCACTGGCCAGCCGCGGCTACTGGGTCTACCTGCCGGCACAGGGCTCGCGCGACGCCGCGCTGGCGACCGCGCGCGACCTTTCGGCCAAGGGCCTGCGCGACTATTACGTCGTGACCGCGGGCGAGCGCGAGAACACCATTTCCCTGGGCCTGTTCCGGGAAATGGCCAACGCGCGCCAGCGCCACGAACAGGTGCGCGCACTGGGCTTCGACGCGCAGCTGCAGACGCGCACCGACGAGATCCCGAACTACTGGATCGACCTCATGGTCGATGTGGAATTCGACTGGCAGTCGCGCGTGACCGGCTATTCCGGCGTTGCGGCCGTGCCCGTGGCGTGTCGGTGAGGCGCCTGCCGGGGCGCCACGCCGAGAGCCCGGTTGGGGTAGAATCGCCGCCCCGCTGCCGCCGCGCCCCGGCCGCGCCGCAGCATTTCCGTGTGCCCATGCCGCTTTAGCTCAGCTGGTAGAGCAACCGCCTTGTAAGCGGTAGGTCGTCCGTTCGAGTCGGACAAGCGGCACCAATAAAAACAACAGCTTGCCAGTGGCGTGCCGCTTAGTGGTTGCACCGATGGGACACTTTTGGGACAGTCAGTCGCAAGAGATGGCCGCAAGGGGCGACACATGGCAACGATTGAACGGCGGAAAGGGAAAGACGGTAGCCCGCAATATCGCGTGAAGCTGCGCCTGCGTGGGCACCCGGCAACGTCGGCAACCTTCGCGCGTCTGGTCGATGCCAAGCGCTGGGCTGCGGACACTGAATCGGCTATCCGCGAAGGGCGCTACTTCACGACAGCCGAGGCCAAGCGGCACACGCTGGCCGAACTGATAGACCGCTACCTGGCCGAGACGCTGCCTCACGCGAACATCCGTGGCAAAGCGGAGCGCGCGCGCGTGTTGGAGCGCTGGCGCGAGCGATTGGGGCACTTGGTGTTGGCCGATATCACGGTGGCAAAAGTTCAAGAGGAACGCGCCAAGATGCTCGGGCGCATCACCCGCTTGGGCAAGCCGGTTTCCGCCGGTTTCGTGAATCGGGAGGTGATGCCGCTTTCGTCACTGCTGAGCGTGGCCGCGCGGGATTACGAATGGATGCCTGAAAACCCGCTGGCCAAGCTGTCGAAGCTGGCGGAGCCGCGCGGACGAACCCGTTTCCTGAGCGACGAGGAACGCGACGCGCTGCTGAGCGCGTGCAAGGCGCACTCCGAAGCGCTGCATTGCGTCGTGGTGCTGGCGCTTTCCACTGGTGCACGGCGTGGCGAGTTGCTGGGGCTGCGCTGGCCAGATGTTGACCTGCGGCGCGGGCTGCTGACCTTCACCGACACCAAGAACGGCGACACTCGTAGCGTGCCGCTGGTCGGGAGCGCGTTGGAACTGCTGCGCACACGGGCGAAGGTGCGGCGCATTGATTGCGCGCTGGTCTTTCCGGGCAACACGGGCAAGCCGCTGGAAATCGGGAAGTCATTTCGTGAGGCGTGCGAACGCGCGGGAGTCGCGGGCTTTCGGTTCCACGACTTGCGGCACACGGCGGCATCGTGGCTGGCCATGAACGGCGCGACGCTAGCGGAGATTGCCGAGGTGCTGGGGCATCGGACGTTGCAGATGGTGAAGCGCTACACGCACCTGACCGAAGGGCACACGCGCGGCGTCCTGGAGCGCATGGCGGAGAGGATGCTGGGATGACCGATGGAAGGCGCACAATGGACGATTGGCAATTTTCACTGATCGGCAATGAGGCGGAAAATTTGCGCTCAGCTTTGGAAGATGTCGGGATATCCAGTAAACACAGCGCGGTAGTCTCCAGATGGATTGATCGCGCCAAAGTCGCCTGGGCACGCGGTGATGACTGGATAGCATTGGCTGAGTTGTCTACGGCGAATCGCGCCCTAGGCTACGCGCAAGCGCCGCATGATGAAGCCGAATTCCTCCGTCGATTTGCATTCGAGGGCGGCAAGGCAAAAGCCGCCAAAAGCCCAAAGGCCGCAGCCAAACGTGATGCGCTGGCCTTGTGGATCGAGCGGCACGAGGGCAAACAGCCGGGGCTGCGCACCGTCGAGCAGTTCGCCATGGAGGTCATGCGGCGATGCCCGGTCCTGGAGAGCAGCGTGACCATATGCCGATGGTCGGCCAAATGGACCAAGCAGGTACGCGAAGGAGGGCGCCCGACGTTATAGCCCTGCCGGCAGGGTTGTAATCGTGCCGGCAGCGTGCCAGCGCTAGGGGCGCAACGACCCACGATGTCCCACGTCACCTAACGACGAGGGTCCAACATGGCTAGCACGACACCGGCAAGCGCACCTGCACAGCCGCCGTTCCTGACAATTAGAGCCGCCGCGCTGAAGTATCAGCAGGCCGGATTTACCGAAGCATCGCTTCGATGGCTCGCATTCAATCGTGAGCACAACGGTTTCGGTCCCGCCTTCGTGAAGATCGGTCGGAAACTGCTGTTAGATGAGGCTGCATTCGTGGCCTGCGGGCGTGTCCGATTTTTTGTGTGTGAGGCGGTTTGGTTAGAACGTCTCTTTCAGCGAGCCAGCGTAAATCGGTCTTCGTAGAGTATCGCGAACTGGTTCATCGCGGCCTTCCACTCCCGGGTCGCCCGGCTCCACGGGCGTGTCCGATTTTTTGTGTGTGAGGCGGTTTGGTTAGAACGTCTCTTTCAGCGAGCCTGAACCGCCCCGTCTTTCGTGGAGGCTGTTTGGTTTAAGTCACGCCGTTTCGGTGGCTTGCAGGGGGGCGAGCTGC
>CAKSZJ010000027.1 GCA_934525595.1 uncultured Chiayiivirga sp. | reverse complement strand
CGAGGGCCTGCGCTTCGCGATCCGCGAAGGCGGCCGCACCGTCGGCGCCGGCGTGGTGTCCAAGGTCATCAAGTAATTCAAGCAGGCAACGGGGGGCGGGACACTCGCTCCCGCCCCCGTCGTTCTTTTAAGGTATTCAAGGAAAGGCCATGGCGGACCAGAAGATTCGGATTCGGCTCAAGGCGTTCGATCATCGTTTGATCGACCGTTCCGCGAGCGAGATCGTCGAGACGGCCAAGCGGACCGGCGCGCAGGTGCGCGGCCCGATCCCGCTGCCGACCAAGATTGAGCGTTACACCATCCTGGTGTCGCCGCACGTCGACAAGGATGCACGCGACCAGTATGAAACCCGCACGCACAAGCGCGTGCTCGACATCGTCGATCCGAACGACAAGACCGTGGATGCCTTGATGAAACTCGAGCTCGCGGCCGGTGTCGACGTTCAGATCAAGCTGTACTGAGGCAAGCACCATGAGCATCGGGATTGTTGGCCGCAAGTGCGGCATGAGTCGAATCTTCACCGAGAATGGCGAGTCCGTTCCGGTTACCCTGATCGAAGCGACGCCGAACCGCATCGTCCAGATCAAGACCCAGGACAGCGACGGCTACCAGGCCGTGCAGGTCACTGCGGGTGAAAAGCGCGCCGCGCTGGTCACCAAGCCGCTCGCCGGGCACTACGCCAAGGCGAAGGTTGAAGCGGGCCGCGGGCTGTGGGAGTTCCGCGTCGAGGCGCTGGACGGTTACGAGGTGGGCGGCGAGATCCGCGCCGACATCTTCGCCGTTGGCCAGATCGTGGACGTACAGGGCACGACCAAGGGCAAGGGCTTCCAGGGCACCATCAAGCGCTGGAACTTCTCCATGGGCGACGCCACGCACGGCAACTCGCTGTCGCATCGCTCGCCTGGTTCGCTGGGCCAGCGGCAGACCCCGGGTCGCGTCTATCCCGGCAAGAAGATGGCCGGCCATATGGGCGCGGAAACGCAGACCACCCAGAACCTCGAGGTGATGAGGGTGGATGTCGAGCGCGGCCTGATTGCGATTCGCGGCGCGGTCCCGGGTGCCCCTGGCGGCAACGTGATCGTTCGCCCGGCGGCGAAAGGTTAAGGAGACAGAACATGGAAATCGCAGTCGTCGGTAGCGGCGAAAAGCTGGCGGTATCCGAGGCGGTCTTCGGGCGCGAATTCCGCGAGGATCTCGTGCACCAGGTCGTCGTGGCGTATCGCAATGCCGGGCGGGCCGGAACCAAGGCGCAGCTGACGCGCTCGGAGCTTTCCGGTACCACAAAGAAGTTCAAGAAGCAGAAGGGCGGCGGTGCCCGTCACGGTGACTACCGCGCGCCTATCTTCGTCGGCGGCGGCCGTGCCTTTGCGGCCGAGCCACGCAGCTTCGCCCAGAAGGTCAACCGCAAGATGTATCGCGGTGCGATGAGCTCGATCCTGTCAGAGCTGCTGCGTCAGGATCGCGTCAAGGTGGTGCAGGGCATTTCGGTCGATGAGGCCAAGACCCGCGCGCTCGTCGCCAAGCTCAACGAGCTTGACGTCACGCGTCCGCTGATCGTCACCGAGGATGCGAACGAGGCCCTGTACCTGGCCGCGCGCAATCTTCCCTACGTGGAAGTGCGTGACGTCCAGGGGCTCGACCCGGTGGCGCTGGTTGGCGCCCGTTCGGTCGTGATCACGGTCGATGCGCTCAAGAAGATCGAGGAGTGGCTGGCATGAGCAGCGAAAAGATTTTGACCGTGCTGCGCGCGCCGCACGTGTCCGAGAAGGCCGCGCGCCTGCAGGAGCTGTCGAACCAGTACGTGTTCGAGGTTTCTCGGGAGGCGACCAAGGCCGACGTGAAGGCAGCGGTCGAAACGCTGTTCGAAGTCAAGGTCGAGGATGTCAACCTTCTGACCGTGAAGGGCAAGCGCAAGACCTTCCGATTCCGCGCAGGTCGCCGTGGCGACTGGCGCAAGGCGTACGTCAAGCTGGCCCAGGGCCAGTCGATTGACGTGATGGCCAAGCCCTGAGGTACACGCCATGGCATTGATCAAACACAAGCCGACCTCTCCTGGCCGTCGCGGCAAGGTCAGCGTCTCCACTCCCGAGCTGCACAAGGGTGCTCCGCACGCGCCGCTGCTGGAGAAGCAGTCGCGCACGGGTGGGCGCAACAACGCTGGCCGCATCACCACGCGTCATCGTGGCGGCGGACACAAGCAGCACTACCGCATCGTCGATTTCAAGCGCGACAAGGAAGGCATCCCCGCCCGCGTCGAGCGTATTGAATACGACCCCAACCGCACCGCGCACATCGCGCTGCTGTGCTACGCCGATGGCGAGCGTCGCTACATCATCGCACCCAAGGGCATTGCGGTAGGCGACCAGGTCATGGCGGGCAGGGATGCGCCGATCAAGACCGGCAACACCCTGCCGCTGCGCAACATCCCGGTCGGGGCGACCGTGCACTGCATCGAGATGCGCCCGGGCAAGAAGGCCCAGCTGGCGCGTTCGGCCGGTGCCTCCGCACAGCTGGTCGCGCGTGAACAGGGCTATGCCACGCTGCGCCTGCGTTCCGGCGAAATGCGCAAGGTGCCCGCCGACTGCCGCGCCACCATCGGCGAGGTGGGCAACAGCGAGCACAGCCTGCGCAAGATCGGCAAGGCCGGCGCCAAGCGCTGGCTGGGCATCCGCCCGACCGTCCGCGGCGTGGTGATGAATCCGGTCGACCATCCGCACGGCGGCGGTGAAGGCCGTACGTCCGGCGGCCGCCACCCGGTTTCGCCGTGGGGTACCCCGACCAAGGGTTACAAGACTCGTAACAACAAGCGCACCGAGCACTTCATCGTGCGTCGTCGCAAGTAACAGGATCAGGTCATGGCACGTTCACTCAAGAAAGGCCCGTTCGTCGATCTCCACCTGCTCAAGAAGGTCGAGGCGGCGATGGCCACCAACAGCAAACGCCCGATCAAGACCTGGTCGCGTCGTTCGATGGTGCTGCCCGAGATGGTCGGCATCACCATCGCGATTCACAACGGCAAGCTGCACGTCCCCGTGCTGGTCAACGAGAACATGGTCGGGCACAAGCTCGGCGAGTTCGCGGTGACCCGCACGTTCAAGGGACACGGCGGCGACAAGAAGTCCAAGTGAGGAGCATGACGATGGAAACTCAAGCCATCCTGCGCGGTGCGCGCATCTCCGCACAGAAGGTGCGCCTCGTGGCGGACCAGGTCCGCGGCCTGCCCGTGGGCCGGGCCAGCGATCTGCTGCAGTTCAGCGACAAGAAGGCCGCACACGTCGTGCGCAAGGTTCTCCTGTCGGCCGTGTCCAATGCCGAGAACAACGACGGCGCGGACGTGGACGAACTGAAGGTCACCCGCATCTTCGTGGACGAGGGTGCGACGCTCAAGCGTTTCCGCGCCCGCGCCAAGGGCCGTGGCGCGCGCATCCTCAAGCGCACCAGCCACATCACCGTGGTCGTTGGTACGGCCAAGTAACCGGACGCAGGAATCCCCATGGGTAACAAAGTTCATCCTACTGGTATCCGCCTTGGCATCGCCAAGGACTGGAATTCCAAGTGGTTCGCCAACAAGCGCGAGTACGCCGAGTACCTGGCGGCCGATCTCAAGGTGCGCGAACTCCTGCGCAAGAAGCTGGCCCAGGCCGGCATCAGCCGCATCCAGATCGAGCGTCCCGCCAAGACGGCGCGCGTCACGATCCACACCGCCCGTCCGGGCGTGGTGATCGGCAAGAAAGGCGAGGACATCGAGAAGCTGCGCAAGGAGGTTTCGGAGATGATGGGCGTTCCCGCGCACATCAACGTGACCGAAGTGCGCAAGCCCGAGATTGATGCACAGCTGGTGGCCGAGTCGATCGCCCAGCAGCTCGAGCGCCGCATCCTGTTCCGTCGCGCCATGAAGCGCGCGGTGGGCAACGCGATGCGCCTGGGTGCGCTGGGCATCAAGGTCAACGTGTCCGGCCGTCTCAACGGCGCCGAGATCGCGCGTTCGGAGTGGTATCGCGAAGGTCGCGTGCCGCTGCATACGCTGCGCGCCGATATCGACTACGGCTTTGCCGAGGCGTCCACCACCTACGGAATCATCGGTATCAAGGTGTGGATCTACAAGGGCGAGGTGTTCGATTACACCCAGGTGCCCCAGGAAAAGACGGACGATCGTCCGGAGCGCGGCGAACGCGCCCCGCGGTCGGGCCGATGAGGGATTGAGCCATGCTGCAACCCAAGCGAACCAAGTACCGCAAGGTCTTCAAGGGCCGTAACGAAGGACTGAGCTGGAATGGCTCGGCCGTCAGTTTCGGCGAGTACGGCCTCAAGGCCACCACCCGCGGCCAGCTGACCGCGCGCCAGATCGAGGCCGCGCGCCGCACGATCAGCCGCTACGTCAAGCGCGGCGGCAAGCTGTGGATCCGGGTGTTTCCGGACAAGCCTGTCACCAAGAAGCCCATCGAAGTGCGAATGGGCAAGGGCAAGGGCCCCGTCGAATTCTGGGTCGCGCCGATCCAGCCCGGCCGCATGCTCTATGAAATCGAGGGCGTGCCCGAGGACGAGGCCCGGGAGGCGTTCCGCCTCGCCGCCGCCAAGCTTTCGGTGCAGACCACCTTTGTGACCAGGACGGTGCGCTAATGAGTATCAAGGAATTGCGGGGCAAGTCCTCCGCGGATCTTTCCGCCCAGCTGCTCGACCTGCGAAGGGAGCAGTTCAACCTGCGCATGCAGAAGGGTTCGGGTCAGCTGACCCAGACCCATGAGGTCCGGAAGGTCCGGCGCGAGATCGCGCGCATCAAGACCCTTCTGGGCGGAACCAAGTGAGGCGGCCGACATGAGCGAGACCAATCCGATTCAACGCACGGTCGAAGGCCGCGTCGTCAGCAACAAGATGCAGAAGACGGTGACTGTCCTGGTGGAACGCCAGGTCAAGCACGCGCTGTACGGCAAGTACATCAAGCGCAGCACCAAGCTGCACGCACACGACGAGGATGGCAGCTGCCAGGAGGGCGACATCGTGCGCCTGGTGGAGACCCGTCCGATGTCCAAGACCAAGACCTGGCGCGTGGTCGAAATCGTCACGCGCGCTGCGGTCTGACCACGGGAGGAAACAGTCATGATCCAGATGCAATCCTTCCTCGATGCGGCTGACAACTCCGGTGCCAAGGAGCTGATGTGCATCAAGGTGCTCGGCGGTTCCAAGCGCCGTTACGCCGCCATCGGCGACATCATCAAGGTCAGCGTCAAGGACGCCATCCCGCGTGGCAAGGTCAAGAAGGGCGAGGTCTATGACGCCGTCGTCGTGCGCACCCGCAAGGGCGTGCGCCGCGCCGATGGCTCGCTGATCCGCTTCGACGGCAATGCTGCCGTGCTGCTCAACAACAAGCACGAGCCGATCGGCACGCGCATCTTCGGACCGGTCACGCGCGAGCTGCGCGGCGAGAAGTTCATGAAGATCGTCTCGCTGGCGCCGGAAGTGCTGTAAGGCACAGACGAGGAACTGTCATGAATCGCATTCGCAAGGGCGACCACGTCGTCGTCATCACGGGCAAGAACAAGGGCCAGCGCGGCGACGTGCTGCGCCTGGCCGGCGACCGGGTTTACGTGTCCAACGTCAACCTGATCAAGCGCCACACCAAGCCCAACCCGCAGGCCAACCAGCCGGGCGGCATCGTCGAGCGCGAAGGCTCGATCCATATCTCCAACGTCCAGCTCTTCAACCCGCGTACGGGCAAGGGCGAGCGCGTTGGCATCCAGACGCTTGAGGATGGGCGCCGCATCAGGGTGTTCCGCTCGAGCAACGAGGCGGTTGACGCCTGAGGAATGTTGCAATGAACCGGCTTGAGAAGATCTACAAGGAAGACATCGTTCCGAAGCTGATGCAGCGCTTCGGCTACCAGAACATCATGCAGGTGCCGCGCCTGTCCAAGATCACGCTGAACATGGGCGTGGGCGAGGCCGTGGGCAACAAGAAGGTGCTGGAGAACGCGGTGGCCGACATGGCCAAGATCGCGGGCCAGAAGCCCATCGTCACCAAGGCGCGCGTGTCGGTTGCCTCGTTCAAGATCCGCGACGGCTGGCCGATCGGATGCAAGGTCACGCTGCGCCGCGACCGCATGTACGAATTCTTCGATCGCCTGGTCAACATCTCGCTGCCGCGCGTGCGCGACTTCCGCGGTGTCTCGGGGCGTGCGTTCGACGGCCGGGGCAACTATAATATGGGGATCAAGGAGCAGATCATCTTTCCCGAGATCGACTTCGACCAGATCGATGCGATCCGCGGCATGGATATCGCGATCAGCACCACCGCCCGTACCGACGAAGAAGCAAAGGCCCTGCTTGAGGCCTACGGCTTCCCGTTCCGCAACTGATTCCGGGGATTTCCAATGTCCAAGACCTGCATGGTGAATCGCGAGATCAAGCGCGAGAAGCTGGCCAAGAAGTACGCCGGCAAGCGCGCCGAACTCAAGAAGATCATCTCCAGCCAGAACGCCTCGTACGAGGAGAAGATGGAGGCTCAGGCCAAGCTTCAGAAGCAGCCGCGTGACGCCTCTCCTTCGCGTCAGCGCAACCGCTGCGAGCTGACCGGTCGCCCGCGCGGCGTCTATCGCAAGTTCGGCCTGGGCCGCAACAAGCTGCGCGAAGCCACCATGCGCGGCGACGTGCCTGGCCTGCGCAAGGCTTCGTGGTAACAGAACGCCGGGATCCAATCCCAAGAAAATTCCCGCAATTCCGCGGATATCGGTGCACTCAAAGGCAACCAAACAATGAGCATGACTGATCCCATCGCCGACATGCTGGTGCGTATCAAGAACGCGCTGGCCGTCGGCAAGCAGACGGTGAAGATGCCGTCCTCCAAGGTCAAGGTCGCGATCGCGAACGTCCTCAAGAACGAGGGCTATATCCTCGACGTGCGCATCCTGAGCCCGGAAGCCAAGCCTGAACTCGAGCTGGCGCTCAAGTATTTCCAGGGCAAGCCGGTAATCGAGCGCCTGCAGCGCGTGTCGCGCTCCAGCCTGCGCGCCTACCGCGGCAAGAACGATCTCCCCAAGGTGCTTGGCGGGCTCGGAATCGCCATCATCTCCACGTCCAAGGGCATCATGACGGACCACCAGGCACGCGAAGCGGGCGTGGGTGGCGAAGTCATCTGCCTGGTCGCCTGATCGGAGGACGTCCAGATGTCTCGTATTGCAAAGAAGCCGGTGGCCCTGCCGAAGGGCGTCGAGTTCAAGAGTGCCGAAGGCCAGTTCACGGTCAAGGGTCCCAAGGGATCCCTCAGCCTCGCGCAGCCGCAGGGCGTCGAGGTTTCGGTCGACAATGGCGTTCTGACGATGGTTCCGGCGGGTCCGGATCACGTTGCGCTTGCGGGCACTGTCCGCACCCTGTTGTCCAACATGGTGACCGGCGTTAGCGAAGGCTTCGAGCGCAAGCTTGAGCTGGTTGGCGTGGGATATCGCGCCGCGATGCAGGGCAAGGACCTGAGCCTGTCGCTCGGCTTCTCCCATCCGGTGGTGTTCACTGCGCCTGAAGGCATCACGTTGGAAGTGCCGACCCAGACCGAGATTCGGGTCAAGGGTGCAGACAAGCAGCAGGTGGGCGAAATCGCCGCCAAGATCCGCGCGGTTCGTCCGCCCGAGCCCTACAAGGGCAAGGGTGTGCGCTACTCGGGTGAAAAGATTCTCATCAAGGAAGCCAAGAAGGCCTGAGTGCTTTCAATGCTGCTCGCGTCGCTGTCGAAGTGGCGCGACCGGATCGAAATCCACTTCCTTCAGCTCCATCAGGATTTGTCATGAACAAGAACTCCGCTCGTCTGCGCCGCGCCAAGTCGACGCGTTCGCATATCCGCACGCTCGGTGCCGTGCGCCTGTCGGTGCTCCGCACCGGGCAGCACCTGTATGCCCAGGTCTTCACCTCCGACGGGTCCCGCGTGCTGGCGGCGGCTTCCACTCTGGAAGCGTCCGTGCGCGACGGTCTGTCCAGCTGCAAGAACAAGGATGCCGCGGCACGCGTCGGGCGCGCCATCGCCGAGCGCGCCAAGGCTGCCGGGGTCGAGTCCGTTGCCTTCGACCGCTCCGGTTTCCGTTTTCACGGCCGCATCAAGGCGCTCGCGGATGCAGCGCGCGAGGCCGGCCTGCAGTTCTAGGCGTCAATGGTGAAGGGGCGCCGGAGCCTTCAATAAGGATCCGGGCGTGTCGGGCCCCTGACTCGGGATTCGTCATTTTCGATTCAAGCAACACACCACAACTACAAGCGGCCCCAGGCCGTAATTTTCAGGAGCCTTCAAGGCAATGAGCACGAATGATCGCGACAACGATGACGGGATGCTGGAGAAGCTGGTTGCTGTCAACCGCGTCTCCAAGACCGTCAAGGGCGGCCGCCAGTTCACCTTCACCGCGCTGACCGTGGTGGGTGATGGGGCAGGCAAGGTTGGATTCGGCTACGGCAAGGCGCGTGAAGTGCCGGTGGCCATCCAGAAGTCGATGGAGCATGCGCGTCGTGCGCTCGTCGACATCGAACTGAACAACGGCACGATCTGGTATTCGGTGAAGGCCAACCACGGCGCGGCGCGTGTCTTCATGCAGCCGGCGTCCGAAGGTACCGGCGTGATCGCCGGCGGTGCAATGCGCGCCGTGCTTGAAGCTGCGGGCGTCAAGAACATCCTGGCCAAGGCGGTCGGTTCGCGCAATCCGATCAATCTGGTGCGCGCCACGATCAAGGGCCTGAAGGCCGTGCAGTCGCCGGCCCAGGTCGCGGCGAAGCGCGGCAAGAAGGTGGAGGATCTGAACCATGGCTGAGAACGCCAAGACCGTAAAGGTGCGCCTGGTCAAGGGCCTGCGCGGCACCCAGCATCGCCATCGCCTGTCGGTGAAGGCGCTGGGACTCAACAAGCTCAACGACGTGCGCGAGCTGCCGGACAATCCGTGCGTGCGCGGGCTCATCAACCAGGTGTGCTACCTGGTCCGCGTCGAAGAGTAATCCAAGGGAGATCGGATCATGCAGCTCAATACACTCAAGCCCGCCGAGGGCGCTCGCAAGGAGCGCGTGCGCGTGGGACGCGGCATCGGCTCGGGGCTCGGCAAGACCGCCGGCCGCGGCCACAAGGGTTCCTACGCACGTAGCGGCAAGGGCAAGATCAAGGCCGGCTTCGAAGGCGGCCAGATGCCGCTGCAGCGTCGCCTGCCCAAGGTCGGCTTCCGCTCGCGCATCAAGGCCGATACGGCCGAGGTGCTGCTGTACAAGCTCGCCATGGTCGAAGGTGATGCGATCGACTTCGCCGCGCTGCGCGCCGCCAAGCTGGTTCCGTCCACGGCCAAGTACGCCAAGGTCGTGAAGAAGGGCGATATCGACCGCAAGGTCGTGCTCAAGGGCATCGCCGTAACGGCCGGAGCCCGTGCGGCCATTGAAGCTGCCGGCGGCAGCGTCGAGGAGTAAACCCTTGTCCCAGGCATCGAAAGTCGCAGCCGCGCTGGCGGGTTCGGGCAAGTTCACCGAGCTTCGCCAGCGCCTGATGTTCGTGGTGGGGGCGTTGATCGTCTACCGCCTCGGAACCTTCCTGCCGGTGCCCGGGGTCGACTCGGAGGCCATGCTGCGCTTCATGGAGCAGCAGCAGGGCACCATCGTTGACATGTTCAACATGTTCTCGGGCGGTGCCCTGGAACGTTTCAGCCTGTTCGCGCTGAACGTGATGCCTTACATCTCCGCGTCCATCATCATCCAGATGTGTTCGCAGATCTTCCCCAGCCTGCTGGCGCTGAAGAAGGAAGGCGAGTCGGGCCGCCGCAAGATCACCCAGTACACCCGCATCGGCACCATCCTCCTGGCCGTGTTCCAGTCCTATGGCGTGGCGTATGCACTGCAGTCGCAGGGTGCGGGATCCGGAATCCCGATCGTCCTGACGCCAGGCCCCGGGTTCCTCTTTACCGCAGTCGTCTCCCTGACCGCGGGCACGATGTTCCTGATGTGGCTGGGCGAGCAGGTCACCGAACGGGGTGTCGGCAACGGCATTTCGCTGATCATCTTCGCCGGTATCGTGGCCGGACTGCCTGGCGCGGTGCTTGGAACCCTCGAGCTTGCCCGCAACGGCGAACTGGGTCCGTTCTCGGTGATCGCTGTCCTTGCGCTGGTGCTGATGGTGATTGCATTCGTCGTATTCGTCGAGCTCGGCCAGCGGCGCATCACGGTCAACTACGCGAGGCGTCAGGGGGGCCGCCAGGCCTACATGAACCAGAGCTCGCACCTGCCGCTCAAGCTCAACATGTCGGGCGTCATCCCGCCGATCTTCGCGTCTTCGATCATCATGTTCCCGGCCACCGCGTCCAGCTGGTTTGCACAGGGCACGGAAGTCCGCTGGCTGCAGGATCTTTCGGCGGCGCTGTCGCCGGGTGAGCCGCTGCACATGGTGCTGTTCGCCGCGATGATCATCGGCTTCACCTTCTTTTATACCGCGCTGGTCTTCAACTCCCAGGAAACCGCGGACAATCTGAAGAAGTCGGGCGCGCTGATCCCGGGGATCCGTCCCGGCAAGGCCACGGCGCAGTACATCGACGGGGTGCTCACGCGTCTCACCGCGTGGGGCGCACTGTATCTGACCCTGGTCTGCCTCGTGCCGGAGATTTTCCGCGCGGCGTGGGCGGTGCCGTTTTATTTCGGCGGTACCTCGCTGCTGATCGTGGTAGTCGTGGTGATGGACTTCACCGCGCAGATTCAGGCCCACCTGATGAGTCATCAGTACGAAAGCCTGATGAAGAAATCCAATCTGAAGGGCGGTTCGCGCGGCGGCTTCGCGCGCGGATGAGTTCAGGCCCCGCGTCCGCGCTGGAGTAGCGCGGACGCCCGCTTCGGCGGGCAGGGCAGGGACCGTCGCCGGAGCCCGGGCACACTCCCCGGGCCGTGCTCTCGTGGCGCAAGCTGCGAGGGTTTCCTGACAACCCGAAGCCATGTTAACATTTCCGGCTCACTGCGCTGGAAACAGCAAAAATACCATCGGAGAACGCGTAATGGCGCGCATTGCGGGCGTAAACCTCCCTGTCCAGAAGCATGTCTGGGTGGGACTGCAGAGCATCTACGGGATCGGGCGTACCCGGTCGAAGAAGGTCTGTGAAGCGGCGGGTGTCACCGCCAGCACCAAGATCCGGGATCTCACCGAAGGCGACGTCGAGCGCTTGCGCGCCGAAGTCGGCAAGTACGTGGTCGAAGGCGACCTGCGTCGCGAGATCGGCATCAACATCAAGCGCCTGATGGACCTGGGCTGCTACCGCGGCCTGCGCCATCGTCGCGGCCTGCCGCTGCGCGGCCAGCGCACCCGCACCAATGCCCGCACCCGCAAGGGTCCGCGCAAGGCGATCAGGAAGTAAGGACCGGACATGAACAAGCAGGCCAAGCAGCCGAAGAAAAAGATCCGCCGCGTCGTCACCGACGGCATTGCGCACGTGCACGCGTCCTTCAACAACACCATCGTCACGATCACCGATCGCCAGGGCAATGCCTTGTCGTGGGCGACCTCGGGTGGTGCCGGCTTCCGCGGCTCGCGCAAGTCGACGCCGTTTGCGGCGCAGGTCGCGGCCGAGAAGGCCGGCAAGGCCGCGCTCGACTACGGCCTCAAGACGCTGGAAGTCCTGATCAAGGGACCCGGCCCCGGTCGCGAGTCGGCGGTGCGTTCGCTCAACGCCGTCGGCTACAAGATCACCAACATCATCGACGTGACGCCCATCCCGCACAACGGGTGCCGTCCGGCGAAGAAGCGCCGCGTCTAAGGAGACCACGAACATGGCACGTTACATCGGTCCCAAGTGCAAGCTGTCGCGCCGCGAAGGCGCCGACTTGTCGCTCAAGAGCCCCGCGCGCGCGCTCGATTCCAAGTGCAAGCTGGATCAGAAGCCCGGCCAGCACGGCGCCGCCGCCAAGCGCGGCAAGCTGTCCGACTACGCCGTCCAGCTGCGCGAGAAGCAGAAGGTCAAGCGCATCTACGGCTTGCTGGAGCGCCAGTTCCGCAACTACTACAAGAAGGCCACGGCGAAGAAGGGCAACGCGGGCGAGAACCTGCTGCAGATGCTCGAAACCCGCCTGGACAACGTCGTCTACCGTATGGGCTTCGCCGTCACCCGCCCCTCGGCCCGTCAGCTGGTGTCGCACAACACGGTCACCGTCAATGGCAAGGCGGTCAACCTGCCTTCCTACCAGGTGCGCCCGGGCGACGCGATCGCGCTGACCGAGCGCGGCCAGCGCCAGCTGCGCGTGCAGGAGGCCCTGACCCTTTCGCAGGAAATGGACCTCTCCCCGCACTGGGTCGAAGTTGACGCCAAGAAGTTCAGCGGCCTGTTCAAGGCCGTGCCGGACCGTGGCGACCTTCCCTCGGACATCAACGAGGCACTCATCATCGAGCTGTACTCGAAGTAATCACTGGAGCGAGCGACCATGTCAGTTACCGCCACCCAGGTGCTGCGTCCGCGCGGCCCCAACATCGAGCGCCTTGGTGCGAATCGCGCCAAGGTGGTCATCGAGCCGCTTGAGCGCGGCTATGGCCATACCCTCGGCAATGCCCTGCGTCGCGTCCTGCTCTCCTCGATCCCCGGCTTCGCCGTGACCGAGGTCGAGATCGACGGCGTGCTGCACGAGTACACGACGGTCGAAGGCCTGCAGGAAGACGTTCTCGAGGTTCTGCTGAACCTCAAGGACGTGGCCATCCGGATGCACAATGTCGACCAGACCGTCCTGACCCTGGACGCCAAGGGCCCCGGCGTCGTGACCGCGGGCGACATCAAGGTCGACCACAACGTCGAGATCATCAACCCCGAGCACGTCATCTGCCACCTGACCAAGGAGGCGGCGCTGAACATGCGGCTCAAGATCGAGCGCGGCTTCGGCTACCAGCCGGCCTCGGCCCGGCGCCGTCCGGACGAGGAAACCCGCGCCATCGGCAAGCTGGTGCTGGACGCCTCGTTCTCGCCGGTGCGTCAGGTCGCCTATGACGTGGAGAGCGCCCGCGTCGAGCAGCGCACCGACCTCGACAAGCTCGTGCTCACGATCGAGACCAACGGCGCGATCGACGCCGAGGAAGCCGTCCGCACCGCGGCCGACATCCTCACCGACCAGCTCTCCGTGTTCGGTGACTTCACCCAGCGCGAGCGCGGCGCGAGCAAGCAGATCGGCGTCGCCGGCATTGACCCGGTGCTGCTGCGTCCGATCGACGACCTCGAGCTTACCGTGCGTTCGGCCAACTGCCTCAAGGCCGAGAACATCTACTACATCGGTGATCTGATCCAGCGCACCGAGGTGGAACTGCTCAAGACGCCCAACCTGGGCAAGAAGTCGCTTACCGAAATCAAGGAAGTGCTGGCCCAGCGCGGCCTTTCGCTCGGCATGAAGCTCGAAAGCTGGCCGCCGGCCGGCCTGCAGGCGGGCATGCTGGGCTGATCGGGCCCTTGCGGGCGGACCCGTTCCGCCCGCGACCATCCGCGGAAAGGAGTTCCGGGATGGATACAACACCAACAATGTTGGCCACGGATCGGCATCAACAAAGCCATATTTCCCGAGGAATCTTCCCATGCGCCACCAGAAATCCGGACGCAAGCTCAACCGCACCAGCTCCCACCGTGACGCCATGTTCCGCAACATGGCTGCCTCGCTGATCAAGCACGAGCTGATCAAGACCACCCTGCCCAAGGCCAAGGAGCTTCGCCGCGTGGCCGAGCCCCTCATCACCCTGTCCAAGGTGGATGGCGTCGCCAACCGTCGCCTTGCCTTTGCGCGCCTGCGCGACAAGGAAGCTGTCGGCAAGCTGTTCGTCGCGCTCGGCCCGCGCTACCAGGCCCGCCCGGGCGGCTACCTGCGCATCCTCAAGTGCGGCTTCCGCGATGGCGACAACGCGCCGATGGCCTACGTCGAGCTGATCGACCGCCCGCGCGCGAGCGCCGCGGCCGACGACGAGGACTGAGCCGCGCCCGCGCATCGACGTGTCGATGCCGCAATCGCGAACGAAAAATCCCGGCGCGAGCCGGGATTTTTCTTTGTCGCCAGTCCTGCCCGCCGCGCAATGCGCCGGGGCAGCCGCTACGCCCTTGCGCTATCCGCCGCGCGGGATGGCGTCGAACGCCGCCGCGTAGCCACTGTCGACGATGCGCCGGTGGATCAATTCGGTCATGCGCAGGTTGCCTGCGATGACCTGCCCGTCGCTCACGGCTGCGCCCTCGCCGCGGAAGTTGAGGCTGCGCCCGCCGGCTTCGCGCACCAGCAGGAGGCCGGCGGCGATGTCCCAAGGCTTCACGCCGGCCTCGAAGTAGCCGTCGGCACGACCGCTGGCCACGTAGGCCAGATCCAGCGCGGCCGAACCGGTGCGGCGCACGTCCTCGGCATCGTCCAGCATGGCGCGCAGGGCGTCGAGCTGCGGCGCCAGGCGCTTGCGTTCGCGCGGCGCGAAGCCGGTGACCAGCAGTGCGGCATCCATCTCGCTGCGCCCCGCCACGCGGATGCGGCGGTCGTTGAGATAGGCGCCGCTGCCGCGGCTGGCGGTGAATATCTCGTTGCGCTGCGGGTCGTAGATCACCCCGTGGATCGGCTCGTCGCCGTCGAGCATGGCGATCGACACCGCGTAGTGCGCGATGCCGTGCAGGAAGTTGCTGGTGCCGTCGAGCGGATCGATGACGAAGGTGTGGCGGGCCTGGCCCAGCGCACCGCTTTCCTCGCACAGGAAAGCGTGGTCCGGGAAGGCACGGCGCAGCTCGCGCAGGATCTCTTTCTCGGCCAGCGCGTCCACTTCGCTGGCGTAGTCCTGGCGGCCCTTTTCGACGATGTTGAGCCCGTCCAGCCTTGAAACGTGGCGCAGGATGATGTTGCCGGCCGCGCGCGCAGCCTTGACCATGATGTTGACCGCGGGCTTGAGCATGCGGGGAGGCGTCCGTCGAAGGTGGAAAAGAACCGGCCCGCGATGCGGCGGGCGGAAAAGGATTTTAGCGCGAACCCGGCGCGGGGTCACTGCGAGCGGAGGTGGGCGGCGAATATCCGACGTCGCGCCTTTGTGCCGGAGCGCGCGACTGGAGGACACTGTGCGTCTGGTTCCGCCCGTCGCGGGACATCATACGGATCATGACGTGCCTGCCGACCCTGCATTTTCCCTCATCCGCATCGTCCTGGTGGAAACCTCGCACCCGGGGAACATCGGCGCCGCGGCGCGCGCCATGCGCACCATGGGCCTGACCCGCCTGGACCTGGTGGCGCCCGAGCGTTTCCCGCACCGCGAGGCGGACGCCATGGCCGCCGGCGCCGACGAGGTTCTGGCCGAGGCGCGCGTCTTCGCGACGCTGGGGGATGCGATCGCCGATTGCCGCTGGGTGATGGGCTGCACCGCGCGACGGCGCAGCGTGGCGATGGACGAGTATCCGCCCGGCGTGGCCGCCGGCAGGATGCTCGACGCCACCGCCCACGGGCCGGTCGCACTGGTCTTCGGGCGCGAACGCACCGGGCTGACCAATGAGGAGCTGATGCTGTGCCACGCGGCCGTGCACATTCCGTCGGTCGAGGACTTCAGCTCGCTCAATCTCGCCGCGGCGGTCCAGGTGCTGGCCTGGGAGCTGCGCCGTGCGGCGCTGGAACGACTGCGCGCTCCCGCCGCCGCGGCGGCTTCCGATCCGCTGCCCGACGAGCCGCCAGCGAGCGTGAGCCAAATGGAAGGTCTGTTCGAACATCTGGGCCAGACGCTGGACGACATCGACTTCCACAAGGGGCGCTCGCCGGATCGGGTGATGCGGCGACTGCGTCAGCTCCTGCTGCGCGCCCAGCCGGACCAGCGCGAGGTACGGGTGCTGCGCGGCATTTTCTCCGATGCGCAGCGCATGGCGCGGCTGGCGCGAAGCGCAGGCCCGGGGCGGTGACGCCGCTGCACCGCTGCGCGACGGCGCGTTCTTCGCCGCGCTGAATTGCTTTCGGAGCGTCGGGCGATCCGCTAGTCTGCGCTCCTTGCCTGGGCGCTCGTGCGCCGGTCGTGAAGCCGATGTCAAGAATCGCCGCCCTGCTACTGGTGCTCTTCCTGCTGCCGTCGCTTGCGGTGGCCGACGCCGTTGATAGGGGCGCCGGCTCGCGGCAGGTACTGGTGCTGGGGCGCGTCAGCGACGACCCGAAGGCGCACGCCGAGTCGATGCGGCCGATGCTCGATTATGTCGTCCCGCGCCTGCGCTCGGTAGGGATACGCGAAGGCCGGATCCTGATGGCGCGCGATGCGACCCAGATGCAGAGCTACCTGCGCCGCCAGCGGGTGGACTGGGTGAGCGACACTTCGGCCATGGCAATCGACTACCGCCGCAAGATCGGTGCCGATCTCATGCTGGTCAGCGTACGCGGCGGCGAGACCTATCACGCGGTCTTCTTCACCTGGAGGGGCAGCGGGATCCGTTCGCTGGAAGACCTGCGCGGCCGCAGCATCGCGTTCCAGAACGCCTATTCCACCAGCAGCTACATCCTTCCCGCAGCGGCGATGCTGCGCGAGGGCATCGCGCTGGATGTGCTGCTCTCGCCGCTGGACCGTCCCGCGCCGGGTCGGGCCGGCTATCTGTTCGCGCGCAGCGAGGGCAATGTCGTCACATGGGTGCAGAAGCGGCTGGTGGATGCCGGCGCCTTCTCCAACCTGGATTGGGAGGATCTGACATCCAAGGCGGGAAATCCCCAGGACGCACTGGAGATTTTCCACCGCAGCGTGGATGTTCCGCGCTCCGTCGAGGTGTCCGCGCCCACGCTGGATCCCAAGGTGCGCGATCGTCTGCGCGACGTGTTGCTGAATGCCGGTGACGATCCGGCTGCGGCCGAGGCGCTGCAGCGTTTCTTCGGCACGCAGCGTTTCATTCCGATCGACGCCGGGGTCGAGCGCAGCCTCGCCCGCCTGCGCGCCGATGTCGATCTCGTGCGCGGACGACTGGAGTGATCATGCAGCTGGGCCTGCGATCAAAGTTCTGGCTGATCGTCCTGCTTGCTGTCGCGGTGTGCGGCGTCGTGGGTGTCATCGGCCTGCGTCAGCAGGTCGCGGGAATGGAGGAGATTTCGCGCCTCGGCGGTGATGCCATCAGCGAAGCCAGCCAGCTGAGCGAACAGCGGCGGGCGCTGGCGCTGGCACAGATGCTGGCCGAGGCGATCATCAATCCGGTCTACTACTTCGACCTGGTGCAGATCGGCGAGGCCGCGCGTTCGGCGCTGCGGCAGCCGGAAGTGGCTTACGTGCTGGTCTACGATGCCGAAGGCCGCATCCTGCACGACGCCAGCCCGGACATCGCGCGTTTTGGCCAGCGCATGGGCGACGAAATGGCTACCGCCGTGATGGTGGCGTCCGAACCGCTGGTGCAGGTGGACGAACACGTCATCGACGCAGCCGTGCCGGTCACCCTGGGTGGGGAGCGGATCGGCGGCGTGCGCGTCGGGATTTCCCGGCAGGTGCCGTCGCTGTTCGAAAAACAGGTGCTGGCCTCGATCCAGGATGGCATGGAACGTTGGCGGGAGCGCATGCGCTCGCTGATCGGGATGCTCCTGCTGGGGCTGATGGTGCCGATCCTTCTGGTCGCGCTGCTGATCTCGCGCGGACTGGTCCGTCCGGTGCAGCGCCTGGCCCGCGCCGCGCGGCAGATGGAGCAGGGCAACTATGCGGTGGAGTTCCTGACGCCCTCGCGCCGCGACGAGATCGGCGAGCTGGAGGAAGCCTTCGTGCGCATGGGTCGCAGCGTCGACCGGCACGACCGCGACATCCGTCGCCTCGCCTTCGGTGACGCGCTTACCGGGCTTCCCAACCGGGTCGCCTTCCGCGAGTCTCTCAACGCGCGCGTGCTGGCGGCCGAGCGCGATGACCACCAGCTCGCGCTCATGTTCATCGACCTGGATGATTTCAAGCGCATCAACGATACGCTGGGCCACGACATCGGCGACGACGTGCTCGCCCAGTTCGGAATGCGCATCCTGGGCGCCGCCAAGGAGCCCGATGATGGCCACGCCGAGATCGCGCGGTTCGGCGGCGACGAGTTCGTGGTGTTGCTGCACGGCACCGAGGTGCGCGATCGCGCCTCGCGCCTCGCGCAGACTTTCCTGGCCCAGATGCGCCAGCCGATAACGGTGGGAGGGCAGTCCATCGTGCTGGCGGCATCCATCGGCATCACCCTGTATCCGCACGATGGAACCCTGCCCGCGACGCTCCTGAAGAATGCCGACATCGCGATGTATCGCGCCAAGCTCGACGGCAAGAACTGCCTGCGCTTCTACACCCGCGACATGGACATGGCGATGGAACGCGAGATGCAGCTGGAGCAGGATCTGCACCTGGCGCTGGATCGTGGCGAGCTTTCCGTGGTCTATCAGCCGATCCACTCGCTGCAGAGCGAGCGCATCATCGGTGCCGAGGCGCTGGTGCGCTGGGATCATCCGCAGCGCGGCGCCATCGCCCCCGAACTTTTCATCGCGGTGGCGGAACAGACCGGACAGATCGAGGCCATCGGGCGCTTCGTCCTCAAGGTGGCCTGCGCGGAGGCGGTGGACTGGCCGACGGTCGACGGCATGACGCCCTTCGTGTCGGTGAACATTTCCGCACGGCAACTGCGCCAGGGTGCGCTGCCGGCGCTGGTGGAGGCCGAACTCCGGGAATCCGGGCTGCCGCCCGCGCGCCTGCACCTGGAACTGACCGAAACCACGATGTTTTCGCTCGAACACGAGGCTATCGGCGCATGCGCCCGCCTGCGCGCTGCGGGCGTGCGGATCTGGCTCGACGACTTCGGCACCGGCTTCTCCGGCCTGAGCCACCTGCGCCGTGTTCCGGTGGACGGGGTGAAGATCGACCGCAGCTTCGTCTCGGGCATGCTGGACGACACCGACGACCTTGCCCTGACCGCCGCGATCATCGCCATGGCGCACTCGCTCGGCATCGTGGTCACGGCCGAGGGTGTGGAAAACCAGGGCCAGCTGGACGCGCTCAAGGCGCGCGGCTGCGACAACCTGCAGGGCTTCCTGCTCGGGCGGCCGATGAGCGCCGAGGATCTGGTGCGGGAGCTGGGGGGCTGACTGCGCCGGGCGCTGCGGGCGACGCTGCGCCGGTGTCGATCAGGCCGCGTCGAACCGCCAGAACCCTTCCGCGTTGCGCGATACGTGCAGCGGCAGCCCGTAGAGCGCGCCGAGAAGATCGGCGTGCAGCGCCTGCATCGGCGTGCCGCTGGCCAGGACGTGCCCCTCCTTGAGCAGGATGACCTGTTCGCATTCGGGCAGGACTTCCTCGACGTGATGGGTCACGAGCACCAGGGTCACGCCGCGGCGCGCCACGTCGCGCAGCCGTTCGAGGAAGCGGTGCCGTGCCCCGGGGTCGAGTCCGGTGGTGGATTCGTCGAGCAGCAGGACCTGCGGATGGTGCACCAGGGCGCGGGCGATCAGCGCGCGGCGCGCCTCGCCGCTGGACAGCGAGGCCAGGCGACGGTGGCGCAGGTGCACGATGTCCAGCAGCGCGAGCATGTCCGCCGCGCGCTCCAGCATCGCAGGATCGGCGCGCTGATGATCGGGGATGCCGTGTGTGCCCCAGAAACCGGAAACCACGGCGTCCTCCACGTCCAGGCCGCGCATGCGCGCGAGGTCGGCGTGCAGGTCGGCCGAGACCAGGCCCAGACGCGTGCGCAGCTCCCAGACGTTCCAGCGCGCCTGTCCGAACAGCCGCACGGGTGGCCGGCCGTCGTCGTGCGCCACGGGATAGAGGCTGCGTTCGACGAGTTTGACGAAGCTGGACTTGCCGCACCCGTTGGGGCCGAGGATCACGGTGTGCTGGCCGGCCGCGATGTCCAGACTCACCGCGTCCAGCGCCCGGATGCCCTCGCGCAGCACCGTGGCGTGGTCCAGCTCGATCAGCGGCAGGGCGGCGGATTGGGTCATCGGCAGGGCGGTGCGGGTGGGAAAACGCCGCAATTCTCGCAGCAATGCGGCCGCGCGCGCTCCGTGGCGACGATTCCCGAGGGTGACTTCCGAGGGTGTTTCCTGAACGGGCGGCCGAGGTAGAGTGACCGGCTCAATCACGTCAGGATCGACCCATGTCCAAGAAGTTCCGTACGCCGCTCGCCGTTGCGATTGCTTCCGCCGTGGCTTTGGCCGCCTGCCAGCCCCAGCCATCCCAGAAGGCGGCCGAGGCCAGCGCGCCGACCGCGCCTGCGCCTGCGCCCGCGTTCGATCTTTCCGGCGTCCGCACGCCGGTCGTCCGGCTGCAGGCCTCGGATCTGGATGCGTCGATCCCCGCCTGCAGCGACTTCAACGGTTACGTCAACGGTGCCTGGCTTGCCGCCAATCCGGTGCCGGGCGATCGCACCACCTGGGGCAGCTTCGAGTCGCTGGCCGAACGTTCGCTGGAAGTGCAGCGCATCCTGGCCGAGGAGGCCGCGGCCGGAGCCGATGGCGGCCGCATCGCCCGCCTGGTCGGCGACTTCTATGCCTCGGGCATGGACGAAACCGCGATCGAACAGGCCGGCCTCGCGCCGCTGCAGCCCATCCTTGCGCGCATCGACGCGATTGCCGACGGCGCGGGCGTTTCCGCCTATCTGCGCGAATCCGCCGCGCAGGGGCGGCTCGGGCTGTTTTCCTTCTATGGCAACGCCGACTATCGCGATTCCACCCAGGTCATCGCCTATGCCGGGCAGGGCGGCCTTTCGCTGCCCGAGCGCGCCTACTATCTCGAGGATCGTGAAGACTACGTGACGGCGCGCGAGGCGCTGCGCGCACATGCCGCGGCGCTGTTCGCGCTCGCGGGCGACGCTGCCGATGTCGCCGCCGAGCGCGCCGATGCCGTGCTGCGTCTGGAAACCCGCCTGGCGCAGGCATCCACCCCGCGCGTGGAACTGCGCGATCCCGCCAAGCGCTACGTTCCCACCACCCTGGCCGATGCCGATGCGCTTACGCCGAATTTCCCGTGGACGGCATTCTTCGACGCGATCGAGGTCGCGCGGCCGGCGATGTTCTCCCTCGCCATGCCGGACTTCTTCCGCGAGGTCAACGCCATGCTTGGCGATGTGCCGGTGGCGGAGTGGCGCAGCTACCTGCGCTATCAGGCGATCGACGATGCCTCGCCGTACCTGAGCGAGGCGTTCGCGCAGCAGAACTTCAGCTTCTACAACCAGGCGCTGCGCGGTCAGGCCGAGCAGGCGCCGCGCTGGAAGCGCGTGCTGGATGCCACCAACGCCTCGGTGGGCGAGGCGCTCGGGCAGCTCTACGTCGAGGCGGTGTTTCCGCCCGAATCCAAGACCAAGATGGTGGAGATGGTCGGCAATCTGGGCCAGGCGCTGAAGGCGCGCATCGAGGCGCTCGAGTGGATGGGCGAGGAAACCAAGCAGCGCGCGCTGGAAAAGTGGGCCAGCTTCACCCCGAAGATCGGTTACCCGGACCGCTGGCGCGACTGGTCGCCGCTCGCCGTCACGCGCGGTGATTTCGCCGGCAACGTGCTGGCTGCGCGCGCCTTCAACGCGCGCTACCGCTTCGACCAGATCGGCAAGCCGGTGGACAGGAACCAGTGGTTCATGACGCCGCAGACGGTCAACGCCTATTACAACGCCAGCCAGAACGAGATCGTCTTCCCGGCCGGCATCCTGCAGCCGCCGTTCTTCGACCCCAAGGGCGACGATGCGCTCAACTACGGCGGCATCATGGCGGTGATCGGGCACGAGATGATCCACGGCTATGACGATCAGGGCAGCAAGTTCGACGCCCGCGGCAACTTCAACAACTGGTGGACCGACGCCGATCGCGCCGGTTTCGAGTCGCGCACCGAGAAGCTGGTGGCGCAGTTCGACGGCTACGAATCGATCGACGGCATCCACGTCAACGGCACCCTGACCCTGGGCGAGAACATCGCCGATCTGGGCGGCCTGTCCGCCGCGTTCGACGCAATGAAAGCTGCCCAGGGAGTGGACTATGCGGATCCGATGATCGAAGGCTTCACCCAGGACCAGCGTTTCTTCATGAACTGGGCCACGGTCTGGCGTCGCAGCTTCACCCCGGGCGAGCTCAAGGTGCGGCTCAACACCGATTCACATGCGCCCGCGCCGTTCCGCGCGATCGGTGCGCCGTCCAACATGGACAGCTTCGCCGCCGCGTTCGGCTGCAAGGCCGGCGACGCGATGGTGCGTCCGGACGGTGTGAAAGTGGTGATCTGGTAAACCGGGCTGGTGCAGGGCGGAATCGCCTCGGCGATTCCGCCGTCCGGCTCAGTGCCTCGCCACCACGTCGTGGCCTTCGATCTGGTAGCGCTCCCAGAAGCGCAGCGCGATCGCGGCGGCGCGTTCGTCGGCCGTGTGCTTGAGGCGGTGGTTGCCAAGCTCGGCCGTGGTCTGGCCGAACAGCTCCAGCCAGCGCCGGAACAGTGCCGGCCTCAAACCCGGCAATGCCATGTGCTTGCCCATGGGCGCGCCGCGGAAGCGGCGCGTGCCGCGCAGCAGGGCAGACCAGAAATCGACCATGGTGGCCAGGTGCGCATCCCAGTCGCTGATGTGATGCTCGAAGATCGGCCCCAGCGTTTCGTCCTGCCGGATGCGCGCGTAGAAGCGATGCACCAGGACGATCACTTCGTCCTCGCTGCAGAAGGCATGGGAGTCGGCTTCGTCGTCGGGGCGGGTATTCGGCGTCATGTCACCCGCCCAGATGGAACATCAGCTTGGCCAGCAGCACGATACCGAGCATGTGCACGAACAGGCTGACGTGGATGCGCTGGAACACGCGCCCCACGAGCCGGCCGCTGCGGCGCAGCGCCATGGCGGTGATGAAGTGCCCCAGCACGCTCAGCGCCAGCGAGATCTTGATCGTCAGGAGCAGGGCGAAGCTGCCTTGCAGCGGGTGTGCCAGCAGTGCGCGGTAGTTCCATGCCATGGCGATGCCGCTGCCGTAGAGGATCAGGATGATCGCGGGCATTACCCGCGTCGCGCGTCGTCCGATGCCGATTTCCACGGCCTTCATCGCGCGTGGCGGGACGTGCCTGCGCGCGCCTTCCAGGATCAGCACCTCGAAGAACACCGTGCCGACGAAAACCAGTGCGGCGAACAGGTGCAGGATGAGGAAGGCCGCATAGCCGCTCATCGGGCGCGCTCCGCTGGAGCCGGCGGGCCGGAGTCCCGCGCTGTGGGATGTCGTTTCATGAGCGCATCGTCCTGCGGCGGCCGGGGCGGGGCCGTGATCCAGATCAAGTGCGCATCGGCACGCGCAAAGGTCGGTTAAGCTTCCGCGATGTTCTACCTCGCCTCCAAGTCCCCGCGCCGGCGCCAGCTGCTGGAGCAGCTCGGCCACCGCTTCCAGTGCCTGGAAGTGGATGTCCCGGAAGTGCGCTCACCGGACGAAGCGCCGCGCGACTATGTGCTGCGCGTGGCACTCGACAAGGCTCTCGCCGGCCTGGCGCAATGCGCCGACGATCCGGCCGCGGTGGTGCTCGGCGCCGATACCGAAGTGGTGCTCGATGGCCGGGTCTTCGGCAAGCCGGCCGACGCCGGCGATGCCGCCGCGATGCTGCAGCGCCTCTCCGGACGCACCCATGAGGTCATTTCCGCGCTGTGGCTGGTCGATGCCACGCGCCAGGCCCACGCGCTGAACGTGACCGAGGTGAGCTTCGCGCCGCTCGCGCCGCGCCAGATCGAGGAGTATCTGGCCTGCGGCGAGGCCTTCGGAAAGGCCGGCGCCTACGCCATCCAGGGTCGCGCGGCGGCCTTCATTCCGCGGCTGTCGGGCAGCCACTCCGGCGTGATGGGCCTGCCGCTGCATGAAACCGCAGAGCTTCTGGCGCGCTTTGGCGTCGCGCCGGTGTCCTCCCCTTACTGAACCTTTCCGGCTGGGCCGCGCATGTCCGAAGAAATCCTGATCAACGTCACCCCGCGCGAGACGCGCGTCGCGGTGGTCGAGAACGGCATGCTGCAGGAGGTGCTGATCGAGCGCTCCAGCCGGCGCGGCTATGTCGGCAACATCTACAAGGGGCGCGTGCAGCGGGTGATGCCGGGAATGCAGGCAGCCTTCGTGGACATCGGGCTGGATCGCGCCGCCTTCCTGCACGCCTCCGACATCCTGCGCCTGGCCGTTGCCGAGCCGGTGGCCGGCGAGGAGCCGGTTCCCACGGTGACGCCGGCGATCGGCGAGCTGCTGCGCGAAGGGCAGGAGGTGGTCGTGCAGGTGGTGAAGGATCCGATCGGCACCAAGGGCGCGCGGCTCACCACCCAGCTCAGCATTCCATCGCGCTACCTCGTGCTGCTTCCGCACGGCCGAGTGCTGGGTGTATCGGCGCGCATCGAGGATGAAGACGAACGCGCGCGGCTCAAGGCGATGATCGGCGAGCTGAGCATGGATGCGCCGATGGGCTACATCGTGCGCACCAACGCCGAGGGGCAGAGTCTGGAGGCGCTGGCCAAGGATGTGATGTACCTGGCCAAGGTCTGGAACGCGGTGCGGGCCGGCATGGCCGAGGCGCGCGTGGGCGCCTGCATTTACGAGGATCTGTCGCTGATCCTGCGCTGCGTGCGCGACTACATGCGCGAGGACGTGGAAAAGGTGCGGGTGGATTCGCGCGAGTCGTTCGAGCGCATTCAGCGTTTCGTGTCCAAATTCATCCCCGAGTTGGCCGAGCGCGTGGAGCATTACCCGGGCGAGCGCCCGATCTTCGACCTCTACGGCGTGGAGGACGAGATCCTGAGGGCGATGCAGAAGCAGGTGCCGCTGAAGTCCGGCGGCTACCTCGTCATCGACCAGACCGAGGCCATGACCACCGTGGACGTGAACACAGGCGCCTTCCTCGGGCACCGCAATCTGGAAGACACGGTGTTCCGGACCAACCTCGAGGCGGCGCAGTCGATCGCGCGCCAGCTTCGCCTGCGCAACCTGGGCGGCATCATCATCATCGACTTCATCGACATGCAGGACGTCGAGCACCGCCGCCAGGTTCTGCGCCAGCTGGAAAAATCGCTCGCCTACGATCACACCAAGGCCACGGTCCACGAATTCTCGCCGCTGGGGCTGGTGGAGATGACCCGCAAGCGCACCACCGACAGCCTGTCGCGGCAGCTGTGCGAACCGTGCCCGACCTGCGCCGGGCGCGGCAGCATCAAGACGGCCGAGACCGTGTGCTACGAAATCTTCCGCGAGATCACCCGCGCAGTGCGCCAGTTCGAGGCGGAAAAACTTCTGGTGCTGGCGTCCGCGCGCGTGGTGACGCGCATCCTGGAAGAGGAGTCGGGCGCAGTGGCCGAACTGGAAGAGTTCATCGGCAAGACCATCCGCTTCCAGGCCGACGAACAGTATGCGCAGGAGCAGTACGACGTTGTCCTGCTCTGACGGTGGCGCGCGGCGCTCGCCGGCGGCCACGCGGATGCACGCGTGAGCGTCCGGGGACGCGGGCGGATGCGGCGCGCGCTCAGGCGCGCACGCCGGCTGCTGGGATGGATTCTGCTGGCCGGCGTGATTCTCGCCGCGCTCGCGGTGGGACTGGCGAGCCAGCTTCTGCCGCTGCTGGCCCGGCATCCCGATGCGGTGGCGCGCTGGCTGTCCGAGCGCATCGATGCGCAGGTTGCGCTTGAGGCCGTGGAGACGCACTGGAACCGTGCCGGACCGCGGCTGTCGCTCTCGGGCCTTCGCATCGGCCGGGCGCCGGAAGTCCTCGATATCGATCGTGCCCAGCTGCAGGTGAACATCTATTCCGGCCTGTGGCCGGGCATGCCCCTGACCGAACTGGTGCTGGATGGCCCCGATCTGGAGCTGCAGCGCGACGCGGGCGGCCGCTGGCGGCTCGACGGCTTCGGTCGTGGTGTGCCGGGCAGCGCCAATCGCTCGCAGTTCCATCAGCTCGACCGCTTCGGTGCGCTGGAGGTGCGCGCGGCCCGGCTGCGGTTCCGCGATGCGGTCAGCGGCCGCCAGCGCGTGCTGCCGCGCATCGACGCGCGCATGCAGCGCGCCGGTGGAACGCTGCGTCTTGGCGCCTACGTCTACGGCGAGACGTCGGGGGCGATGCTGCGACTTGGCGCCGATCTGAGCCCGGACGGGCTGGCCGGCACGGCGTATCTGGAAGGCCGCGCGCAGGACTGGGCCATCTGGCTGCGCGATCTGACGATGGGGAACGTCGCCCTCGCGCAGGCGCGCGGTGACCTGCGGCTATGGCTGGACATTGCCGGGGGCGAGCCGACCGGCATGCAGCTGGATGCCTCCATGGCCCCGTTCGCCCTGCATGCGGCGATCGAAGGCGAGGAGGACGACGGTCGCATCGTGGAACAGTCGGCGAGGTTCGCGGCCTGGAAGATGCAGGCGCGGGCGTGGCGCGAAGGCGGTAGCGGCTGGCGCGTGGTGCTGCCCTCGTGGCAGGTGATCGACGAGGAAGGCCGCGCCGCCATCGATGTCGTGCGTCAGGGACATGCGCAGCGCGATGCCTCCGGCCTGGTGCGGGTGGAGGCCGATGCGCTTGCGCTTGGCCCGCCGCTGGCGCTCGCACGCCTGGTGCCGGCGATGCCGGCGCGGCTGCGGCGCTGGCTGGACGAGGCCGCACCGTACGGGGCGCTGGAGTCATTGCGGGCGGCGTGGTTCGATGCCGACCGCTATCGCGTCGAGGCGCGCTTGCGCGATGCCGGCTGGCAGGCGGCGGGCGCCGTACCGGCCTTCGCGGGCATCTCCGGTGCGCTGGATGCCGATGCGCGCGCGCTGCGCCTGGACGTGGCTCCCGGCGTCTGGACGCTGCGGGCCCCGGGTGTGCTGCGCGAGCCGTTCATGCCGCGCGTCTCGGGAGAGATCCTGGCCTTCGACCCGGGTGACGGCTGGCGGATCGACACTCCGGGCCTGCGGCTGGAGGAAGACGATTACGGCATCGTGCTTGCCGGCGGTACGCAGTTCACCGCGGACGGCGGCGTACTGCTGGACCTGCGCGCCGACGTGAACGAGGGGCCGGTGGTCGTGGCCAAGCGCTTCTGGCCGGTCAACGTGATGCCGGAGGCCGCGGTGCGCTGGCTGGACGCCGCACTGGTCGGAGGCCGCGTCACGCACGGCAGCGCGCTGGTGCGCGGCGACGTGAGCGACTGGCCTTTCAGCCAGGGCGAGGGGCGCTTCGAGGCGCTGGCCGGACTGGATGACCTCCAGGTGGCCTACCACCCCGACTGGCTGCCTGGACGCCGAGTGCGCGGCACGGCGCGCTTCGTCAATGTGGCGATGGAACTCGATCTGGCCGGCGAAGTGGGCGGTGCGCAGGTAGCCAGCGCGCGCGGCGGCATCGCCGATTTCGGTGATGCCATCCTTGCGCTGGACGTGCGCGGCGCCGGTGCCGGAGCGGCGCTGCTGGAGGTCTTGCGCAAGAGCCCCCTGCAGCAGGCACACGGCGACCTGATGGATGGCGTTTCGCTAGGCGGTCGCGGCGAGGTGATGCTGGCGCTGCACCTTCCGCTGGAAGATCACCTGGGCGAGTCGAAGGTCGAGGGACAGGTGGATCTGACGCGCATGGATCTGCACGACGCCGGCTGGGGCCTGGACTTCGAGGGCGCGAGCGGACGGGTGCGGTTCTCCGACCGCGGCTTTCTCGCCGACGAATTGAGCGTCGGTTTCGGCGGGACGCTGGGCGCGCTCAGCATCGCCGTGGGCGACTACACCTCGCGGCCCGAACATCTCGCCGAAGCCAGCCTGCGAGGGCATTTCCCCGCGGCGCGGCTGGTCGAATCCAATGCGCGCAGCCGCTGGCTGGCGCCTTGGCTGGGCGGCGAGGCCGACTGGACTCTGCAGCTGACCGTGCCCGAGCCCGCAGGCGCTGCGCGCGCCGTGCCGCAGCTGCGGGTGCGTTCGGATCTTGCGGGGGTATCGATCCACCTGCCGGCGCCGCTGCGCAAGGACGCCTCGGACCGGATGCCGCTGGATCTCGGCCTGGCGCTGCGCGAGCCGGATGTCGACGTCGACCTGCGCCTGGGGGGACTGCTGCGGCTGCGCGGCCTCTCGGGCGTGGATGGTTTCACCGGCGCTGCGCTGTTCGGCGAGGTTCTGGACGCCGCACCGCCGCCGCGTGGCCTGCACGTTGCCGGGCAGATTCCGGTGCTCGATGCCGCCTCCTGGGGCGGCGTGGTGGCCGGGATGGGCGAAGGCGGAGAGGCGCTGCACCTCGCGTCGGCGGATCTTTTCATCGGCGAGCTGAACCTCCTGGGCCGGCCGTTTCGTGAAACCCGGGTGACGATGCGGCGCGACGCGGAGCGCTTCACCTTCGGCTTTGCGGGCGACGCACTGGCGGGTGAGCTTTCCGTGCCGCTCGATGGCCTCGCGCAGAAGGGCGTCACCGCTCGCCTCGAGCGCCTGCACTGGCCGGAGATGGACGCTGCGGATGCGGAGCCGGACTCGGCGGCGTCGCTCGCCGCGCCGCACCGGATTCCTCCCATCCACCTGGAATCGGCGGACACGCGCTTTTCCGGTGCACACCTGGGCAGCGTGTGGCTGGAAACCTGGCCCACTGCGCAGGGCATGCACGTCGAGCGGTTCGATGCCCATTCCGCTGCGCTCGACCTCAAGGCCAAGGGCGACTGGCAGGTGGCGGGCGGGCGCGAGTCCACCGCGCTGGCGCTGGATTTTTCCTCGCGCGATGCGGGCGCGATGCTCGAAGCGCTGGGCTTCTCGCGCCTGATCGAAAGCAGCGGTACGCACGGGCGCCTGGCGCTGGCATGGCCCGGCGCACCGGGTGCATTCGAGTGGGACGGTGCCGACGGCAGCCTCGAGGTCAGCGTCGGGCAGGGGCGCGTGCTCGAAGTGGAACCGGGCGCCGGCCGCCTGTTTGGCCTGCTCAGCCTGACCGAGATCCCGCGCCGGCTGAGCCTTGATTTCAGCGATTTCCTGAAGTCCGGGTTCGCCTTCAACCAGATGGCCGGCAGCTTCCGCATCGAGCGCGGCAATGCCATCACCGATGACTTCCGGATCAACGCGCCGTCCGCGGAAATCCGCCTGCGCGGGCGCACCGGGCTCAAGGCGCGCGACTATGACCAGACGCTGGACGTGCTGCCCAAGGCGGGTAGCGTGCTGCCGGCGATCGGCGCGATCGCCGCGGGTCCGGCGGGCGCGGCGGTCGGCGCCGTGGCGCAGGCGGTGCTGCGCCAGCCGCTGAAGGACATGACGCGCACCGTGTATCGCGTCACCGGGCCGTGGGATGCGCCGACGATCGAGGCGGAACCGGGCGCGGCGCGCGACGCGACGCCCTGAATTCCGCCGCACGCCCGGGCGGGAAAGTGCGCACAAGTGCAATCACAGGCTTTAAAATCCCCGCCGCGCAAAGGCTGTCCGGAGGGCCGCCGCTGACAGGGAACCCGTGCCATCGATCCGCTGACCGCCTTCGTTTTCGCCATCCTGATGATGCTTTTGAACGGCGGCGTGCTCGGGATGCTGCACGGCGAGCTGCCGCGCGCCTTGCGGCCCGGTGCCGACAGCTGGCGCATCGCCACGCTGCTGGTTGCCCTCGGCGTCATCCTCTTCATCGCGCAGGAAATCCATCCGGCGGTCTCCTGGATCCGCATTCCCGGCAATGCGCTGATGACCCTGGGCGTGAGCGTGTATGGGCGCGCGCTGCGCCAGCTCTACGGCCTGCCCGAGTCGCGCGTCGTGCTGTGGGCGCCGGCCATCGCCACCCTGGTCGGCGTCTGGTGGTTCGTGGCGGTGCAGCCCGACATGGTGGGCCGCATCTGCGTATCGACGATGTTCTGGCTGACGGCCCTGTTCGACGGCCTGCGGACGCTCCTGGGGCAGCGCGGCGATGCCTCGGTGAGCCGGCGCGTGATGGTCGGCGTGTTCGGGCTGGTCACCCTGTTCGCCGCCGGCCGGCTGGCGTGGTTCATGGCGGCACCGTATCCGGGGGCGTCGGTGTTCGAGTCGGGCCGGATGGTCAACGCGATCAGCCCGCTGGTGCTGTCGATCCTGCCGGTGATCGGCACCACGGTATTCCTGATGATGTGTTCCGAGCGGATCCGCGGATATTGGGAGAAGGCGGCCTCGATCGACTACCTCACCGGCCTCCCGAACCGGCGCACCCTTGTGGTGGAGGGGGCTCGTCGCCTGGCCGCGGCGCACGCGGGGAGCGGCCAGCTGGCGTTGGCGCTGATCGACCTGGACCACTTCAAGCGCATCAACGACCGCTTCGGGCATGCCGCAGGCGACGAGGCGCTGGTCCAGCTCGCCGCCCTGCTGCGCCAGGAAGCGAAGCCGGGCGATCTGATCGTGCGCCAGGGCGGCGAGGAGTTCGTGTTCGTGCTGGTGGGCATCACCCGCGAGGCGGCCCGGGAGCGGATGCGGCGGCTGTGCGAAGGCGTGGCCAACCATCCGTTCTGCCTTGACGGACAAGCCGCGTCCCTCACCGTTTCGATCGGGCTGACCTGGCTGGATGGCCGCGACGCGCAGTTCGGCGAGCTGATCCGTCGCGCGGACAGCGCGCTCTATCGCGCCAAGGAAGGCGGTCGCAACCGCGTGGAAACCAGCGAGTGCGCCGACGGCGGCCGGAGCCACGCGGCGTAGCGGGTTTCCCCGCGCGGCCGGGCTTGCCGGACGCTCAGCGCAGCAGCGCCAGCGTCTCCAGGACCGACTCCCCGTAGCGCTCCAGCTTGGCCGCGCCGACGCCGGAAACGGTTGCCAGCTCGTCCAGCTCGTTCGGATCGACCTCGGCGATGCCGCGCAGGGTGGCGTTGCCGAAGATCATGTAGGCCGGCACGTTCTGTTCGCGCGCCAGCGCCATGCGCAGTTCGCGCAGCGCCTCGAAGCGCAGCCGCGCCGCGCCGGACAGGGCGATCTCCTCGGTGGCCGCACTGCGCCCGCGCTCGGATCTGCCGCGCCGCCGCGCCGCGGGCACATCGCGGCGCAGCGTCAGGCGGCCTTTGCCCTGCAGCAGAGGGCGCGCCGCCTCGGTGAGCCGCAGCGCGCCGAAGCGCGAATGATCGATATCGAGCAGCCCGGCGGTGACCATCTGGCGGAACACGCCGCGCCAGGCGGCGGCGTCCAGATCGCTGCCGATGCCGAAGGTGCTCAGCGCATCGTGCCCGTGCTGGAGAACCTTCTCGGTGCGCGCGCCGCGCAGCACGTCGATCAGGTGCCCTGCGCCGAAGCGCTGCCCGCAGCGCCAAGCACAGGACAGCGCCTTGCGCGCCGCGTCCGTGCCGTCCCAGGTAGCGGGCGGCTCCAGGCAGTTGTCGCAGTTGCCGCAGGGGGATGGATAGGTTTCGCCGAAACTGGCGAGCAGCGTCTGGCGACGGCAGCGGATGGTTTCGGCATAGCCCAGCAGCACGTTGAGCTTGTGCCGCTCCAGGCGCTTGCGCGATTCATCCGCCTCGCCCGCCTCGATCATCTGCGAGAGCGTGGCGACATCGCCCATGCCCCAGCACATCCAGGCCTCGGCCGGGTCGCCGTCGCGCCCGGCGCGGCCGGTTTCCTGATAGTAGCCCTCGATCGATTTGGGCAGGTCGACATGCGCCACGAAGCGCACGTCGGGCTTGTCGATGCCCATGCCGAAAGCGATCGTGGCGCACATCACGATGCCTTCTTCGCGGATGAAGCGACGCTGGTTTTCGGCGCGCGCCGCGGCCGCCATGCCGGCGTGGTAGGGCAGGGCCGACACGCCGTGCCCGACGAGAAACTCGGCGGTGTCCTCGACCTTGCGCCGCGACAGGCAGTAGACGATGCCCGATTGCCCGGCGCGCATGGCGAGGAAATCGAGCAGCTGCTTCTTGCCGTTGGCCTTCTGCTCCACCCGATAGCGGATGTTGGGGCGGTCGAAGGAGCTGACGAACCAGCGCGCCTCGTCCAGCGCCAGGCGCTCGGCGATTTCCGCGCGCGTGGGCGCATCGGCGGTGGCGGTGAGCGCGATGCGCGGCACCCTCGGCCAGCGCTGGTGCAGCACGTCGAGCTGGCGGTACTCGGGCCGGAAGTCGTGGCCCCACTGCGAGACGCAGTGCGCTTCGTCGATGGCGAACAGTGCGATCGGCAGCGCGTCGATGCGCTCCATGAAGCGTTCGGTGAGGAAGCGTTCGGGCGAGACGTACACCAGATCCAGCGCGCCGGCGGCGAGCGCGTGTTCAGTGTCGAGCGCCTCGCGCGCCTCCAGCGAGGAATCCAGCCGCGCCGCGCGCACCCCGAGCTGGCGCAGCGCGTCGACCTGGTCCTGCATCAGCGCGATCAGCGGCGAGACCACGATGCCGGTGCCTTCGCGCAGCAGCGCCGGGATCTGGTAGCACAGCGACTTGCCGCCGCCGGTGGGCATCAGTACCAGCGCGTCGTTGCCGGCGACGAGGTGGTCGATGATCGCCGCCTGCTCGCCGCGAAAGGCGTCGTAGCCGAAGACGCGCTTCAGCAGGTCGAGAGGTGTTTCGGGCATCGGATCAGGATAGCCGATAGGGCATGTCGATCAGCACACGCCCTGCGCCAGCATCGCATCGGCGACCTTCACGAAGCCGGCCACGTTCGCCCCCTGCACGTAGTTGACGCTGCGATCGGCGCGCGCGCCGTGGCGCACGCACAGGGCGTGGATTTCCCTCATGATCGCGTGCAGCCGCGCATCGACTTCGGCGTGCGTCCAGGACAGGCGCAGCGCGTTCTGGCTCATTTCCAGCCCCGACGTGGCCACGCCACCGGCGTTGCTCGCCTTGCCCGGTGCGTAGAGGATGCCGGCCTGCTGGAACACCTCGACCGCTTCCAGCGTGCTGGGCATGTTCGCGCCCTCGGCCACGCAGACCGCGCCGTTGTGCACCAGGGTGCGCGCATCGCTTCCGTCCAGCTCGTTCTGGGTGGCGCAGGGCAGCGCGATCTCGGCCGGGATGTGCCAGGGGCTGCGGCCTTCGAGGTACTCGAAGCGCGCGTCGCCGGCCAGCTCCGACAGCCGCCCGCGCCGCACGTTCTTCAATGTACACACCTCGGCCAGTGCGGCCTCGTCGAAGCCGCCGCGGGCGTACAGCGTGCCGCCCGAATCCGAAAGCGTCAGTACCCTGCCACCGCGCTCCATCGCCTTGATCGCGGCGAACTGCGCGACGTTGCCGGCCCCGG
The DNA here is from genome assembly GCA_934525595.1 of uncultured Chiayiivirga sp. Classification (GTDB taxonomy): domain Bacteria; phylum Pseudomonadota; class Gammaproteobacteria; order Xanthomonadales; family Xanthomonadaceae; genus Denitratimonas. Next base: position 3,495 of record CAKSZJ010000027.1, on the reverse strand, counting down.
AAATCAGCACCCGCGCGCCGTGGGTCTCGCGCCGCGCGTAGTGCAGCATCTGCTCGACGAAGTAGATCAGGCCGAAGCCGGTGGCCTCCGGACGCATCAGGCTGCCGCCGTAGGCCAGCCCCTTGCCGGTGAAGACGCAGGCGGCCTGGTTGGAGAGCTTCTTCATCATGCCGGCCATGTAGCCCACTTCCCGCGCGCCCACGCCGATGTCGCCGGCCGGCACGTCGGTGTCCGCGCCGATGTGGCGATACAGCTCGAACATCAGCGCCTGGCAAAAGCGCATCACCTCGGTTTCGCTCTTGCCCTTGGGGTCGAAGTCCGAGCCGCCCTTGGCACCGCCCATCGGCAGCGTGGTCAGCGCGTTCTTGAAGGTCTGCTCGAAGGCCAGGAACTTGAGGATCGACGCGTTCACCGAGGGGTGGAAGCGCATACCGCCCTTGCAGGGGCCGATGGCGGCGCTGTGCTGTACCCGCCAGGCGCGATTGACGCGGGTCTGTCCGCGATCGTCGAGCCAGGCCACCCGGAACTGCAGGAGGCGCTCGGGTTCCACCAGCCGCTCCAGCAGGCCCTGACGGCGGTACTGCGGATTCTGATCGAGGAACGGCCACAGGCTTTCCATGACTTCACGCACCGCCTGCTGGAACTCGGGCTGGTGCGGGTCGCGGCGCGCGACGGTATCGAGAAAGGACGACAGCGTGCAGTCGTTCATGGCGACGGTTCCCCGGAATCTGGCGATATTGCACTGCAACAATCTGGAGTGTAAGCACAAAAAAGGCCGGGAACGCAATTCCCGGCCTCTTCGTTTTCGGCCCGCCGCGGCTCACTCGAGCAGGGAGCGCAGCATCCAGGCGGTCTTCTCGTGCGCCTGCAGGCGCTGGGTCATGAGGTCCACCGTCGGCTCGTCGCCCGCTTCGGACGCCACCTTGAACACCTTGCGTGCGGTCCGGCAGACGGCCTCGTTGCCCGACACCAGCTGCTTGACCATGTCCTTCCAGTCCGGCACCTCGCCCTCGCGACCGGGCTCTTCCGCGATCGATGAGAGCTTGACGAATTCCGCGTAGGAGCCGGGCGCCGGGAAGCCGATCGCGCGGATGCGCTCGGCGATCTCGTCCAGTGCCGCCCACTGCTCGGTGTACTGGCCTTCGAACATGGTGTGCAGGGAATTGAACATCGGCCCGGTCACGTTCCAGTGGAAGGCGTGGGTCTTGAGGTAGAGCGTGTAGGCGTCGGCGAGGAAGTGGGAGAGACCGTCGGCAATCGCCTTGCGGTCCGCAGCTTTGATCCCGATATCGATTTTCATGTCGAACTCCTTGCGTGGTGAACGATGGCGCTACCCTACGCCGCTTTTCCCGGCGCGGGAAGTCGATATTCCCGCTGGCTTTGATAGATGAGGTCTATGGTGGCTGAAATCAACCCCGAGGCGGCGCGTTCAGGTGCTGCGCTGTCGCAGGCGCTCAGCCGCGACCAGGGGCGCCTGCGCCGCCTGCAGGCGCGCCTGCGCGAACGGCCCGGGGATGCCGCGCTGCGCGGCGAATTCGAGTCCGCGCTGGCCGTTTCCGTCGCCGCCTGCGAGGCGCGCCGCGCCGCGCTGCCGGTGCCCGTCTTCGACCCGGTCCTGCCGGTGGCGCGCGAGGCCGAGCGCATCGTCGGACTGATCCGCGCGCACCAGGTGATCGTGGTGGCGGGCGAAACCGGCTCGGGCAAGACCACCCAGCTGCCCAAGATGTGCCTGGCCGCCGGGCGCGGCGCAGCCGGCCTGATCGGCTGCACCCAGCCGCGCCGCATCGCCGCGCGCGCGGTGGCCAGCCGCGTGGCGCAGGAGCTGCAGGTGGAACTTGGCGGCGCGGTGGGCTACCAGGTGCGCTTCACCGAACGCACCTCGGAGTCCGGCTGCATCAAGTTCATGACCGACGGCATCCTGCTGGCGGAGATCCAGTCCGACCGCTATCTCTCGGCCTACGACACGATTATCGTGGACGAGGCGCACGAGCGCAGCCTCAACATCGACTTCCTGCTCGGGTATCTGAAAACCCTGCTGAAGAAGCGCCGCGACCTCAAGTTGATCGTCACCTCGGCCACGATCGACACCGAACGCTTCGCCCGCCACTTCGGCGAGGCGCCGGTGGTGGCGATCGAGGGGCGCAGCTACCCGGTGGAGATGCGCTACCGGCCGCTGGAGGAACAGGATCGCGCGGGTGGCCCCCGCTCGCCGGCCGGCGTCAAAGTGGCGGGCGAGGCGGCGACTGGCCGCATCGCGGATCCGGTGCCTTCGACAGGCAAAGGGAGTCCCTTGCCGCCGCTGTCTCCGAAATCGAGGCGCGGCGAGAGGGCGCGGGTGCGCGTCCCGTCACAGGTGCAGGAGCAGGGCATGGGCGTCCTCGATGCCATCGTCCGCGCCGCCGACGAAGCCACGCGCGAGGATCCGCTGGGCGACATCCTCGTGTTCCTGCCCGGCGAGCGCGAGATCCGCGATGCGCATCAGGTGCTGGAACGGCGCAAGTACCGGGAAACCGAGGTGCTGCCGCTCTACGCCCGGCTTTCCGTGCGCGATCAGGACCGCATCTTTTCACCCGGTCCGAAGCGGCGCATCGTGCTGGCGACCAACGTGGCCGAGACCTCGCTCACCGTGCCACGCATCCGCTACGTGATCGATCCGGGCCTTGCGCGGGTGAAGCGCTACAGCCCGCGCGGCAAGCTCGAGCGCCTGCATGTCGAACCGATCTCGCAGGCCAGCGCCAACCAGCGCGCCGGACGCTGCGGGCGGGTGGCATCGGGGGTGTGCTTCCGGCTCTACTCGCAGGACGATTTCGAGAGCAGGCCGCGCTATACCGATCCGGAAATCCTGCGCGCCTCGCTGGCGGGCGTGATCCTGCGCATGCTGTCGCTCGGGCTCGGGCGGCTGGAGGACTTCCCGTTCCTGGAAGCGCCCGACCCGCGCGCCGTTGCCGACGGCTGGCAGCAGCTGCAGGAGCTGGGCGCGGTGGACCGCGAGCGTCGTCTCACCGACATCGGCCGCACCATGGCGCGCTGGCCGGTGGACGTGGCGCTGGCACGCATGCTGATCGCCGCGCGCGGCCACGGCGTGTTGCGTCCGGTGCTGGCCATCGCCGCCTTTCTCGGCATCCAGGATCCGCGCGAGCGCCCCGCCGACCGGCGCCAGGCCGCCGACCAGGCACATGCCCAATTCGCCGATCCGCACTCGGAGTTCGTCGGCATCCTGAAGCTCTGGGAGGCCTACCGTCAGGCGCACGAGGACTTGAGCCAGTCGAAGCTGCGCGACTGGTGCGAGAAGAACTTCCTCGGCTTCCTGCGCATGCGCGAATGGCGCGAACTGCACAGGCAGCTGGTACTGCTGTGCCAGGAGCTTGGCTGGGCGCTGGATGACTCCGCACCGCCAGCGGAAACGCTGCGGGAGAAACGCGTCGGGGGCGTAGCCCCGACCTACGGAGCCTCGCCCGCCAATGAGCGCGCCGGCGCAGGTCGCCGTTTCGCATC
>CAKSZJ010000026.1 GCA_934525595.1 uncultured Chiayiivirga sp. | reverse complement strand
GGATACAGGCGGCGCGTGTCGATGCGCGTTTCCAAACCGTAATAGGGCTTGCGGGTGCGCAGCGCCATCACGATCTCCTCCATCGCGGCGTTGCCGGCGCGCTCGCCGATGCCGTTGATGGTGCACTCGACCTGGCGTGCGCCGTTCTCGATCGCGGCCAGCGAGTTGGCCACCGCCAGCCCGAGGTCGTCGTGGCAGTGCGAGGAGAACACCACCCGGTCGGCGCCGCGCACGTTGCGCACCAGCCAGGCGAACAGTTCGCCGTACTCGGCCGGCACGGCGTAGCCCACGGTGTCGGGGATGTTGACGGTGGTGGCGCCGGCCTCGATCGCGACTTCCAGCGCCTTGGCCAGGAACTCCCGGTCCGAACGCGAGCCGTCCTCGGCGGAAAACTCCACGTCCGCGCACAGCGAGCGCGCCAGCGCCACGTGGGTGGCAATGGATTCGAGCACCTGTTCGCGGCTCATGCGCAGCTTGTGCTCCAGATGCAGGTCGGAGGTGGCGATGAAGGTGTGGATGCGCGGCTTTTCCGCCTTTTCCACCGCGGCGGCGGCGCGCTCGATATCGTGTCGCTGGCAACGCGCCAGCGCCGCCACGGTGCTGCCGCGGACCGCGCGGGCGATGGACTGCACCGCGTTGAAATCATCCGGGCTGGCCGCCGCGAAACCGGCCTCGATGATGTCCACGCCAAGGTCCGCGAGCTGCTGGGCAAGGACGAGCTTCTGCGGCGTGGTCATGGAGCAGCCGGGGGACTGCTCGCCGTCGCGCAGGGTGGTATCGAAGATGCGTACGTGATCGCTCATGGCGTGCCTCGTTGCGGTGGTGCGGGGTGTAGCGGACGTGTATGCGGGGAAGCTCTCAGGCGCCGGCCTTCCTGGCCGAGGCCGAATCCTTGAGCCAGCTCATCGAGGCGCGCAGGCGCCGGCCCACCTCCTCGATCGGATGCTCCAGGTCCTTCTTCTTGAGCGCCTCGTAGGTGGCGCGGCCCGCCTTGTGCTCGGCGATCCACTCGCGCGCGAAGGTGCCGTCCTGGATTTCCCTGAGCACCTGGCGCATCTGCTCGCGCGCATGCGCGTCCACCACGCGCGGGCCGCGGGTGAGATCGCCGTACTGCGCGGTCTCGGAGATGAACTGGTGCATGCGCGCCAGCCCGCCCTCGTTGAGCAGGTCGACGATCAGCTTGAGCTCGTGCAGCACCTCGTAATAGGCGATCTCGGGCTGGTAGCCGGCTTCCACCAGGGTTTCGAAGCCCATCACCACCAGCTCGGTGGCGCCGCCGCACAGCACCGCCTGTTCACCGAACAGGTCGGTTTCGGTTTCTTCCGGGAAGGTCGTCTCGATGACCCCGCCGCGGGTGCCGCCGATGCCGTCGGCGTAGGCCAGCGACAGCTCCTTCGCCTTGCCGGTGGCGTCCTGGTGGATCGCGAAAAGCGAGGGCACGCCGCGGCCTTCCTCGTACTGGCTGCGCACCAGCGCACCGGGGCCCTTGGGCGCGACGAGGATCACGTCCAGATCCTGGCGCGGAACGATGGCGCCGAAGTGCACGTTGAAGCCGTGCGCGAACAGCAGCGCCGCGCCGGGCCGGGCAAGCGGCGCGATGACGGTCCCATACAGCTCGGCCTGCACCATGTCGGGCGTCAGCAGGGCGATGAGGTCGGCCTTCGGAATCAGGTTCTCCGGCGTGTCGACCGCCAGCCCGTCCTCCCGGGCCTGCTTGAAGCTGGCGCCCTCCGGGCGCGCCGCCACCTGCACGTTGAAGCCCGAGTCGCGCAGGTTGCGCGCATGCGCCCTGCCCTGGCTGCCGTAGCCGTAGATGACGGTGAGCCTGTCGCGCAGCGCAGCGGGATTGGCATCGGCTGGGGTGTAGGTTTTCATACGTGCTCCGGGAGTGGGGAATCGAGAATGGCGAAGGGTTGGAAGCAGTGATTGATGGACTGTGGGGTGGCGGCTGGGAGTGGGGTCGAAGCGGGGTGAGCGGGGTTGCGGCGGGCGTCATCCCGATTCCCCACGCCCTATTCCCGCCTGGGCGGAAACGCCGTCACCGCACCTTCCGATGCCGGTGAGACAAGCGCGGCGAACTTGGCGAGCGCGCCCGTGGCTTCGACCCGGTGCGGTACCCACGACACCGGGCGGGAATCGAGGTCGGCGTCGGTGGAAATCGTGCGGGCCTCCACGTCGATCACGATGCGGTCACCGTCGACGAGCCTGCCGATCGGGCCGCCGAGCGCGGCTTCCGGGCAGATGTGGCCGACCATGAAGCCGTAGGTGGCGCCGGAAAAGCGTCCGTCGGTGATGAGCGCCACGTCGCCGCCCAGCCCCTGGCCGATCAGCGCCGCGGTGACGGCGAGCATCTCCCGCATGCCGGGACCGCCGACCGGGCCTTCGCCGCGGATCACCACCACATCACCGGCCGCGATCTGGCGATGCTGCACGGCACGGAAGGCCGCATCCTCGCCGTCGAACACGCGCGCCGCGCCTTCGAAGCGCAGCACCTCGTGCCCTGCCAGCTTCACCACGCAGCCGTCGGGAGCGATGTTGCCGTAGACGATGCCGTAGCCACCGCGCGCCTTCACCGGCTTCTGGACGGTGAGCAGCACCTCCTGGCCCGGGGTTTCCTGCGCGCAGGCGAACTCCGCGAACAGCGTCTTGCCGCTGACCGTGGGCTGGTCGGTGATGAGCCCGGCCTCCATGAGGCGCTGGCCCAGGAGACGCGAACCGCCGGCGACGTGCATGTCCGGCGCCATGAAACGCCCGCCGGGCTTGAGGTCGGCGATCACCGGGGTGCGGCGGGAGATTTCGTCGAAAGCGTCCAGCTCGAAGTGGAAACCGGCTTCGCGCGCGATCGCCAGCATGTGCAGCACGGTATTGGTGGAACCGGCGGTGGCGGTGGCCGCCACCGTGGCGTTGCGCACCGACTCGGGGGTGACGAAGCGGCGCGCGGAAACGCCTTCACGCACCAGTTCCATCACCCGGATGCCGCAGGCGTAGGCGGCCTCGCGCTTGGCCGGATCGGGCGCGGGGATGTCGTTGAAGCCCACCGGCGCCAGGCCCAGGAAGGTCGTCGCCAGGGCCATGGTGTTGGCGGTGAACTGGCCGCCGCAGGCGCCCGCACCGGGGCAGGCCGCGCCTTCGATGTCCTCCAACTCGCGGGCATCGATGCGGCCCGCGGCGTGCGCGCCGACCGCTTCGAACACGTCCTGGATGGTAATGGCCTGATCCTTGTGGCAGCCGGGCATGATGCTGCCGCCATAGAGCATCAGGCCGGGCAGATCGAGCCGCGCCAGCGCCATCGCCGCGGCGGGGATGGTCTTGTCGCAGCCGCACAGCACCACCACGCCATCGAGGCAGTGGCCGCGCACCGCCAGCTCGATGGAATCGGCAATGACCTCGCGCGAAGGCAGGGACGCGCACATGCCCGGACTGCCCATCGCGATGCCGTCGGTGACGGCAATGGTGTTGAACTCGAACGGGGTGCCGCCGGCTTCGATCACCCCGCGCTTCACGTCCTGCGCCAGGTCGCGCAGGTTGAGGTTGCAGGGCGACACATCCGTCCAGGTGTGAACCACCGCGATCAGCGGCTTTCTGATGTCCTCGCCGCTCAATCCGGTGGCACGCAGCATGGCGCGCGCGGCGGCGTGGTCGGGGCCTTTCTTGATGGCGTCGCTGTGCATGAGGGATTCCGGTGGCTTTTTCAGGCCCAGAAGCGAGAAACCCCGCATCCGGAGGCCGGTGCGGGGTTTCGGTGTCTTGGGAGGTTCTTCTTCGTCAGGCCCAAGCCGCCGTTCCGCACGGGTGTCGGCTGATGAGTCCAAGACCGGGAAGGCGCGCGCCGCGGGCGGGCTTCGGCTTCCGGAATGACTCGCTTGGGGGCTGACTGGAAGGCATGGCCCGATGCTGTACCGCAACATTGAAAGCTGTCAAGCGCGGGGCGGAAAATCAAGTTGCAGTGCAGCGAAAACCGCACACCGACGCGGAAAACCGCACGGCTGCACGGCACCACGCACCGGCCAGCGACGCGCCGGCGGCGAAAAAATGAACCCGGGTTCAGGCGATTGCAGCGGGCGGAGCCGCTACAATCCGGGGTTCCGACTGCGGCTTCCGGAGCCGAAGGCAGCCATCGCGCGCTCCGCAGTCCGCCGACCGGATGCCGCGGATTTTTTCGGGACAAGGCTGGCCGCGTTCCGATCCGGTCCGCGCCTGCCGCACGACACCCACAGGCCGCTGCCCTGCAACCGGCCCCATCAGGATGACGCCATGACCCAACCACGCTCTGCCGGTGCGCGCTTCCGCGCCTCACTCGCCGCCGAATCGCCGCTGCAGGTGATCGGCGCGATCAACGCCAACCACGCGCTGCTGGCCGAACGCGCCGGCTTCCGTGCCATCTACCTTTCCGGCGGCGGCGTCGCGGCCGGTTCGCTCGGCCTGCCGGACCTGGGCATCAACACGCTGGAAGACGTGCTGATCGACGTGCGCCGCATCACCGACGTGTGCGAGTTGCCCCTGCTGGTGGACATCGACACCGGCTTTGGCCCCAGCGCATTCAACATCGCGCGCACCGTCAAGAGCCTGATCAAGGCCGGCGCGGCGGCCTGCCACATCGAGGATCAGGTCGGCGCCAAGCGCTGCGGCCATCGCCCCGGCAAGGAGATCGTCTCGCAGGGCGAGATGGCCGACCGGGTCAAGGCCGCCGCCGATGCGAAGACCGATCCCGGGTTCTTCCTGATCGCGCGCACCGATGCGATCCAGGTGGATGGCGTGGACGCGGCCATCGAGCGCGCCATCGCCTGCGTGGAGGCCGGTGCCGACGGCATCTTCGCCGAGGCCGCCTACGATCTGGACACCTATCGCAGGTTCGTCGATGCGGTGAAGGTGCCGGTGCTGGCCAACATCACCGAGTTCGGCGCCACGCCGCTGTTCTCGCGCGAAGAGCTGGCCTCGGCCGGCGTGGCGATCCAGCTGTTCCCGCTGTCGGCCTTCCGCGCCATGAACAAGGCCGCGGAAACCGTCTACACCGCGGTGCGCCGCGACGGCCACCAGCGCAACGTGGTCGACACCATGCAGACCCGCGAGGAGCTGTACGACCGGATCGGCTACCACGCCTTCGAACGCAGCCTCGACGCGCTGTTTGCCGCGAAGAAATAACCCACGTCGGGGACGTAGCCCCGACCTACTGTATCGCACCGTAGGTCGGGGCTACGTCCCCGACGAAATGCACAAAGGAGCCACCCATGAGCAGCACAGATACCGTCACGCCAGGCTTCAAGCCGAAGAAGTCCGTCGCCCTGTCCGGCACCGCCGCGGGCAACACCGCGCTGTGCACGGTGGGCCGTTCCGGCAACGACCTGCACTATCGCGGCTACGACATCCTGGATCTGGCCGAAACCTGCGAGTTCGAGGAGATCGCGCACCTGCTGGTGCACGGCAAGCTGCCCAACCGCGCCGAGCTGGCCGCCTACAAGGCCAAGCTCAGGGCGCTGCGCGGCATCCCGGCGGCGGTGAAGTCGGCGCTGGAAGAGCTGCCGCCCTCGGCGCACCCGATGGACGTGATGCGCACCGGCGTCTCGGTGCTGGGCTGCGTCTCGCCGGAGAAGGACGACCACAATCACCCCGGCGCGCGCGACATCGCCGACAAGCTGATGGCCTGCCTCGGCTCGATGCTGCTGTACTGGTACCACTGGAGCCACAACGGCCGGATCATCGACGTGGAAACCGACGACGACTCCATCGGCGGCCACTTCCTGCACCTGTTGCACGGTGAGAAGCCGCGCGACTCCTGGGTGCGCGCCATGCACACCTCGCTGATCCTCTACGCCGAGCACGAGTTCAACGCCAGCACCTTCACTTGCCGCGTCATCGCCGGCACCGGCAGCGATATGCATTCGTGCATCGCCGGCGGCATCGGCGCGCTGCGCGGGCCCAAACACGGCGGTGCCAACGAGGTCGCGTTCGAGATCCAGAAGCGCTACGAGAATCCGGATGACGCCGAGGCCGACATCCGCGCCCGCGTCGAGAAGAAGGAAGTCATCATCGGCTTCGGCCACCCGGTCTACACCGTCTCCGACCCGCGCAACAAGGTCATCAAGGAGGTCGCGCGCGAACTTTCCGCCGAGCAGGAGAACATGAAGATGTACGACATCGCCGAGCGCCTGGAATCCACCATGTGGGACATCAAGAAGATGTTCCCCAACCTCGACTGGTTCAGCGCGGTGAGCTACCACATGATGGGCGTGCCCACGGCGATGTTCACCCCGCTGTTCGTGCTGGCGCGCACCGCCGGCTGGAGCGCACACGTGATCGAGCAGCGCATCGACGGCAAGATCATCCGGCCGAGTGCGAATTACACCGGGCCGGAGGATCAGGTCTTCGTGCCGATCGACAAGCGCGCCTGATCCGCCTTGCGCCCTCTCCCCACGGGTGAAGGCGCTGGATGCAGGCGCGGCGCCCGGTTGCGGCCGTTTCGCTGCGAGGCGAGGCGTGTCGCGGCCCAAGCCGCTCCTGCAGGATTTCCTGACGCCGCCAGCGTCTCCATCCCACTCCCACTCCCGGTAGCCAGCCATGAATACCCAGTACCGCAAGCCCCTTCCCGGCACGTCCCTCGATTACTTCGACGCCCGCGAGGCGGTGGACGCGATCCGGCCCGGGGCCTGGGCGGGGCTGCCGTACACGGCGCGGGTGCACGCCGAGAACCTCGTGCGCATGGCCGAGCCGGAGCGGATCGGTGATTACCTCGGCCAGCTGATCGAGCGCCGGCGCGACCTCGACTTCCCCTGGTTCCCCACCCGTGTGGTCACGCACGACATCCTCGGCCTCACCGCGCTGGTGGATCTCGCCGGCCTGCGTGAGGCGATCGCCCGGGAGGGCGGCGATCCGGCCCAGGTCAATCCGGTGGTTCCGGTGCAGCTGATCGTGGATCACTCGCTGGCGGTGGAGGCGCCCGGCTTCGACAAGGACGCCTTCGCCAAGAATCGCGCCATCGAGGACCGCCGCAACGCCGACCGCTTCCACTTCATCGAGTGGTGCAAGGGCGCGTTCGACAACGTGGACGTGATCCCGGCGGGCAACGGCATCATGCACCAGATCAATCTGGAGAAGATGTCGCCGGTGGTTTATGTGAAGGACGGCGTGGCCTTCCCCGATACCTGCGTGGGCACCGACTCGCACACGCCGCACGTCGATTCGCTCGGCGTGATCGCGGTGGGCGTGGGCGGGCTGGAGGCCGAGAGCGTGATGCTGGGCCGCGCCTCGATGATGCGCCTGCCCGACATCGTGGCGGTGGAACTGTCCGGCCGCCCCGGCCCCGGCATCACCGCCACCGACGTGGTGCTGGCGCTGACCGAATTCCTGCGCGCCGAGCGCGTGGTGGGGGCCTACCTCGAATTCCGCGGCCCGGGCGCGGCGGCGCTCAGCATCGGCGACCGCGCCACCATCTCCAACATGGCACCCGAGTACGGGGCCACCGCGGCGATGTTCTTCATCGACGCCAATACCATCGATTACCTGAAGCTCACCGGCCGCAGCGACGCGCAGGTGGCGCTGGTGGAAACCTACGCCAGGCACTGCGGCTTCTGGGCCGACGGGCTGCGCGAGGCGCAGTACGAACGCACCCTGCACTTCGACCTTTCCAGCGTGGTGCGCAACCTCGCCGGGCCGAGCAATCCGCACCGCCGCCTGCCGGTGACCGACCTTTCCGGACGCGGCATCGCCGACGAGGCCAAGCTGGCCGAGGCGCGCCGCGACGAGGCCGAGGGGCGGATCCCGGACGGCGCGGTGATCATCGCCGCCATCACCTCGTGCACCAACACCTCCAACCCGCGCAACGTGATCGCCGCGGGACTTCTGGCGCGCAACGCCAACGCCCGCGGCCTCAGCCGCAAACCCTGGGTCAAAAGTTCGCTCGCGCCCGGCTCGAAGGCGGTGCAGCTGTACCTGGAGGAATCCGGCCTCCTGCCCGAGCTGGAGCAGTTGGGCTTCGGCATCGTCGGCTTCGCCTGCACCACCTGCAACGGCATGAGCGGCGCGCTCGATCCGGCGATCCAGAAGGAGGTGCTGGAGCGCGACCTCTATGTGACCGCGGTGCTGTCGGGCAACCGCAACTTCGACGGGCGCATCCACCCCTACGCCAGGCAAGCCTTCCTCGCTTCGCCGCCGCTGGTGATCGCCTACGCACTCGCCGGCACGGTGCGCTTCGACATCGAGAAGGACGCGCTGGGCACGGACGCCGACGGCAGGCCCGTCACCCTCAAGGACATCTGGCCTTCGGACGCGGAAATCGACGCGGTGGTGGCGGCCAGCGTGAAGCCCGAACAGTTCCGCCGCGTGTACGAACCGATGTTCGCGCGCCGCGGCGGCGCCGCCGCGCAGGATCCGCTCTACCCGTGGCGCGAGATGAGCACCTACGTGCGCTGCCCGCCCTACTGGGACGGCGCGCTGGCAGGCGCGCGCAGCCTCACCGCGATGCGCCCGCTCGCAGTGCTGGGCGACAACATCACCACCGATCACCTCTCGCCGTCCAACGCCATCCTCGCGTCCAGCGCGGCGGGCGAATACCTGGCGAAAATGGGCCTGCCGGAGGAGGACTTCAATTCCTACGCCACCCACCGCGGCGACCACCTCACCGCACAGCGCGCCACCTTCGCCAACCCCAAGTTGATCAACGAAATGGCGGTGGTGGACGGCGAAGTGAAGCAGGGCTCGCTGGCGCGCGTGGAGCCGGATGGAACCGTGATGCGCATGTGGGAAGCGATCGAAACCTACATGCAGCGCCGCCAGCCGCTGATCATCGTGGCCGGTGCCGACTACGGACAGGGCTCAAGTCGCGACTGGGCCGCCAAGGGCGTGCGCCTGGCCGGCGTGGAGGCCATCGCCGCCGAAGGCTTCGAGCGCATCCACCGCACCAACCTCGTCGGCATGGGCGTGCTGCCGCTGCAGTTCCAGCCCGGCACCACGCGCAAGACGCTGGCCATCGACGGCACCGAAACCTTCGATGTGCGCGGCGACATCGCGCCCGGCGCGACGCTGACCCTGGTCATCCACCGCAGGAGCGGCGAAACCGCACAGGTGCCCGTCATCTGCCGACTCGATTCCGACGAGGACGTGCACATTTACCAGGCCGGCGGCGTCCTGCAGCGCTTCGCCCAGGACTTCATCGAAGCCAACCGCAGCGCGACGCCGGCCGGCTAGCGCCAGCGTCCACGCGGCACCGTGTCACCCCTGCGCCGCGTCGCGCCCCAGGAACTGCGCCACGGCGCGATCCGCCTCTTCGGCATCGCGCGCGGGGTCGAAACAGCGCGCGTCGCGCTCGCCGCGCAGCCAGGTGAGCTGGCGTTTGGCGAGCTGGCGGGTGGCGTGGATGGCGCGTTCGCGAAACTCCCGCGCCGTGCTCTTGCCCGCCAGATGCTCCAGCGCTTGCCGATAGCCCACCGCACGCATCGCGGGCAGATCGGGATGCAGGCGCGGATCGGCCGCCAGGGACCGCACCTCGTCCAGGAAGCCGGCCTCCAGCATCGCATCCAGACGCGCCTCGATGCGCGCATGCAGCGTGGCCCGCTGCGCCGGCACCACCGCAAGTTTCAGTACCCGGAAGGGAAACGCCGTGCGCACGGACTGCGCCTGCCACTCGCTGATCGGACGCCCGCTGAGCCGATACACCTCCAGCGCCCGCTGGATGCGCTGCGGGTCACCGGGCGCGATGCGCGCGGCCGCGGCGGGATCCACCCGTGCAAGCTCGGCATGCAGCGCCGTCCAGCCGCGCCGCTGCGCCTCTTCCGCGATCCGCTCGCGCAGCGCGGGATCGGCCGCCGGCATCTCGGAAAGCCCGTGCAGCAGGGCGCGGAAATACAGCCCGGTGCCACCCACCAGCAGCGGCACGCGCCCGGCCGCGTGAAGCGCGTGCATTGCGGCCAGCGCATCGGTGGCGAATTCGGCGGCCGAATAGGACTGCTGCGGATCACGGATGTCGATCAGCCGATGCGGCGCGCGCGCCAGCACCGCGGCATCCGGCTTGGCGCTGCCGATATCCAGGCCCCGATACACCAGGGCCGAATCGACGCTGATGATCCCAAGGCCGAAGCGCGCCACCCAGTCGACCGCCAGCGCGGTCTTGCCCGACGCCGTCGGGCCCATCAGCGCAATGGCGGGCGGGCGGGCGTCGATGCGCGGGTCGGGCGGGAGCGCGTGGGGCATGGGCGGCAGGATAGCGGCAACCGCAGCGCGCGCTCCGCCACACCGGAGCGGATGGTCGCGCAGTCCCGTGCGCAGACACGCACCGCACCGCCTTCGGCTGGCTTCCCCCGCGGGCAACCGCGACAATGGGCATTCCCGCCCTCTCGTGGAGCCTTGGCGCCATGTCGTCCGTCCCCGCGTCTTCCGCCGGTATTTCCCTCAGCCGTTTCCTGATCGAGGCCCAGCGCGACCAGGGCCATATCGACGCACAGCTGCGTCTCCTGATCGAGGTCGTGGCGCGCGCCTGCAAGCGCATTTCCATTGCGGTGGGGCGCGGCGCGCTGGGCGATGCGCTGGGCAGCGCCGGCAGCGAGAACGTGCAGGGTGAAACCCAGAAGAGGCTCGACGTGATCTCCAACGAGATCCTGCTGGAAGCCAACGAGTGGGGTGGCCACCTCGCAGGCCTCGCCTCGGAGGAGATGGATCATCCGCATCCGATCCCCAACCGCTACCCCAAGGGCGAATACCTGCTGGTGTTCGACCCGCTCGACGGCAGCTCCAACATCGACGTGAACATCTCGGTGGGCACGATCTTCTCGGTGCTGCGCTGCCCGCCGGGTGCCAATCCCGACGAAACGGATTTCCTGCAGCCGGGCACCCGGCAGGTGGCTGCCGGATACGCGGTATACGGCTCCAGCACGGTGCTCGTGCTCACCCTCGGACAGGGCGTGTACCAGTTCACCCTCGACCGCGAGCAGGGCAGCTTCGTGCTCACCGGCTCGCGGCTCACCATCCCGGAAGACACCGGCGAATTCGCCATCAACATGTCGAACCTGCGCCACTGGGAAGCCCCGATGCGGCGCTACGTCGACGAACTCCTGGCCGGCCGCACCGGCCCGCGCGGGCGCGACTTCAACATGCGCTGGGTGGCCTCGATGGTGGCCGACGTGCACCGCATCCTGACCCGCGGCGGCATCTTCATCTACCCGCGCGACATGAAGGACCCCTCCAAGCCCGGCAAGCTGCGCCTGATGTACGAGGCCAATCCGATGGCCTTCATCGTGGAACAGGCCGGCGGCGCCGCAACCACCGGCCGCCAGCGCATCCTCGACGTGGTGCCGGAAAAACTCCACCAGCGCGTACCGGTATTCCTGGGCTCCAGGAACGAGGTCGCATGCGCGACTGCATACCATCTGGAAGCCGACGCGGAAGACGCCTGATCCAGCCCGCGCCTGATCGCCCGGTCAGGGCGTGAGTGACGTCGCCCGGCGCGGGAGAATCGGTCAGCAGGTATCGCACGGCCAAGCGGCGTGCGGCGGTTCTTGCCGCACTGGATGACGCAGCGCGCGCCAGCGCGATCCGCCTGGCGCTTTCACCCGCTCCCGTGGCGATAGTGCTCGCGTACGTAGTCGTCGATGATCCCGACGAACTCTTCGGCGATGTTTTCACCGCGCAGGGTCATGGCCTTCTTGCCGTCGATGAACACCGGCGCGGCGGGCGCTTCGCCGGTGCCCGGCAGGGAAATGCCGATGTTGGCGTGGCGCGATTCCCCCGGGCCGTTGACGATGCAGCCCATCACCGCAAGGGTCATGTTCTCCACGCCTGGATGGGCGAGTTTCCACACCGGCATGTGCTCGCGCACGTGGTCCTGCACCACTTTGGCCAGGTGCTGGAAGAAGGTCGAGGTGGTGCGCCCGCAGCCGGGGCAGGCGGTCACCATCGGTGTGAAGGCGCGCAGGCCCATGGTTTGCAGGAGCTCCTGGGCCACGATCACTTCGGCGGTGCGCGACTGCTCGGGCTCGGGCGTGAGCGAGATGCGGATGGTGTCGCCGATGCCCTCCTGCAGGAGCACCGCCAGCGCCGCCGCCGAGGCCACGATGCCCTTGCTGCCCATGCCGGCCTCGGTCAGGCCAAGGTGCAGCGGGTAGTCGCTGCGCGACGCCAGATCGCGGTACACGGCGATGAGATCCTGCACGCCCGAGACCTTGCACGAAAGAATGATGTCCTCGCGCGCCATGCCCAGCTCGACGGCGCGCCCGGCTGAATCCAGCGCCGAGCGGATGAGCGCCTCGCGCAGCACCGCGGAGGCGTCCCAGGGCACTGCGCGCCCGGCGTTCTCGTCCATCAGGCGGGCGGCGAGATCCTGGTCGAGCGAGCCCCAATTGGCGCCGATGCGCACCGGCTTGCGGTGGCGCAGCGCCAGCTCGATCAGGGTGGCGAACTGGGTATCGCGCTTGCGCCCGAAGCCGACGTTGCCGGGATTGATGCGGTACTTGGCCAGCGCCTCGGCCGCGGCAGGCTCGTCGCTGAGGAGCTGGTGGCCGTTGTAGTGGAAATCGCCGATCAGCGGCACCGAGATGCCCATCATCGCCAGCCGGTCGCGGATGCGCGGTACCGCGGCGGCGGCGGCGGCGGTGTTGACGGTGATGCGCACCAGCTCGGAACCGGCGCGCCACAGCTCGGCGACCTGGCGCGTGGTGGTGGTGATGTCGGCGGTGTCGGTGTTGGTCATCGACTGCACCACGACGGGCGCATCGCCGCCCAGCGCGACGCCGCCCACGCGGGCGGTCAGGGTGCGATGGCGGATCGGGCTGGATGCGTAACTCATGCCTCACCTGCAGGAACGATGCGCCGATGCGGCGCCTCGCAGCCTGACATTATCGCGCAACGATGCCGCCACCGGGACGCACCGCTCAGGCGCGGTCGGCCTCCACCAGGAGATAGTCGCCGACGCGGCGCAGCGTGCGCAGCGAACCGCAGGTATAGACGTTGCCGCCCTCGGCGCCCAGCCCGCCCCAGCGATCGCTGCTGCGCGTCACTTCCATCTGGGGCGCAACGACATCGTTGACCGCCGGCATGAGGAACAGCGCAGGGCCCTGCGTCTCGCCGGAAAGCGGGGTCAATCCGATCGCGCGGATCGGGGCTTCCGAGCTGCCGGCCTCGTCCAGGGAGCGCAGGCCGACCGCGTGCGCGCGGCGCGACACCAGGTCGATGCCCGCTTCCATGCCGCCTTCGTCGTAGCGCAGCCAGCGCACCAGACCGACCATCCAGTCATAGGGGCCACCCTCGGCCGGAAGGCCGAGCCCGACCAGTTCACCGACGCGGGCGCGCACGCCCTGGGAGGCCTCCCAGCGCAACCGGTAGCCGCCCAGGCTCTGGTCCTGGATGCGCGCGGTCGCCAGCGCCGCGAGGGCGGCATCGGCGCTGGACTGGGCCCAGGAGGCGCGATCCAGTGAAATCGCCGAAACGCCGCGCACTTCGCGCATGAAGGTATCGAAATCCTGACGGCCGGCAAGCTGGTAGTGCAGGCCGCTCAGTCCCACGATGGTGTCGAGCGCATAGCCGCCCTGCAGGCGCGCACTGGCGCGGGTCATGTCCTGGCTCCAGCCTTCCAGCACGCGCTCCAGAAGCCCCGCCGGCACGGTCAGGCGATAGTCGCGCGACAGGCGCAGCACGGCCTCGCCGGCCCCGCCGCTGCGGGAGAGCGTGCCGCGGACCAGGTCCTCGAGCTTGCGCAGGTCGATCCAGAGCACGTCGCCCTCCTCCTGGTCGGGCGCGCGCGACACGAAGGTGGGAGGCACGTCGGTATCGATCATCGCCAGCACGCCGGCGGCGGCGAACCGCTGCGGAGTCATCTCGACGGTCGCGGCCACGTCGCGGCACAGCGCCCACAGCTCCACCAGTTCGCGCTGGCTGAAGCGGTAGGGATTGGACAGGGCCATCAGCACCGCCTGATTCTGCAGCAGGGCCACGGTCAGCGAGCGGCGCTCGGCGGCATCCTCGACGGCCTTGTCCTCCAGACCGCGCGCGTTTGCGAACGCGGCCAGCGCGTAGAGCTGCGTCCACACGCCCGGTTCCGGCGAGCGGTACAGGAAGTAGCTCGTGGCCAGCCAGCGGACGTGGTGATAGACCGCGCGCACCACGGCCACGGCCACCGTGCCGCCGCGCAGGAAGGGCACCTTGCCTGTCGGCGCACAGGCTTCCACCAGCGCCATGCGGTAGCCGAGCGCCAGCTGTCGGTGCAGATGGATCAGCTGTGCGGCGGTCTCGGCCTTGCTCCCGACCAGCGGGAAACTGCTGCCCTGCAGCCGGCTGGTCAGGAGGGTAATGGCCTCCAGCAGCGGCGGGCGCAGCACTTCCATGGCCTCCAGCCGGGCAAATCCGTCGAGCTGGCGCGCATGGAAGGCATCCAGCGCGCGCGCCAGTTCGAGCAGGTAGGCCTGCTGGTTGGCGCGCGGCAAGGCGTCCACCCAGGCGTACAGGCGTTTGGGATCGGCCGGCAGCGCGTCACGACCGGCCGGCAGGCGCTCGGGCAGATTCTCGCTCAGGGTGCGGAATGGATTGATCATGCGCGCTCCAGGGTCGGGGCCGACGGGCAGGGCGCAGCTTCCCGCGCCGCGCGCGCGATCGCAAGTCCAGGCGCCTGCGCGACGGCGATGCTCGACGCGGGACGTGCCCTTCGGGAGGGCGGCTCTTCGACGATCCGCAGGCCCCTCGTGCAGCCGCGGCACAGGGGCGACGGCAAGAGGCATCGCGCAGTTCGCCTGCCGCCTCGCCGCGCGGCTTCGCAGACGCGCCCGGTCGCAACAAGGCATTGTGAATCAGGGCATTTGCGGACACTTTCTCGATTCCGTGTGAAAATCGAACCATGTCTGCGCAGCCTCCGGCCCCATCGTGAACCCGTCATCTCCCGCCCCGGCGCGGCAGGTGCTGGTGCCCGCGCAGCTCAATGCGCTGGCGCGTGAGCTTCTTGAGGGTGCGCTCGGTCAGGTCTGGATCGAAGGCGAGCTGGGCGGCGTGTCCCGGCCTGCCTCGGGCCATCTCTACTTCGTCCTCAAGGATGCGCGCGCCCAGGTGCGCTGCGCGCTGTTCAAGCCCAGGAGCCAGTGGCTCAACTTCCGGCCGGTGGACGGGCTGCAGGTGCTCGCCCGCGGGCGCGTCACCCTTTACGAGCCGCGCGGCGAGTACCAGCTCATCGTCGAGCATCTGGAGGAGGCCGGCGAAGGTGCGCTGCGGCGTGCCTTCGAGGCACTGAAGGCGCGCCTCGCCGCCGAAGGCCTGTTCGATGCGGCGCGCAAGCAGCCGCTGCCGGCGCGCATCGCACGGATCGGCGTGCTCAGCTCTCCCTCCGGGGCGGCGGTACACGATGTCCTGACCGTGCTGCGACGGCGCTTCGGGCTGCTGGAGGTGGACATCCTGCCGGTGCCGGTGCAGGGGCCGCAGGCCGCAGCCGAGATCGTGCGGATGCTCTCCCGCGCGGATGCCAGTGCACGCTACGACGTGCTCCTGCTCACCCGCGGCGGAGGGTCACTGGAGGATCTGGCGGCCTTCAACGACGAAGCGCTGGCGCGCGCCATCGCGGCGGCGCGCACTCCGGTGGTCAGTGCGATCGGGCACGAGATAGATCTTTCCATCAGCGACTTCGTCGCCGACCTGCGCGCCGCCACGCCGTCGGCGGCGGCCGAACTGCTCAGTCCCGATGGCGCCGAGCTGCGGCGGCGGCTTGATCGCGTGCGCGGGCAGATCGAAACCGCCATGCGGCGTGGAATCGAGCGTGGCTGGCTGCATCTGGACCCGCTGCAGCACCGCCTGGGCGCCCATCAGCCGATGGCCCGGCTGCAGCGCGGTGCGGAGCGTCTGGCGATGCTGCGGCATCGGCTCGGCCTGACCCTCGGCCAGGCGCAGGCCGCGCGCCGCGCGCACTTCGAGGTGCTGCTGCTGCGCCTCTCGACGCTCCATCCGCGCCCGCGGGTGGAGGCGCTGAGGGTTGCCAGCGCGCGGCTTCTGGCCGAGCAGCGCCGCGCCGTCACGCTGCAGCTCGCACGCGAATCCGCGCGCCTGGCCGCACTTGGCCGCGCGCTCAACGCGATCAGCCCGCTGGCCACCCTGCGGCGCGGCTACGCAATCGTGCTGGATGCCGACGGCCGCAGCGTGCGATCCGCCGCCACCCTGTCGCGCGGGCAGGAGGTCGCGGTGCGGCTGGCCGACGGGGAACGCCGCCTGCGCGTGCTGGACGATCCGGCCGGCGACCCGTCGCGGCCATCCTGACGCGGCGCGCTCAGCGGGTCTGATCCGGCCCGAGCAGCAGCACCATGGCGCCGTCCTCGCCGCGCGCCACGCGGCGCTGCGGCATGTCCGACACGTCGCGGGACACGGCTTCCAGCGCAGCACCGTCGTCGCCCTGCACGCGCCAGAGGCGGAAGATCGAAAGCTCGGTGCCAAAGCGCAGCAGCGCGACCGTGCCCTGCCAGACCGGCGTCTCGTCCGGCTCCAGCGACAGCGGCGCAAACCACAGGTGCAGCACGAAGCGGGTGTCGGGCTCCGGACCGGGGCGGGTCAGCAGCAGGGCATCGCCATGACCGCTGTGGGACGCCGGCAGCACCGGCAGGCTGGCGGGCGTCGCGGTTTTGTCGAGGATCGCCAGGAGGGTTTCCATGTCTGCTTCCGGGCCCGGCTCCCAGCCGGCGGCCTGCAGCCGGTCACGCAGCGACCCGATCGCGCCGGCGTACTGCAGGTTCATCGGCCACGCACGCTTGCTCAGGAAATCGTTGCGGCGCGCCGGCAGCTCGGCCCAGCCGCCGTTCCACCAGGCATCGACGCGGATTCCGGTGCGCAGCTCGGGCGGCGCGAACTGCCGCAGGATTTCCGGCGCGCTGCGGTGGCCGTGCCAGAACCCGGCGCCGATCACGCACAGGTAGAAGCCGAGCGCCAGCGGACGCATCCAGAACGGGCGCAGCGCACGGCGGCGATAGGCCAGCCCCAGCACCGCGACCCAGGCAACGCCCAGGAAGATCCCGCCCAGCACGTCGGTGAGCCAGTGCGCTCCCAGGTAGAGGCGGGCAAAGGCGATCGTGGCCACCGCGATGCCCGCGATGCCGTAGGGCCAGGCGCGACGCCGGCCGGGCAGCTCGCGCGCGATCATCACGGCGAAGAAGCCGAACACGACGGTCACCATGGTGACCTGCGCCGAAGGGAAGTCGAAGCCGGCCACCGCCATCGCCGCAGGCGGGCGCGGCACCTGGATCAGGCGATCCAGCACCCAGACCGCCGCCAGGGCGAAGACGAACGCCGCGATCCAGTGCCACAGCGCCATCCAGCGCCGCCGCCAGCCCAGCCAGAGCGCCACCACGGCCACGCCCGGCGCCAGCGCCTGCCAGTCGCCGAGCGCCGCCAGCACCGCCATCGGCACATCGGCGAGCGGAGTGCGCAGGCCGAACATCAGGTGATGCACGGCCAGATCCAGCGCCGTGGGATCGTCGTGGCCGGCCGCCAGCATCAGCACCGAGAAAAAGGCCCAGCCGCCGGCGATGAGCAGGATCGCCATTGCCAGCAGCGAAGGCGACTCGCGCCGGCGTGGATCGGTCAAGGCGCCAGCGAAACGCCCCAGCACCGGATGGCGTACCGACCAGCGCAGCAGGCGCGACAGGATCAGCGAGGTGCGCGGCGCCAGCGCCTTGTAGGCCTGGTGGACGGTGAAATAGATGAGCGCAAGGAGTGCCAGCAGCGCGCCCATCACGATCGCCAGGCGCCCCGCCACGGCGGCGAAGAGATCGAGTGAGGCGCCGAAGATCCAGCCGGGGATCAGGAAGGCCGCGCCCCAGCTTATCGCGGCCACCGCGCTGGCGGGAACATAGCGTCGCGCAGGCATTTCCAGCATGCCTGCGATGGCCGGCACCAGCGGCCGCACCGCGCCCACGTAGCGCGCGATGAGGATGCTCTTGAGGCCGTGGCGGCGGAACATCGCCTCGCCCTGCGGCAGCCAGCCCGGGTAGCGCGAGAACGGCCACATGCGCTGCAGGCGGTCACCGTAATGGCGTCCGAGCAGGTAGCTCAGCCCGTCACCGCAAAACGCCCCGAGGCCGGCACAGGCGATTGCGTACGGGCCGTCCAGGGTGCCCAGCCCGATGAACGCGCCGATGGCGAACAGCAGCGGAATCGCCGGAACGACGAACCCCAGGATCACCACCGCGTCGCAGAACGCGATGAGGAAGATCGCAACGCCGGCCGCGATCGGATGGTGGCCGACCCAGGCGATCAGCGCGTCAAGCGTCTGCGAATTCATCGGTGAAGTATAGAAGGCGCCGGCGCGCGGTCTTCTGGGCTAGAGTGCCGGTTCGTTCCCGCTTCGTTCACGGCACCTCCATGCGCTCCCTCAACGGCAAGACCCTCTTCATCACCGGCGCTTCGCGCGGCATCGGCCTGGCGATCGCGCGGCGCGCGGCGCGCGACGGCGCCAACGTCGTCATCGCCGCCAAGTCGACGGTGCCCAACCCCAAGCTGCCGGGCACCATCCACACCGCTGCCGCCGAGGTGGAAGCCGCCGGCGGCCGGGCGCTGGCGATCCAGTGCGACATCCGCGAGGAGGCCAGCGTGGAAGCCGCGGTCGCCGCGGCGGTGGAACGCTTCGGCGGCATCGACATCCTCGTCAACAACGCCAGCGCGATCTGGCTCAAGGGCATCGTCGAGACGCCGATGAAACGCTTCGACCTGATGCAGCAGGTCAACGCGCGCGGCACCTTCCTGTGCACCCAGCACTGCCTGCCGCACCTGGCGCGCGCCGGGAATCCGCACGTCCTCACGCTGGCGCCACCGCCCTCGCTCGATCCCAAATGGTGGGCACCGCATACCGGCTACACCCTGGCCAAGATGGGCATGAGCCTGGTCACCCTCGGCCTGGCCGCCGAGCTGGCCGACAGCGGCATCGCGATCAACGCGCTGTGGCCGCGCACCGTCATCGCCACCGATGCGCTCAACATGATCCCGGGCGTGGACACGCGCCGCTGCCGCACTCCCGACATCGTCGCCGACGCCGCGCATGCCGTTCTGGTTCGCCCGGCGCGGGGGGTCACCGGACGCTTCCTGATCGACGAAGACGTGTTGCGCGAGGCAGGCGTCACCGAGTTCTCCGGCTATGCCGTGGATCCGGCCCAGCCGCTCATGCCGGACCTGTTCCTGGACTGAGCATCGGGGGCAGCGCGGCATCCCGCCGCCCTGCCGCGATCTGAATGCGCAGCGGCCCCGCTGCGCGTCAGATCGCCTTGGAAAACCGCGCCGGCTGCATCGTGTCCGACCGCTCGTGCAGGTAGGCATCGAACGCCATGGCCAGGTGGCGCAGCAGCAGCTGGCCGCGCGGGGTGGTGCGGATGCGCTCGGAGGTGATCTCCACCAGGCCGTCGGCCAGCATCGGCGCAAGGCGCGCAAGCGCAGGCTCGAAATAGTCGCGGAAAGCGATGCCGTGACCGCGCTCGATCTCGCGCACGTCGACTTCGCCCAGGCACATGATCTGGCCGATCACCTCGGCACGAAGGCGGTCATCGGCGTCCAGCGACAGCCCGCGCCACGCCGGCAGCGCGTCGGGCTGGTGCGCCAGGCGCGCTTCCCAGGTGCCCAGATCGCGCGGATTCTGGCTGAAGCTGGCGCCGATGTGGCTGATCGCGCTCACGCCCAGGCCGATCAGGTCGGTCTGGGCATGGGTGGTGTAACCCATGAAGTTGCGGTGCAGGCTGCCGCTGCGGCGCGCGCGCGCCAGCTCGTCCTCGGGCAGCGCGAAATGGTCCATGCCGATGTGCTCGTAGCCTGCGGCGGTGAGCTTCTCGATCGCCAGGCGCAGCAGCGCCAGGCGCGTGGCGGCGCTGGGGAGATCGTCCGCCTTGAGCTGGGTCTGGGCGCGGAAGACTTCGGGCAGGTGGGCGTACCCGTAGATCGCCAGGCGGTCCGGCCGGGCTTCGAGCACCGTGTCCAGCGTGCCGCCGAAGCCTTCCACGGTCTGCTTGGGCAGGCCGTAGATGAGGTCGACGTTGACCGAGCGCAGGCCGTGGCTGCGGCAGGCGCGGATCAGGTCGAGGGTCATTTCCACGCCCTGGATGCGGTTGACCGCCTCCTGCACCGCCGGGTCGAAGTCCTGCACGCCCAGGCTGGCGCGATTGAACCCGAGCCTTGCCAGCTCGCCGATTTCGTCGGGCGTGACGTGGCGGGGATCGAGCTCGATCGAGTAGTCGCGCTCGGCGGCGGCGCTGAAGGTGAAGTGCCGGCGCAGGCTGTCCAGCAGCGCGCCGAGCTGGGCGGGCGTCATGAAGTTGGGCGTGCCGCCGCCCAGGTGCAGCTGGATCACCTCGCGGTCGCGGTCGAACAGCGGACCGACGCGTTCGATCTCCTGATCGAGCGACTCCAGATACTTGGCGCCCTTGCGATGGTCGCGGGTGATGATGCGGTTGCAGCCGCAGTAGAAGCACGGGCTTTCGCAGAACGGGATGTGCACGTAGAGCGAGAGCCGGTTCGGCACCGGATCTTCGTTGCTCAGCGCGATGTGCTCGCGCAGCTCGCGATCGCCGAAACCTTCGTGGAAGCGCGGGGCGGCGGGATAGGAGGTGTAGCGCGGGCCGGGACGGTCGTAGCGCTGCAGCAGCTCGTCGCTGAAAAGGAGGGGCGTGGTCATGGGGTGCAGTCTGCCATCCGTTGTGCCGCCTGCTCTTGATGCGGATCAAAGGCGGCCGATCCATTCATGCGGTCGCCCTGACGGTCGCAGAGCGGATCGGCGACAATACCGGATTCCCTCACGGAGCCTTTCCCATGGCCATCCTGCGCATGACCGACCTCGATCTCTCCGGCCAGCGGGTGCTGATCCGGGAAGACCTGAACGTGCCCGTCGCGGCGGGCAGGGTCACCTCCGATCAGCGCCTGCGCGCAGCGCTTCCGACCCTGCGCCTGGCGCTGGAGAAAGGCGCGGCGGTAATGGTGACCTCGCACCTGGGGCGCCCGACGGAAGGCGAATACTCGGATGCCGATTCGCTCGCCCCGGTGGCCGCGCGCCTGTCCGAACTTCTCGGCCGCCCGGTGCCGCTCAGGCGCGACTGGGTGGACGGCGTGGACGCGGCTCCCGGCGAGATCGTGCTGCTGGAAAACTGCCGCATGAACGTCGGCGAAGGCAAGGATGACCCTGCCCTGGCAAGGAAGTACGCCGCCCTGTGCGACGTGTTCGTGATGGACGCCTTCGGCACCGCGCACCGCGCCCAGGCGTCGACCCACGGCGTGATCCGCGAGGCCAAGGTCGCCTGTGGCGGCCCGCTGCTGATGGCCGAACTGGACGCCCTCGCACGCGCCCTGCACGCTCCCGCGCGCCCGCTGCTGGCGATCGTCGCCGGCTCCAAGGTCTCGACCAAGCTGACCCTGCTCTCCAGCCTGCTGGAAAAGGTCGACCGGCTGATCGTGGGCGGCGGCATTGCCAATACCTTCCTGGCCGCACAGGGCCACGCGGTCGGCACCTCGCTGCTGGAGACCGATCTGCTCGACACCGCGCGCACCATCCTGGCGAAGGCCGGCGAGCGCCTGGTGCTGCCGGTGGACGCCGTGGTCGCAACCGCCTTTTCCGCCGAGGCCACCCCGGTGGTGCGCAGGCTGGACGAAGTGCGCGCCGACGAGATGATCCTCGACGTCGGTCCCGCCAGCGCCGCGCGCTACGCGCAGATCGTCGCCGAGGCGGGCACGGTGCTGTGGAACGGCCCGGTCGGGGTATTCGAGTTCGACGCCTTCGGTGCGGGCACCCGCGCGCTGGCGCAGGCCATCGCCGGGGCTTCCGCGTTCTCCATCGCCGGCGGCGGCGACACCCTGGCAGCGGTGGACAAATACGGCGTCGCGTCCGGGATCTCCTACATCTCCACCGGCGGCGGCGCGTTCCTGGAGTTCTGCGAGGGCAAGGTGCTGCCGGCGGTGGCGGCGCTGGAAGCGCGCGGCGGCTGAGGCCGCGATGCCCGCATCACCCGCCCGCCTCACGGCGCTGCCGCGATCGTTCTACGACCGCGACACGGTGGACGTGGCGCACGCCCTGCTCGGCCAGCATCTGGTGCACCGGGTGGACGGGACCACGCGCGTGGGCCGCATCGTGGAAGTGGAAGCCTACCTGGGGCCGAAGGATCTGGCGGCACACACGTCCAAGGGGCGCACCGCGCGCACCGAGGCCATGTTCGGCCCGCCCGGACACGCCTATGTCTACCTCATCTACGGCATGCACCACTGCATGAACGTGGTGACCGAGGCGGAAGGCTCGGGCACCGCCGTGCTGCTGCGCGCGCTCGAACCGGTGGGCGAGCTGCCCTTCGCCAGCAACGGCCCGGGGCGGCTCTGCAAGGCCATGGGCATCGACCGGCGGCATTACGGCCACGACCTGTGCGGCGCGGAGCTCTTCATCGCGCCCGCGCCGGCGGTGCCCGCGGCCGACATCGTGGCGCGCCCGCGCATCGGGGTGGACTACGCCGGCGTCTGGGCGCTCAGGCCGCTGCGCTTCTACCTCGCCGGCAACCCGTTCGTCTCGCGCAGGTAGCCCGGCCGGGCGTCAGCCCAGCGCGTAGCCGAACTGCTGGCGGAACTGCTCGGTGAACCCGTCGAAATCGAAGCGCTGGTTCTGCGGGCCGAGGTGCTCGATCTTGATCGCGCCCATGAGCGAGGCGATGCGCCCCGCGGTGGGCATGTCCATGCCGTTCATGAGGCCGTAGATGAGGCCGGCCCGATAGGCATCGCCGCAGCCGGTGGGATCGACCACGCGGATCGCGCTGGCGGCGGGGATCATCAGTTCGCCGCGGCGGGTGTGGACCTCCGACCCCTTGCCGCCGCGGGTGACGATGTAGGCCTCCACGCGCTCGGCGATGGCGCGCGGCGACAGCCCGGTGCGCTCTTCCAGGAGGCTCGACTCGTAGTCGTTGACGGTGACGTAGGTGGCCTGTTCGATCATCTGCGTCAGCTCTGCGCCGTTGAACAGCGGCATGGCCTGGCCCGGATCGAAGATGAAGGGGATGCCGCACTCGGCGAACTCGCGCGAATTCTGCAGCATGGCCTCGTAGCCGTCGGGCCCGACGATGCCGAACCGCACGTCCGGCACGTCCCTCACGTGATTCTCGTAGCTGCGCATCATCGCGCCGGGGTGGAAGGCGGTGATCTGGTTGTCGTCCAGGTCGGTGGTGATGAACGCCTGTGCGGTGAAGAGGCCGGAGATCTCCTTGACCCTGTCCAGGGAAATTCCGCAGGCCTCGAAATGCTCGCGGTAGGGCGCGAAATCCTGCCCTACGGTGGCCATCGGGATCGGATCGCCGCCCAGCAGCTTGAGGTTGTAGGCGATGTTGCCGGCGCAGCCGCCGAACTCGCGCCGCATCCGGGGCACGAGGAAGGAGACGTTCAGCACGTGCACCTTGTCGGGCAGGATGTGATTCTTGAACTGGTCCGGAAAGACCATGATGGTGTCGTAGGCGAGCGAGCCGCAGATCAGTGCCGACATCGAAAAACCCCCGGTGCAGAACCGGCCCGTGCCGGCAAAGCTGCCGATTCTACGCGGCAATGCCGCCCGGCAGAACCGCCCCCCCGGCCGCATCGCGCGGCGCCGGCATTTCCGCGGCCGCGCGCGGGGCGCGGTTAACAGGCCGCTAACACTGGAAAAACCGCATGTTGCCGCGGTTTTCACGGGTTGCTAGGCTAACCCGCTTTTCCGCTGTCGCTTTCCAGGCCGATTCCGATGTTCAAGATGCTGCGTGGTCTGTTTTCCAACGACCTTTCGATCGACCTGGGTACCGCCAACACCCTGATCTACGTGCGGGGCCAGGGCATCGTGCTGAACGAGCCCTCGGTGGTCGCCATCCGCCAGGACCGCACCCCCGGTTCGCCCAAGCAGGTCGCCGCGGTGGGCCTGGAGGCCAAGCGCATGCTCGGCCGCACCCCCGGCAACATCACCACGGTGCGCCCGCTCAAGGACGGCGTGATCGCCGATTTCGCGCACACCGAGGAAATGCTCAAGCAGTTCATCCGCCGGGTGCACAAGTCGCGCTTCCTGCGCCCCAGCCCGCGCGTGCTGATCTGCGTGCCGTGCGGCTCGACCCAGGTCGAGCGCCGCGCCATCAAGGAATCGGCCGAAGAGGCCGGCGCGCGCGAAGTGTTCCTGATCGAAGAGCCGATGTCGGCCGCGATCGGCGCGGGCATCCCGATCCACGAGGCGCGCGGCGCGATGGTGCTCGACATCGGCGGCGGCACCTCGGAGGTCGCGGTGATCTCGCTCAACGGCATCGTCTACTCGCAGTCGGTGCGCATCGGCGGCGACCGCTTCGACGAGGCCATCATCAGCTACGTGCGCCGCAACCACGGCACCCTGATCGGCGAGACCACCGCCGAGCGGATCAAGCTGGAGGTCGGCTGCGCCTTCCCGCAGGAAGACGTGAAGGAGATCCAGGTCTCCGGCCGGAACCTGGCCGAAGGCGTGCCGCGCAACTTCACGATCAACTCCAACGAAGTGCTCGAAGCCCTGCACGAGCCGCTCTCGGGCATCGTCAGCGCAGTGCGCGCGGCGCTGGAGCAGACTCCGCCGGAGCTGAGCGCCGACGTCTACGAGCGCGGCATCGTGCTGACCGGCGGCAGCGCCCAGCTGCGCGACCTGGACAAGCTCCTGTCCGAGGAAACCGGCCTCTACGTGCAGGTGGCGGACGACCCGCTGACCTGCGTGGCGCGCGGTGGCGGGCGGGCACTGGAGCTGATCGACATGCACGGCAACGATTTCGTCGCTCCCATTTGATCGAACGCGCGCCCCGCCGCGCAGCGTGAGGAGCGGTTCGACGTGGCCCAGTCCGGCAGCAGCAGCGGCAACCTGTTCGTCGAGGGCGGCGCGGGGACATTCAAGCTCCTGGCCTATCTGGCGATGGCGGCGGTGCTGATGGTGGCCGACCATCGCGGCGGCTATCTGGAAACGGTGCGCAGCTACGCGGGCCTCCTCACCGGCCCGATCTATCGCCTGGCCGGCGCTCCCGCCCAGCTCGCGCGCGCCCTGTCGGACCACTTCACCGCGCAGCGCACGCTGCTGGCGGAAAACGGCACGCTGCGCGAACAGCTGCTTCTGGCCAATGCCCGCATGGACCGCCTGGCCAGCGTGCAGGTGGAGAATCAGCGCCTGCGCGAGCTTCTCGGCGGCACGCGCGGACTGCAACTCAACGTCCAGCTCGCCGGGCTGATCGACATCGACCTCGACCCGTTCCGCCACCGCCTGGTGGTCGATGCCGGCAGCCGCCGCGGCGTGGCCGAGGGCCTGGCGGTGATCGATGGCGAAGGGCTGGTCGGACAGGTGTTGAGCGTGACGCCGATGAACGCGACCGTGATCCTGGTCTCCGATCCCAGCCACGCGGTGCCGGTGCAGGTGGTTCGCACCGGGCTTCGCGCCATTGCCTACGGCACCGGACGGGCCGACCGGCTGGAGGTGCCGAGCATCCCGCTCAGCGCGGACCTGCGGGTGGGCGATGTGCTGGAAACCTCGGGCATGGGCGGGCGCTTCCCGGCCGGCTTCAAGGTCGGCACGATCGAGCAACTGCACCCCGACGACACGCGCCTGTTCGTGGTCGCCGAGGCGCGGCCGGCGGCGCGCCTGGACCGCGGCGGCGAAGTGCTGCTGGTCTGGACGGCACCCGAAGCCGCCGACGACCAGGCCGGCCCGCCGGCACCGCCGGATCGGCGGCGCGAACCGCCTGCCTCCGGGGAGGACCGGCCATGAGCCGTCAGCGCGGCGGAGCAGGCGTCCTGTGGGCCTCGTTCCTGGTGGCCTTCGCGCTGGCGCTGTGGCCGCTGCCCGAATACCTCGCCGCGTTCCGCCCCAACTGGCTGGCGCTGGTGCTGTGCTACTGGGTGCTGGAGGCGCCGCAGCGCGCCGGCCTGGGCATGGCCTTCGCACTGGGGCTGGGGGCGGATCTGGTGTTTGGCAACTTGCTGGGCGAACAGGCGCTGCGGCTGTGCGTCATCGCCTTCCTCCTGCTGCGCTTCCGCGCCCAGCTGCGCTTCTTCACCCTGCTGCAGCAGGCGCTGGCGATCCTTGCGCTGCTGCTCAACGACCGGGTGGTGGTGCTGATGATCCGCGCGCTGGCGGGCGAAGGCTGGCCGCCACCCTCGTTCTGGCTCGCGCCCCTGGTGGGCGCGGTGCTGTGGCCCTGGATATTCCTGCTGCTCGACGACGTGCGCCTGCGGCTGCGGATGCGCGAGGGATCCTGATGCGCACGACCGGACGCCCGATGCGCAACCCGCTGGTCGAGGCGACGACCCAGCGCCGCCGCGCGCTGGTGGCGTTCCTGATCGTGCTCGCGCTGCTGGCAGTGCTGGCGGCGCGCTTCGCCTGGCTGCAGGTGTTCAGCTACGAGGAATTCCACACCCGCTCGGAGGCCAACCGCATCAAGGCCCGGCCGATCGTGCCGGCGCGCGGCCTGATCTACGACCGCAGCGGCAGGATCCTGGCCGACAACGTGCCCGCCTACCGCCTCGACGTGGTGCGCGAGGACGCCGGGGATCTGGAAGACATGGTCGCGCGGCTGCGCGAGGTGATCGAGCTGGGCGAGGAGGACGCACGGACCTTCATCGCCGCTTCGCGCGCGCGCCGCAGCTTCCAGCCGGTGACGGTGAAGCTGCGCCTCTCGGACATCGAAGTGGCTCGATTCGCGGTCAACCGCCACCGATTCCCCGGCGTCGAAGTAGTGCCCTACCTCAATCGCCACTACCCGCATGGCGAGCTGTTCGCGCACGTGGTCGGCTACGTCGGACGCATCGATACCGCTGACCTGGCGCGCGTCGATCCGGCGCGCTACAGCGGCGCCACCCACATCGGCAAGGCGGGCATCGAACGCTTCTACGAATCGCGCCTGCACGGCCAGGTCGGCATCGAGCAGGTCGAGATCAACGCCGAGGGCCGCACCCTGCGCGTGATCGGCCGCGATCCGGCGCACGCCGGCCAGGACCTGTACCTGAGCATCGACGCGGAGCTGCAGCAGGCCGTGGTGGATTCCTTCGAAGGCCAGCCCGGCGCCGCCGTGGTGCTCGATCCGCGCAACGGCGAGGTGCTGGCGCTGGCGAGCCTGCCCAGCTACGACCCCAATCCCTTCGTCAGCGGCATCGGCCAGGCGGCCTACGCGGCCCTGCTCGATTCGCCCTCGCGGCCGCTGTTCAACCGCGTGCTGCAGGGCGGCTACGAGCCCGGCTCCACGCTCAAGCCCTTCGTCGGTCTGGCCGGACTCGAATACGGCCTGCGCACCCCGCGCGACACTACCCTGTCCACCGGCGCCTTCCGCCTGCCCGGCCAGGAGCGCGAATACCGCGACTGGCGGCGCGGCGGGCACGGAGCGGTCAACCTCGGCGAAGCCATGGCGCAGTCGGTCAACACCTATTTCTTCCAGCTCGCGGTGGACATGGGGATCGAGCGGATGGGGGCGTATCTGGGGCAGTTCGGATTCGGCGAACCCACCGGCATCGACCTGCTCGGCGAAGCCTCGGGCGTGCTTCCCTCCCCGCAGTGGAAGCGCGCCCAGCGCAACCTGCCCTGGTATCCGGGTGAAACCGTCATCGCCGGCATCGGCCAGGGCTTCTGGGTGGTGACGCCGCTGCAGCTGGCGCAGGCGACCCAGATGCTCGCCAACGGCGGCATCAGGTATCCGCCGCACCTGCTGCGCGCCACCCAGGCGCGCTTCGACGCGCCGCCCGTTCCCGAGCAGTGGCCCGCGCCCGGCCCGCCGGTGGTGAGGGATCCCGCCAACCTGCAGGCGGTCACCCAGGCCATGGTGCAGGTGCTGCACGGGCCCACCGGCACCGCGCGCGGCGTCATGGCCCAGTTCGACCTGGGCTACACGGTCGCCGGCAAGACCGGCACCGCGCAGCGCGTGAGCCGGCGCGGCGATCAGGCGATCAACGTCAACCAGCTGCCCTTCGCCCAGCGCCACAACGCGCTTTTCATCGCCTTCGCGCCGGTGGAGGCGCCCCGGGTGGCGGTGATGGTGGTGGTGGAGCACGGCGGGTCCGGCTCCTCGGTGGCGACGCCGGTGGCGCTGCGCATCGTCGATGCCTGGCTGCGCAGGAATCCGACGTGAGCTTCATGCCGCGCCGCTGGCAGACTCTGGTCGCGCTGCCGCGCGTGGATCCCTGGCTGTCAGGAGCGCTTCTGGCGCTGGTGCTGATCGGCCTGGCGGTACTGCACAGCGCCTCCAACGGCGACATGGCCGTGGTGCGCTCGCAGGCGGTGCGCGACGGCGCCGGCCTGCTTGCCTTACTGGCCCTGGCGCGCGTACCGCCGGCGCGGCTTCGGCTCTGGGCTCCGTGGATCTATGGCGCCACCCTGTTGCTCCTGCTGCTGGTGCCGGTGTTCGGCACCGGGCGCAGCGGGCGGCACTGGCTTTATCTCGGCGCCTTCTACATCCAGCCGGCCGAGCTGATGAAACTGTCCGTGCCGCTGATGACCGCCGCCTTCCTCGGCGAACGCGAACTGCCACCGCGTTGGGGAGCGCTGGCGATCTGCGCCGTGATCATCGGCGTGCCGACCGCCCTGATCGCGCTGCAACCGGACCTGGGCACGGCGATGCTGGTCGGCGCCAGCGGCGCCTTCGTGGCGTTCTTCGCCGGCGTGGCCTGGTGGCGCATCGGCCTGATCGCGGGGCTGGGCGCGCTCGCCGCGCCGCTGGGCTGGAACTTCCTGCACGACTACCAGAAGCGCCGCCTTCTGACCTTCATGAACCCGGAGGCCGATCCGCTCGGCGACGGCTGGAACATCATCCAGTCCAAGATCGCGGTGGGCTCGGGCGGGCCGTGGGGCAAGGGCTGGGGCGAAGGCACCCAGTCGCGCCTTGAGTTCCTGCCCGAACACACCACCGACTTCATCTTCGCCGTGCTGGCAGAGGATTTCGGGTTCATCGGGGTGTGCCTGGTGCTGGCGCTGTACCTCGTCATCATCGGACGCAGCCTGTGGATCGCGGCCGAGGCGCGCGACAGCTTCGGCCGCATGCTCGGCGCCTCGCTCGCGCTGACCCTGTTCGTCTACGTGCTCGCCAACGGCGGCATGATCTCCGGGCTCCTGCCCGTGGTCGGCGTGCCGATGCCGCTGATCAGCTACGGCGGAACCTCGGCCGTGACCCTGCTGGCCAGTTTCGGCATCGTGATGTCTCTGGCCACGCATCGGAAATATCGGGGCTGACGAGGGTCGCCTGCCGGACGGCGTCAGGCCGCCAGCGCCCGCAGCGGGTCGCGTCCTTCGGCCAGGGCCTCGAACCAGTCGGCGGTGAGGCGGCGCTGCACCTTGGAGCAGATCGCCTGATTGACCGCGCGGCGAAAGTCGGCCGCGTCGGGATGATCCTTGGCGTACCAGCCCAGGTGCTTGCGCGCGATGCGCACGCCGTGCTCCTCGCCATAGAAGGCGTGCAGCGCATCCAGGTGCCCGAGCAGGATCTCGCGGACCTCCGTCGGCGGAGGCGGCGCCAGATGCTCGCCGGTGCGCAGGTAGTGGCCGATCTCGCGGAAGATCCAGGGCCGTCCCTGCGCCGCGCGGCCGATCAGCAGGCCGTCGGCGCGGGTGCCTTCCAGCACCTCGGCGGCTTTCAGCGGCGAGTCGATATCGCCATTGGCCAGCACCGGGATCGAAACCGCCGCCTTGATCCGCGCGATGGTGTCGTATTCGGCCCGCCCCTGGTAGTGCTCGGCGCGGGTGCGCCCGTGCACCGCCAGCGCCGCGATGCCGGCCTCCTGCGCGATGCGCGCGATCGCCACGCCATTGCGGTTTTCCGGGTTCCAGCCGGTGCGGATCTTGAGCGTCACCGGCACCTGGACCGCAGCGACCACGGCATCGAGGATGCGCGCCACCAGCGTCTCGTCCTGCAGCAGCGCCGATCCCGCCCAGACGTTGCAGACCTTCTTGGCCGGACAGCCCATGTTGATGTCGATGATCTGCGCGCCGTGATCGACGTTGAAGCGCGCCGCCTCGGCCAGGGCGACGGGATCGGCGCCGGCGATCTGTACGCTGACCGGGGCGGGTTCGCCATCGTGGTCCATCCGCCAGCGGCTTTTGCGCGTGGCCCACAGGCGCGGATCGGAGAGGGTCATTTCCGACACCGCGAGATCCGCGCCCAGGCGTTTGCACAGCAAGCGGAAAGGCTTGTCGGTGACCCCGGCCATCGGGGCCAGCACCAGGGGCGTGTCGAAGGAATACGGGCCGATCTGCATGGGCGGATTATCCCATCGGCGCCGCCGCGACGCTCAGCCGAAGCGTTCGCGCACCGCCTCGCGCGTGGGCATGGCGCTCGCCGCGCCGGGCGATTCGGTCGCCAGCCCCGCCACGCGGCTCGCATGGGCGATGGCGCTGGCGAAGGGCGCATCGCCCAGGTGCGCAAGCGCGGCGGCGAGGCTGCCGCTGAATGCGTCGCCCGCACCGGTGGTATCGCGCGGCCGCACCGCAGCGACGGGAACGCGATAGGCGGCGCGCGCATCGCGCCAGCGCGCCGGATCGGCGTGCGAGACGAAGGCGCCGGCCGCGCCCAGGGTAATCACCACCGTGGGCACGCCCAGGCGCCGCGCCAGGGCATGCAGAGACTCGTCCGGCAGGGCGCTCAGCGTGTCGGCGTCGACGGTGAGGCCGGCACAGCAGCAAAGCAGGTGCGCGAACTCGGTTTCGTTGGGGGTCAGCACGTCCACCAGCGGCAGCAGCCCGCCGTCCTCGCCCGCCAGCGGCGGCGCGGGATTGTGCACGGTGACCAGGCCCGCGGCGCGCGCCAACTCCAGCGCGCGCCGGGTGGCGGCGGGTGCGACCTCGTGCTGGGTCAGCAGGACGCGTGCCGCCCCGATGGCTTCACGCTGCGCCTCGACGTGCGCGGGCGAAAGCGCGAGGTTGGCGCCGGAGCCGACCACGATGAGGTTCTGGCCGGCGGCATCGAGCACGATGGCGGCGTTGCCGCTGGCCTGGTTTGCGCACCACTGCAAGCGCGCATCGATACCCTCGGCATCGGCCAGTGCCGCCGCGCCCTGCCCGATCGCATCGCGCCCCAGCGCCGCGACGAACAGCACTCTCGCGCCCTGGCGCACGGCCGCCACGGACTGGTTGAAGCCCTTGCCGCCCGGCCCGGTGGAAAACGCGCCGAGGCGGGTTTCACCCGGTACCGGGAAGTGGTCGGTACGCCAGACGAAATCCTGGTTGTAGGAACCGACGACGGCGACGTCGCAGGCCATGGTTTGATCGTCAGCCATGGGCCGCGCTGATGCGCGCGGCCTCGGCCGGCGTGTGCTTGTGACGGAACAGGATCGCGAACAGCACCGTCACCACCGCGGCGTAGCCGGCAAAGCTCAGCCAGATTTCGCGCCACGCGAAGCTGCCGTCGGGCTGGATGAAGAAGGCGTCGATGACCCAGCCGGCGATCAGGTTGCCCAGCACCGCGCCGACACCGTTGGTCATCAGCATGAACAGGCCCTGGGCGCTGGCGCGGATCTGCGGATCGGCCTCGCTCTCCACGAACAGCGAGCCGGAGACGTTGAAGAAGTCGAAGGCCAGGCCGTAGATGATGTTGGAGAGAATGATCATCCACAGCAGCGGACCCGGATCGGCGTAGGCGAACAGACCGAAGCGCAGCACCCAGGCCACCATGCTCATCAGCATCACGGTCTTGATGCCGTAGCGGATGAGGAAGAAGGGAATGGCCAGGATCAGCAGGGTTTCGGAAATCTGCGAGATCGACATGGTGATCGCCGGATAGCGGATGGCGAATGCACCCTCGAACTCGGGCACCTTGGCGAAGTCGTGCAGGAAGGTGTCGCCGTAGGCGTTGGTGAGCTGCAGCGCGCCGCCCAGGAACATCGCGAAGATGAAGAACACCGCCATCTTGTAGTTCTTCATCAGCGCGAACGAACGCAGCCCGAGAGAATCGATCAGCGAGGTGTGCGCGGTGTAACGCGGCGGGCAGGCAGGCAGGGTGAAGGCGTAGAGCCCCAGCACCACCGCGGCCGCGCCGGCGACCTGGAATTGCCCTGCGGTCACCTCGAAGCCGGACAGGCTCACCATCCACATTGCCGCGATGAAGCCCACCGTGCCCCACACCCGGATGGGCGGATAGGACTTCACGATGTTCTGTCCGTCCTGCTTGAGCGCGTTGTAGGACACCGCGATCGCCAGCGCGATGGTCGGCATGTAGAAGCACATGTTGACCAGCATCACCCAGAAGAACGCGCCGGGGCTGTCGACCAGCGGCAAGGTGAACAGCATGGCGGCACCGAGCAGGTGCAGGATGCCGTAGAGCCGCTCGGCGCGGATCCACTTGTCCGCCACGATGCCCATCAGCGAAGGCATGAACAGCGAGGCGATGCCCATGGTGGAAAAGATGATGCCGAACTCTCCCGGCGACCACTGCCGGCTCTGGAACCAGTACGCCCCGATGGTGATCAGCCACGACCCCCACACGAAGAACTGCAGGAAGTTCATCACCACCAGGCGGAATTTCAGGCTCATCGATGTGTCCCCGTGCGAAATGGCGGCTGTCGTGCCGGTGCGCGCGAGGCGCAACGGGCGGAGCCTAGGACAAGCGCGCGCGCCGACGCAACCGACATCCCTCCACACCGCACCGCGTGCGCTGCGCGCCGCGCTGGCAAGCGCGGCCCGTGGCCCTACACTGGCCGGTGCCGCGACCTGCATCAGGGAGATCAGTCATGGAATACCGCCGCCTCGGCCATAGCGGCCTGCACGTGTCCGCACTCGGGCTTGGCTCGTGGATCACCTTCGCCGGCGCGCTCGATCGCGGCGGCGCGCGCCGCCTGGTGGCACGCGCCTTCGATGCCGGCGTCAGCCTGTTCGACAGCGCCGAGAACTACGCCTGCGGACAGGCCGAGGCGTGGCTGGGCGACGTGATCGCCGACCTGCGCCTGCCGCGCGACTCGCTCTGCCTCAGCAGCAAGGCGTTCTTCGGCGCGGTGCCCGATCCGCGCCCGACCCAGCGCGGACTCTCGCGCAAGCACCTGCGCGACGCCTGCGACGCGGCCCTGCGGCGCCTTCGCACCGAATACCTCGATATTTTCTTCTGCCATCGCCCCGACCCGGATACCCCGATCGAGGAAACCGTCGCCGCGATGCACCAGCTGGTGTGCGCCGGGAAGGTGCTCTACTGGGGCACCTCCGAATGGCCGGCCGAGCGGATCCGCGCCGCACTGCGCTGCGCGCGCGAGAACGGCCTGACGCCTCCCTCGGTCGAACAGGCCCAGTACAACCTGCTGCACCGCGAGCGGGTGGAGTTCGAATACGCCCCGCTCTACGACGACCCCGGCCTGGGCCTGACCACCTGGTCGCCGCTGGCCTCGGGCCTTTTGAGCGGCAAGTATGCGCAGGGCCGGATTCCCGAGGGCTCCCGGCGCGCGCGGCGCGACCACGGCTGGCACGAAGGCATCCTGCCCGGCGCCTCCGATGCGCGCGATGCGGCAGTGGCGCGGCTGATGGATCTGGCGGCGGATCTGGGCGAAACGCCGGCCGCCCTGGCCATCGCCTGGTGCCTGCGCAACCCGAAAGTGTCCAGCGTCATCCTGGGCTGCTCCTCGATCGCGCAGCTGGACGCCAACCTGACGGCGCTGGCGCTGGCCGACCGGCTGGAACCCGCCACGCTCGCGCGGCTGGATGCATTGGCGGGCGCTTGACAAGAGAATGCGAATCATTAGCATTCGAGAAACGCCCACTCCGGGCGCATTCCGGTCGAGATCCCACCCATGAGCCAGACCTTCCAGGTCATCGCGTCCCGCGTCGTCGCGGTGCGCCGCCCTTCCATCAGCGCGCCGGCCACCGAGCGCTCGGTCATCGACAGCCACGACCTGCTGCGCGGGCAGCGTGAACTCCTCATCCGCCACGGCGATCGCGAATATCGCCTGCGCCACACCCAGAACGACAAGCTGATCCTCACGCGCTGACCCCCACGCGCCGGTCGCGGCCCCGGACCGTGCGACAGCCGCTATCATCGGTGGCCATAGCACACACCCGATCCGCCATGTCCGCGATCCATCATCGCCCGCCGCCGCTTGCCCGCGTCATCGTCGTCGAAGATGACCTCGAACTGCGTGAGGAGATCCTGGTTCCCAGCCTCAGGGCCAACGGGTTCGACGCGGAAGGCGTGCCCTCGGCCGAGGCGCTGTACCGGCGTTTTCTGGCCGCACCCAGCGACCTCGTCGTGCTCGACATCGGGCTGCCGGACGAGGATGGCCTTTCCGCGGCCGCCCATCTGCGCAGCGCGCAGGGCATGCGCGTGGGCATCGTGATGCTCACCGGCCTGGACAGCGGTGGCGATCAGGTGCGGGGCCTCGCGGTCGGCGCCGATGCCTATCTCGCAAAGCCGGTCGAAATGAACGTCCTGGCCGCCACCCTGAACAGCGTGCTGCGCCGGCTGCGCGCCGGCTCCGAAGCCGGTGAGCGGCTCGCGGAGCGCTCCTCGACCCGCGCATGGCAGCTGGATCCGGACGGCTGGCATCTGCGTGCCCCATCCGGTCGCACGGTGGCGCTGACCCAGCCGGAACGGCGCGTCCTGTCGTGCCTGCTGCAAAGCCCGGGCGAGCCGGTCACCCGCGACGCGCTGATCCTCGAGCTCGCGGGCAGCGCCGAGGCCACCTTCGATCCGCATCGCCTGGAAATGATCGTCCACCGCCTGCGCCGCAAGGCCGAGGAGCAGCTCGGGCAGGCGCTGCCGCTGCGCGCGGTGCGCGGCATCGGCTACGTGTTCGCCAGCACCGGCAGCTGAGGCCGGGCACAGCGCCGGCATCAGACTCCCGCTGCGCCGCCGCGGGCCAGCGCGTCCGCCAGAGGCCCGAGCCAGGGCGCATAGGGCACCCACTTGGGCGTTTCACGCCGCACCACGCCATCGCGCACCTGCACCGCGCTGGCGGTGGCCACCGCGCGCCTGCTGCTGCGCGGATCGCTCATCTCGTCCAGATAGTCGATCCCGCAGAACGCCGCCACCTGCCGTACCGTTCCGGCCGTGTCGGCGGTGAGCTGCGCATAGTCGACGTCGAGGATCCGTCCCGGATGGCGATCGTGCCAGTGCGCCATCAGGCGCTGGTATTGCAGGCAATAGTCGGCCAGCTCCACCTGGTCGTAGGAGTGCGCGTTGGCGTCGGAGAACAGCTCGCGCAGGTTGGAGAAACAGGTTTCCATCGGATCGCGCCGCAGGTGCAGGATCCTGGCCTGCGGCAGCGCCGCGCAGATGAAGCCCAGATTGAGGAAATTGGTCGGCAGCTTGTCGGTGAAGAACGGACGCGCGTCGAGCCGCCAGGCCAGCCCGTCGAGATAGCGCCGGCCGACGGCCGAAAAGTCGGCGCTCGCGGCACGTTCGACCAGCGTGCGGTCGATCACGCCGCGGCACGGATGGTCGGTGGCGTGGCGCATGGCGCAGGTGAAGTCGTACATCTCGCCGATACCCTGCACCTGCGGGCTGGCGTCGAGCAGCTGCTCCAGCAGAGTGGTGCCCGAGCGGTGCATCCCGACGATGAAGACCGGCACCCTGCCATCGTCCGCACCGGCACGCGACGGCGCGAGCGGCGGCATCGACACCAGCGCGTCCACCAGCCGGCGCGTCTCTTCGAGCGAATACCTCAGGGTGCTGCGCTTGGCCGCACAGGCCCGCAGCAGCGCCTGCCATGCGCCTTCCACCTCGCCCAGGTCATCGAGCTCCTTGTGCAGCGCGAAGGCGAGCGACGCCTCCTCCTGCGCCGGCAGGGACGCCCGCGCCAGCGCATCGCGCAGCCGTGCGATGCGGTTGTCGGTCGGCGTGGCGCGGCGCACGTGGGAAAGGAACCAGTGCGCCTGCCCGAGCTGCGGCGCAATCGCGATGCAGCGCTCGAACTCGGCGCGCGCCGCATCGGTGCGCCCGAGATAGGTCAGCACCTGCCCGCGCGACAGCAGAGTGGGCGGATAGTCGGGGTCGCCGCGACGCGCCTCGTCGAGATATTCCAGCGCCTGCTGCTGCATGTTGAGGTAGGAGAGCTGCGCGGCATACCCCAGCAGCAAAGGAATCGGAATTCGTGCAAGCGGGCCGGAAGCGCGGATCAGCTTCAGCAGCTGCGGCACGTCGTTGGTGGTGCGCAGCCGCGCCGCGAGCTGGCGGCGCACGTCCACATCCCTGGGATCCAGCGTGAACGTCAGCAGCGCGGCGGTGCGCGAGGCGCGGTAGCGGCCGGCCAGGGCCTCGGCGTACGAGGTCTCGATCAGATGGCGCGCGAGGCGTTCCGGCGCGGCGGGAATGCCGTCGAGCAGGCGCCTCAATCCGGCCAGATCGCCGCGCTCGGCCAGCGGCACCGCGTGGTCGAGCAGGGCGCGCGTCGGGTCCGTGCCGGCGCTCATGCCTCAGCCTCGGCAGACGATTCCAGCCCCAGCCGCTCCAGCTCGGCACACAGCGGCGCGAGCGGCCGCGCATAGCGACGCCAGGCGCCGATATGCCGCGTGCTGATGCCCTCGCGTGCCTGGGCGGCGCTGGCGGTGGCGATGGTCGCCTGCGGCGCGGTTTCCGGCGCGGCGCGGCGGGCAATCCCGAGCGCGTCGAGCGCCCCGCCGAGGGTCGTATCGGGGCTGCGCACGAAGGCCTCGTATCCGACGAAGGCCACCCGCGCACTGGCGCGATCCCGGACCTGCGCGCGCAGACGTTCGAAGCGGGCGCAGTGACGCGCCACCTCGCCCATGTCGTAACTGTAGAAATAGGAAGCGGCGAACCACTCCTTGAGGTTGGAAAAGCACGCGTCGATCGGATCGCGCCGCACCCAGATCACGCGCGCTCCGGGCAGCGCCGCCAGGATCGCGCCGACGGCCAGATAGTTCTCCGGCCATTTGTCGAGGTAGAACGCGCGGCCGCGCGCGCGCCAGCGGCTGCGCGCCAGATAGCGCGCACCCAGCTCGTGCGCCTGTCCGGCATCGATCGCCAGCGTGCGTGCGTCGAAGTGCGGCGGCCCGGCGCGGCCGGTGACGGCGCGCAGCTGGAGCGCGAGATCGCGCAGTTCCCCCGCGCTGGCGGCATCGACGCTCGCGCACAGGCGCTGCTCGATCACCGTGGTGCCGGTGCGCGGCAGGCCGACCACGAAGAGCGGCTGCGCACCGCCATCGTGCAGCGCATCGTCGGCGCTCGCCTCCGGCAACTCCAGCGCGCGCGCGGCCGCGTCGAACAGTGCATCCTGCGCCGCCTCGTCATGACGGACCTGGGCACGGCGCCGACGCATCGCCTGCTCCAGCGCAGCCCACGCGGCGGCATCACCCGCCCTGTCCAGCTCGTGGAAGAGCGCATACCACAGCAGCGGCGCGTCCTGCGCCTCGGGCGGGGTGCGATCCAGCGCGGCGCGCAGGCGGTCGATGCGCGCTCCGCGTGTTTGTGCGTCCGCGAGCTTCGCCAGCGCCCAGTGCGCCGGCGCCAGGTCCGGATTGCCCCGCAGGCTCGCCTCCAGCGCCTCCAGCGCCTGGGCGTGACGGCCGACGTACATGAGGTTCAACCCGACCAGATAGTGCATCGCCGGGGCGCGGGACAATCCCCGCGCCATGGCCCGCTGCAGCAGCGGCAAGGCGGCGTCGGGAAGCATGTGGTCGGAAAGCATCTTGCCCACTTCGGCCAGCGCGCCGGCGGGCGCGTCGAGCCGCAGCAGCGCGTCTGCACAGGCCAGCGCCTCCTGCACGCAGCCGGTCCGCAGCAGCATCTTGCAGACCGCTTCGAGCAGCTCGGAATCGGCCCAGGCGCTGCGGAATGCGCCCAGCGCATGGGCTTCGCCGTCGCGCACCGCCCCCGCGCGCAGCGCCGCGAGCGCAAGCCGCAGATGCGCCCAGGGCGCGTGCTCGCGCACGCCGAGAAGATCGCGATAGATCGGCTCGGCGCGCTCATCCTGGCCCGCGGCGCTGAACCCTTCGGCCTCCTGCCAGCGTGCGTCGGCCTCTGACTGCATGGCGTGACGATCCTGTGAGTCGGGGACGCTGACTCTAGCCCGGATGATTTCCGCGGTCAGCAAAAAAGACGGCCGCGCAAGGCGGCCGTCGATGGGGGCAGCAAGGATGGATCTGAAGTCGCACTGCACCATGAAGCGCGCCGCAGGGCGGCACTCGACTGCAGAACTTGCAGCATTGCACCGCAAAAGGCAGCTCGGCCACGCGCAACGCACTCGGATTCGCCCGACCGTAAAGCCTGGAAAACCCCAGATGCGGCCCCTGACATTGTTCAGGCCATATCGCCGGCCTCAGCCCCGAGGCGCTCGTTGTGGCGCCATCCTCCAGATGTCACAAGAATCGGAAGTTCCAGCCTTCGAGGTAGCCTTCGCCCCGATTCCCCTCATCACAGACATACAACGACCAGTTTCCATTGGGCAACATGCCGCTCTCTGAAAAGATATAGTCCGATGTGAACTCCCACCCAGGAATGCGAGGCATGTACAGTGGGCGGATTCAACCGCGAAGTGCAACGCGTGAGTGGTGAAAGAATACCTCGAAAGGGGTGAGGAAGCGGTGGCGTT
>CAKSZJ010000025.1 GCA_934525595.1 uncultured Chiayiivirga sp. | reverse complement strand
CCCGAATAGCTCAGCCGGTTAGAGCACTTGACTGTTAATCAGGGGGTCGTTGGTTCGAGTCCAACTTCGGGCGCCAAATGCAGAAAAGGCCGGCATAAATGCCGGCCTTTTTCTTTGCCAGGAACACCGCGATGATCGATTCCGCGCCGCTGCGCTGCCTGACGCCTTCCGGCTGGACCACGGCGCGCCTGCGTGCCGATGCGGCCGGCCGCGTGCAATCGCTCGACCCCGCGCGCGAAGACGCAGCGCGCTTTGCCCTGCCCGGAATCCCCAACACCCATTCCCACGCCTTCCAGCGCGCCATGGCCGGACTGGCCGAGCGCCAGGAGCACCCCGAGGACAGCTTCTGGACCTGGCGCGAGCTGATGTACCGCTTCGCCGGGCGGCTCGATCCCGATGCGCTGCGCGACGTGGCCGCACAGCTCTACGCCGAGATGCTGGAAGCCGGCTACACGCACGTTTGCGAATTCCACTATCTCCACCACCAGCCCGACGGAACGCCCTACGCCGATCGCGCCGCGATGTCGCGCGCGTTGCTCGAGGCGGCGGCGGAAACCGGCATCCGCATGACCCTGCTGCCGGTGCTCTACATGACCGGCGGCTTCGACGGCCGCGCGCTGGAGCCTCGCCAGCGGCGCTTCGGCCACGCGCTGGACGCCTACCTGACGCTGCTGCAGACGCTGCGCGGGCTGGAAAGCGGAACGCTGCGCGTGGGCGTTGCCCTGCACAGCCTGCGCGCGGTGCCGGCGGAGGCGATGGCGGCGCTGTTGGAAGCGACCGCCGACGCATCGTTTCCGATCCACATCCACATCGCCGAACAGACTGCCGAAGTCGAACAATGCATCGCCGCGCGCGGCGCGCGGCCGGTGCGCTGGCTGCTCGATCACGCCTCGATCGATGCGCGCTGGACCCTGGT
This sequence comes from uncultured Chiayiivirga sp., assembly GCA_934525595.1. GTDB lineage: Bacteria > Pseudomonadota > Gammaproteobacteria > Xanthomonadales > Xanthomonadaceae > Denitratimonas. Next base: position 39,445 of record CAKSZJ010000025.1, on the reverse strand, counting down.
GCACGCCACCCATCTCGCCGACGAGGAGATCCGGGGCATTGCCGCCAGCGGTGCCTGCGTCTCGCTCTGCCCCACCACCGAGGCCAACCTGGGCGACGGGCTGTTCCCGCTGCGCGCCTTCCTGGACGCCGGCGGACGCTTCTCCATCGGCAGCGATTCGCACGTCTCGGTTTCGCCGGTGGAAGAGCTGCGCTGGCTCGAATACGGCCAGCGCCTGGCCGCGCGCCGGCGCAACATCGCCAGCAGCGCGGACACGCCCGGCGCGGGCGAAGCCCTGCTGCGGCAGGCCTGGCAAGGTGGCGCGCAGGGCGCGGGCCTTGCGCTGGGCCGGCTGGAAGAGGGCGCCTTCGCCGACCTGATCGTGCTCGATTCCGAAGCCCCGGCGCTGGCCGGCGCGTGCGAGGGCGACGTGCTGGAACGTTTCCTCTTCGCCGGCAACCGATCGCTGGTGGCGGAAACCTGGGTCGGCGGGAAACGCGTGGTGGCCGAAGGCCGCCACTCCCGCCGCGACGCCATCGCGCAGCGCTACGCCCGGACCCTGCGGCGGCTGCTGGCCGACTGAGCCACTCCAGCTTCAAGTGGCCCGTGGGGCGGAACCCGCTCAGCGGATTCCACCGGCACGTCACCCAGGCCGCATCACGTCAATCGCCTGCGGCGGTCCGTCGCGGCCGGGCAACGGCCCTGTGACGGGAGGATCGAAGCGCCTCAGGTTCGCCTGACCGCCGTGCGGTAGAGCAGCACCGCCGTCATCACCAGCAGGGCCAGCCCCAGCCATTGGGCGCCCATCGCACCCAGCTGCAACGCCTCGGGCAGCATCAGCACGTCGTCGCGCTCGGTGACGACGATCGGCACTGCGATGCCGATGCCCATCAGCGCCTCGCCGGTGATGAGGCCGGCGGCGAACAGCATGCCGCGCTGGTGGACCTTCTCGCGCGCCGGATCGCCGGCGCGGATGCCGAAGCGGCGCTCCACCAGCCAGGCCACGATGCCACCCGCAAGGATCGGCACCGAAAGTTCGATCGGCAGGTAGATGCCCACGGCGCAGGCCAGCACCGGCACCCGGAAACCGATCTTGCGCGCCTGCAGCCAGCTGTCGAAGGCGATGATCGCCGCACCGATGGCGGCACCGATGCCGATGGTCGTCCACGGCAGCTCGCCGCCGAAGATGCCCTTGGCCACCGAAGCCATCAGAGTGGCCTGCGGGGCCAGCAGCGGATTCGGATGCGCCTCGCTGACCACGCCGATACCGTAGGCCTTGGCCAGGATGTTGAGCACCGGCGCCATCACCAGGGCCGAGGAGACCGCGCCGATGGCCAGCATCACCTGCTGCTTCCACGGCGTCGCGCCAACGATGTAGCCGGCCTTGAGATCCTGCAGGTTGTCGCCGCCGATGCAGGCGGCACAGCACACCACCGCGCCGATCATGATCGCCGCCACCGCGCCGATGCTCGAATCGCGCCCCAGCAGCAGCACCAGCACCAGCGCCGCGAACAGGATGGTGGCGATGGTGATGCCCGACACGGGATTGTTGGACGACCCCACCAGGCCGGCCATGTAGGCCGACACGGAAACGAACAGGAAGCCGGCCACCACCATGATCACCGTCATCGGCACGCTCACATGCCACTGTCCGACAATGGCCTGATAGAGCGCCAGCAGCGGCAGGGTGAAAAGGATCAGGCCGATGCCGATGTACTTCATGGGGATGTCGCGCTCGGTGTGCGCGAGCGCGGCAGCGCCGCCCGCGCGCGTCACAGCCATGCCGCTCTTGACGCCGGAAAACAGCGACTTGCGCAGCGAGATCAGGGTCCAGACCCCGCCGATCAGCATCGCACCCACGCCCAGGTAGCGGATCTGCGCGGACCAGATGGCGCCGGCCGCGCACTTGGCATCGCCGCCGATGCCGCCACAGGCGGCGCCGATGGTCTGCATCAGCTGCGCATCGCCTTCCAGGAAGAAGGTGCTGTAGATCGGGATCGCGATGTTCCAGCCGATGAAGCCGCCGGCAAACACCACGAGGCCGATGTTGAGCCCCACGATGTAGCCCACGCCGAACAGCGCCGGAGAAAGGTTGGTTCCGGCATAGCCGATGGTCTTGTTGAACCAGGTCGCCACCTGCGCGGTATCCGGGATGAGGCGCAGGCCGCTGCCGGCGGCCAGCTTGATCACCCCGCCCAGGATCGCCGAACCGGCCAGCAGCTTGATGCCCTGCCCCGGGTTCTCGCCGGTCTTGAGCACCTCGGCCGCCGCCTTTCCTTCCGGGAAGGCCAGGCCCTGATCGACGATCAGCGAGCGGCGCAGCGGCACCGAGAACAGTACGCCGAGCAATCCTCCGAGACCTGCGATGGCCAGCACCCATGAATACTTGAAGTCGTCCCAGTAGCCCAGGATCACCAGCGCCGGGATGGTGAAGATCACCCCCGATGCGATCGATGAACCGGCCGAGGCGCCGGTCTGGACGATGTTGTTTTCCAGGATCGTGCCGCCGCCCAGCGCGCGCAGCACGCCCATCGACACCACCGCCGCGGGAATCGCCGAGGCAATGGTGAGGCCGGCGAACAGCCCCAGATAGGTGTTGGCGGCAGCCAGGATCACCGCCAGCACGATGGCCAGCAGCACGGCGCGCAGGGTGAGCTGCGGCGGAGAAACAGTCTGGTTCATTCGGCACTTCCCCTCGAAGACGGGCCGCAATGGCGGCGCGAAGTCACGCATTCGACTGCAAGCGGCGGGCCAAGGCAAGCGCCGCGAAAGGCAAGACCGCAGCGCGCGACCCCTGAAGGCCAAAAAAGAACCCTGCCGAAGCAGGGTTCCAGAAGGTTCAAGACACCCGAAACGACGGCCTCAGTCGCCCTCGAAGCCGTCGGAGAAGATCACCGTGCTCGTTTCCGTATTGAAGAACGCCACGAAGCCGTCATGGTCGGAGCTGCCGATGGCCGCGTGCGCGCCGCCCGGTCCGGTCCCGGCGGCGTGGCCGTCGAAGGAAGCATCGACGTTGGCGCGCCCGAACTGCACGTCCACAAGGCGCGGCAGTGCCGCCTCGGTGAGCATCAGATGATCGATGACCTGGTTGGCGGCCACCTCGCGGCCGTTGTCCCCCCCGCTGGCGGACGTATGGCCGAAGATGGCTCCGAAGCGCTCGGTGAAGGTGTAGGAATACACCTGGTCCGGATCGATGTCGGGCTGGATCCTGGCGTAAACCGTCAGGGCCGGATCGACGACCTGCTGGGTGACGCCGGCGGCTTCCGGGAGGTTGCACGTGGTCACGCCGTTGGCCGGCGAACATTCGTTCTCGTTGTTCCGGTAATCGCCCGCGATCAGGCCGACCGGGTCGGTGAAGCCATCGCTGAACTGGTAGGCGTTGTAGTCGCCGATCACGATCAGCGGCCGGTCCGCGTTGAGCGGGTCGGTCTGGTAGGCCTGGATTTCCTCGGCAACCGCAAGGGCCTGCAGGAAGCGCTTGGCATAGACGCGATGGTTCGCACCGAAGCTGCGGTTGTGGGCATTCAGCACCGCGAACCGGAAGGGCGCGCTCCCCGCGGACGCCGTGAACTCGCCGCGCAGCAGCAGCGGCGGGCGATCGTGCAGGGTGGTCAGGCCATCCGAAGGATCGTTCCACTGCTGGTTGCCGCGCAGCTGCGTCACCTGAACGTCGTCGACGGTATCGGTGCGCACCAGATAGCCCACGTCGATGCCGCCCGGATCGTTGCCTTCGATGAGGATGGCCTGGTACTGCGGGCCGCCGTCGGACTGGATGCGCACGGCCAGATCCTGCAGCACGGCGAGCTTTTCCACTTCCTGCATGCCCAGCACGTCCGGGCTCCTGAGCACCTGGACGATATAAGCGCTGACCTTCTCCAGCTTCGCCGCGTAGGCAGCCGCACCGCCCGCCTCGATGCCGTCGTCGCACTCGAACTCGATCGGCCCGCCGGGCAGATCCTGATCCTTGATGGTGTCGCACAGCCGCCACGCGTTGAACGAGCCGATGCGCAGCTCCGTGGGCGCGTGGTCGCGCACCGGGCGCGGCAGCACGTTGTCCTGCTCGACCAGGGCAAAGCGCGGCGTTCCGGCAGGACGCTCGCCGCCGGCCGGCCAGAACTGGTAGTCGCCGAAGTCGAAGGAAATGATGCCCTCGCCCGAGAAGCGGACACCGCCAACGATGTCGGCAGCCGCATCCACCGCGCCCAACCGGGCCGGTTTCATCTCCAGGAACTCGGGATTGCCATCCCAGGTTCCGGCGGCGGAGGCGCCTGCCACCGGCGCAGCCGGGAACTTGACGCCCTGCTCGCGATACGCGCGCCGGCCGTAGGGGCCGATCGCCAGGTCGCCGAAGCGATCCTTGCCGGTGGTGGTGATGCCTTCGGGGATCGACACGAGCATGCCTTCGAAGCACTCGAAGTTGGTGTGCTCGTTGTTCGTTCCTCCCGGGCCGCTGCCCGGACAGCTGAGGCTGGCCGGATCGGTCGAAGGAATGCCGGTGCCGTCGCCGAACGCCACCGGCGGCGGCAGATCGACGCCGCTGGCCAGCACCACGATGCTGTTGCCGGCGTTACGGGTGCTGGTGACCTCCACCTCGGTGAGCCCGAAGTATTCCTTCACCCCGCCGGTCACCTGCACCAGATCGCCCACGGCGATGTCCACGCCGGCATCGCTGCGCGGCACGGTGGTGCTGAAGGTGTAGACCCACACGCCATCGGAGGTGGCTGGATCGTTGTCCGAATCCTCCGGCCGTGACTGCATCGCGAATCCGTCCGGGCCGACCACGGTAACCACGGCCGGAGCGATGTCCACGGTCGTCTTGGCGGTGTTGGCCGTCAGCGTGCACGGGACGCTGATGAGCGGCGAACACGCGCCGCTGCCCTGCACCTGCCAGACCTGGTAGCGGTCGTCGTTCTCGATGGTTCCGAGCGCGCTGCCGCCCATCACGACCGCACCGGACACGTTGCTCACGCTGACGGAGAAGGTTTCATTCGGCTCGGCAACCGCATCGCCCTTGATCGTGACGCTGAACGCGTAGCTGCTGCCGTTCTCCGCGATGCTGGCGCCGCTCACGGCCGCATGGACGTAGTCCTCTCCCGCCGTTGCGGTGCCCGGCGAGGTGGCGATGTCGAAGCTCACCCCGCCCGCCGGCGCCGGATCGGAAAGCGTCACGGTGAAGACCATCGCGTTGTCCGCGCTGCCTTCCGGCTGCGACACGCTGGCGATGCTCAGCATCGGAAGATCGGGCGCGGTGGTGAACGAGAAGACGTAGTCGCTGTCCATCGCGTCCGGCGTGCCGTCCAGATCGGTCACCTGGTCGGCGAAAACGGTCACGGTGCATTGCGTGTCGTGGGGAAGCGCTGCGCTGGGCGTCAGCGTGAAGCTCGTGCCGCTGGTTGCCGGCTGCGCGAACGCAACCGCCGTTCCCGTCGGACACTCCAGCGCGAAGGCGCCGGCGTCAACCGCGACCGCCTCGTTGAAGGTGATGGTGACGCTGCTGTCGACCAGAACCTGGGTGGCCCCGCTGGCCGGCACGGTTTCTTCGACGACGGGCGCAAGATCCACACCGCCGCAGACATTGAGCGGAGAAAGCGCATTGCGTGGCGCCGGCGCACCGGTGGAGAAATCCGCAGCGCAGCCCGCGTCGTTGCGAAATGCCGCGAGGGTTGCGCTCAGCGCCCCCGAAACGGCCGTGCAGTTGGTCGACCCATAGGCCACAAGGTCTGCAATCTGCGCACCGGAAGGGCAGTTCCCGGATTGGGAATCGGTGGTCTTGGCCAGCAGCACCTTGCCCGACGCCGCCCCCATCGCGATGGTGGGGCTGGCCTCCGTATCCGGAGACGGCAGTGCCGCACCGTTGCTGCCCGCCCCGGACATCGCGACCAGGTAGTACTGGCCCGGCTGCAGCGTCACGTTGGGCAGAAGGAACTTGTTGCCGTTCCAGCCGCTTCCGTTCGCCCCCGAGTACTGGATGGACCAGCCCGCGAGGCTCTGCGGCGTGCTGCCGTTGTTGAACAGCTCCACGTAATCGCGATCGAGCACCGCACCGCTGTTTCCGCCGGCGCCATAGACCTGACTGAGCACCACCTCCGCGGAGACGGTCGACGCAAACAGCGCGCACACGAGTGCGGCGCAAAGCCGCGGCAACGAAGCAAATGGCATGGGAAAACGTCCTGATGACAACGGGATACCGAGGACTTTGAGCCTAGCATCCGTTCGTGACAAATTCATGCCAGCCGCGCATGGAGGCGACGGCCCGTCTGGCGCGTGCCTGTGGCGCGTCGGTCGAACAGTGACGGGAGCCTGGCGAAGGGCCTGATCGAAACCCGGGATTGATTCCTGAACACCGCCGAGCGGCAGACCCCGCGCCTCAGGTCGCCTCGTCGCCGCGCCCGATGGCCACCACGCCGGTGCGGCTCATCTCCACCAGCCCGAGCGGAATCATCAGGTCGACGAAGGCGTCGATCTTGGTGGGCGAGCCGGTCAGCTCGAAGGTGAAACTGGTGTGGGTGATGTCGACCACGTGGGCGCGGAACACGTTGGACAGACGCAGCATCTCGGCGCGCTGCTCGCCCGTGCCCGAGACCTTCACCAGCGCCATCTCGCGCTCCACCCCGGACTTGTCCACGGCGAAGTCCACCACCCGGTGCACCGGCACCAGTCGGCCCAGCTGGGCCTTGATCTGCTCGATGATGTGTGGCGTGCCCGTGGTCACCACGGTGATGCGCGAGGTGCGTTTCTGGTGGTCGGTCTCGCCCACCGTCAGCGATTCGATGTTGTAGCCGCGCCCTGAGAAAAGGCCCACCACGCGCGCCAGCGCACCGACCTCGTTGTCCACCAGGATCGACAGGGTGGCGCGCACCGGGCGCGTGACGTCATCGGCGATGAAATAGGTCGAGGCGGGCTGGGCCGGTGCAGGCGTACCGTCGGTGCAGTGCTTTTCGTCTTGGCTGGACATGGCGATATCTCGTGGGCAGCAGGCCGCGCTCCGGGCGCGCTCAGACCATCATTCGACCGGCGTCGGTCACTTCGGCCTCGGCGGTATCGGGCAGGATCATCTCGAAATGCGCGGCGCCGGATGGAATCATCGGCAAACAGTTCTCGGTCTTGTCCACCACGCAGTCGAGGATCACCGGGCCGGGATGGTCGATCATCTCGCGGATGGCATCGTCCAACCCGGAGGGATCGGTCACCCGGAGCCCCTTGCCGCCGTATGCCTCGGCCAGCTTGACGAAATCCGGCAGCGCCGCCGAGTACGACTGCGAATAGCGCCCGCCGTGAAGCAGCTGCTGCCACTGCCGCACCATGCCCATGTACTCGTTGTTGAGGATGAAAAGCTTGATCGGCAGGCCGTACTGCACCGCGGTGGACAGCTCCTGCATCGTCATCAGCACGCTGGCCTCGCCGGCAATGTCGATCACCAGCGCCCCGGGATGCGCCACCTGCACGCCAACCGCGGCGGGAATGCCGTAACCCATCGTGCCGAGCCCGCCCGAAGTCATCCAGCGGTTTGGCTGGTCGAAATGGAAGTGCTGTGCGGCCCACATCTGGTGCTGGCCCACCTCGGTGGTGATGAAGGTCTCGCGCCCGCGGGTGAGCGCGTAGAGGCGTTCGATCGCGTACTGCGGCTTGATGGTCTCGTCCGATGTCAGATACGACAGCGAGCGGCGCGCGCGCCAGCCTTCGATCTGCTCCCACCACGCATCGCGCGCGGCCGCATCGATCTCCGACACGCGCGGCGCAACGCCGGCCACCAACGCTTCCAGCACGCTGGCGCAATCGCCCACGATCGGCACCTCCACCCGCACGATCTTGTTGATCGAAGAGGGATCGATATCGACGTGGATCTTGCGCGAACGCGGCGAAAACGCATCCAGGCGTCCGGTGCAGCGGTCATCGAAGCGCGCGCCCAGCGCCACCATCACATCGCACTCGTGCATCGTGAGGTTGGCCTCGTAGGTGCCGTGCATGCCGAGCATGCCGAGCCACTGCGGACTGCTGGCCGGGAACGCGCCCAGCGCCATCAGCGTGGAGGTGACCGGGAAGCCGGTGAGACGCGCCAGTTCGCGCAGCAGATCGGACGCGCGCGGCCCGGCGTTGATCACGCCGCCGCCGACGTAGAACACCGGGCGCTTGGCCGACAGGATCAATTCCACGGCCTGCGCGATGCGCGCCGGATCGCCCTGGGTCTGCGGCTGGTAGGTCGGATGCAGCAGCCCTTCGCGCGGGCCGGCGTAGGTGCCGCGCTTGAACTGCACGTCCTTGGGGATATCCACCACCACCGGACCGGGGCGTCCGCTGGTGGCGATGTGGAAGGCCTCGTGCAGCACGCGCGCCAGGTCGTTCACATCCTTCACCAGGAAGTTGTGCTTGGTACAGGCGCGGGTGATGCCGAGGGTGTCGCACTCCTGGAAGGCATCGGTGCCGATCAGGTGGGTGGGCACCTGTCCGGTGATGCACACCAGCGGAATCGAATCGAGCATGGCATCCGCCAGGCCGGTGACCGCGTTGGTCGCGCCCGGCCCCGAAGTGACCAGCAGCACCCCCGGCCGGCCGGTCGAGCGCGCATAGCCCTCGGCCGCGTGCGCCGCGCCCTGCTCGTGACGCACCAGGATGTGCTCGATGGCCTCCTGCTGGAAGAGCACGTCGTAGATCGGAAGGACCGCCCCGCCCGGATACCCGAAGATGTGCCGAACCCCCTGCTCCTGCAATGCGCGGACCACGATCTCCGCGCCGGTGTGATGCTGCTCTGCCATGGTGGGTCCTGCCCGGGAAGTCGGAGGGAAGCCAGCGCCGGTGAGGGCAGGCAGGCTTTCGTCTGATCATACACTTTTGCGGCAGCGCGTCACGCCTGGTTCATAGAAAAACCGGCTCCTGTGTGCCGAAATTTGCGCATAGCAACAGAAATCCAGGGGTGCAGGTGGATGACCATGTACGATAATCAGCTCGAAGCTTGCGCTTTTGACCATGCGTCTGTTCAGGCGCGAAACGTTCTGGTGACGTCATTCAGTCTTTATATGCCTCAGGGGGGGGTAACGGCATGTTCCACAAGACTTTCTTTGCAACACCCGCGGCTGTTTTCCGGCACTGGATGCCTTTGGGCATAGCCTGGCTGGTGATGTCGTGCCTGGCCGTCGCTTCATTGCCCACGCTGGCGCAGCAGGTGCTGCTGGAGCCCACACCGGAGCTGCATGGCTCGGGCTTCATATACACGATGCTGCGTCAACCCGATGGCAAGGTGATCGTCGGCGGCGAAATCACCCGGGTGGATGGGCAGCCGGTGCGCTACGTGACGCGCTATGAGGCCGATGGCACGCTCGACACCGGCTATGCGCCTGCGCTCGATGGCTTCGTGGACGACATGGCGCTGGACTCCCAGGGGCGGCTCTACGTAACGCAGCGCGCCACGCCTTCGATTGGCGTCACTACGTCTCCAGCGACAGGTTTCCAGTTCGTGCGGCGCATCGATGCGAACGGGCTGATCGATGTTTCGTTCGCACCGCCGCCGCCCGCCAACGCCTACGACCACGGCTTCGCCATGCTTCTGGATGAAGCGGGCGGGGCGCTTTATGCCAGCTATTATGTTCCGGGAGTGCCTTACGCCCGTGTCGCAGTGCGGCGCTATCACCTGGCCGATGGCAGCTTGGACAATGGATTCCAGCTCGATGCCGACTGGCTGATCAACGACATGATCCGCCACAACGACAAGATCGTGCTGGCGGGGTGGTTCAGGGATGTCAATGGCGTGGCGCGCAAGGGGTTGGCGCGGGTGGATCGGTTCAGCGGCGCGCTGGATGAAACCTGGGATCCGGCGGCCACGGCCACAGGGTCTTCCACCATCAGCCGCACGCTGCTGCTGGATGGCATGCACGTATTCGTGGGCGGCACTGCCCAGAATCTCGGAGGCGGCACGAACCGCGGGCTGGCGCGCATTTCGCTGGCCGATGGCAGCGCCGATCCGGCCTGGAACACACCCGTTCCCACCGTCTATGCCTTGGCCAAGGACAGTCAGGGCCGTTTGGTGGTCTTCCTCTCGACGGGGACGCTCAATGGCGTGGCCTGGAACAGTGCGGTTGCGCGCTTTTCCGCCACTGGACAGCACGAGGCTGCGTGGGGCGATCCGGACACGATGGGTTCCACTGCGCGCGCCGTGCTGGTGTTGCCCGGCGATGAGGTGCTGTCCGCGCAAAGCGGTTCCACCGGCGATACGTTGTCGCATCTGCGGCTCCACGCCGCCGATACCGGCCTGGCGACGGAGTTCGCAACGAACCTGTTCGGCACGGCGCGCCTTTCCCGCGCCTTTGCGGTGGGCGGCGATACGGTCCTGGCAGGCCCGATCCTTTCCATCGATGGCATTGCCAACGTGGGTGCGGTGCGTATCGACGCCAGCGGCGCGGGCGTGCCCGGCTGGCATTCCGATTACGGTTCGGTAGTGAACTGGATTCAGGTCAACGATGCGGCCGTCAGCAGTCAGCATCTTTATCTCACCGGCTTCATCTCGGCACCGGCCAATGCGCCCAACTACTATCCGGTTCGACGGCTTTCCCTTGCGGATGGCACGCTGGATACGGGCTGGAACCCGCAGATGATGACTCCCGGCAGCGCCTCCAGCGGGCGTGTCGCGCTGGATGAAGCGGCGGGCTTTGCCTATGTGCTTGGCTCCAATCTTTCCAGCAACGAGGCCAGCCGGTATCTGGCGCGCTTTGGCATCGCCGATGGCGTGCTCGATGCAACGTGGGGGCCGGGGTTTGTTTCATCCGCGCAAGTGCTGCAGATGGCGCGCGTGGATGGCTTCGTCTATGTCTCCGGGAGCTTCACCACGATCGGTGGAGCCGATTTGCCACGTCTGGCGCGTATTCCGATCAGCGGTAGCGGCGCACCCGATACCGGATGGCGGCCCGCGCCGGCTGCCGGTGCGGCGCAGGCCATTGCTTTCGACGCCGCGCAGGGCTGGGTTTATGTGGGCGGCAGCAACGCGAACGGCAGTATCGAGCTTGCGCGCTATCGCCTGAGCGATGGCTCGCGCGATGCGGAATGGGCGCCGCTGGCAGGCCGCGCCGGCTCGATCACGCGGCTGGTGTTCGACGTGTCCAGCGGCAGTTTGTACACGATCGGCGATCTGGGCCTGGGCTGCGGTGACGGAACGCTGTACGCGATCCGGCTTTACAGCGGCCCGACCCGTCTGGATCCACTCTGGCGCGTGGAGTTCGACCGCTATGGCACTGCAGCAGACGTGCTGCCGCGCGCTGATGGTTCGGTGCTGGTGGTGGGCTATTTCGACCGCATCAACGGCCAGCCGCGTCAATCTGCGGCAGCGTTGGGGCAGAGCGACAGCATCTATGCCGATGGCATGGGCACGGGCGACAACGCGGGCGGGTGCGTGCAATAGCCATCGTGGGAAGGCCTGGCACCTCCCCGGATCGGATCCAGGAAGGCGCGCCCTTACTCGATGCGAACCTTCCCCTTGCCATCCACCTGCTCGAACACGAAGCGATAGATCAGGCTCACTGCCTGTGGCACTTCCTGGGTATCGGTGAATCCGCAGCCCATGTCAGGTGCGCCACCTTCGGGGAACACGCAGCGGAATGCCGGTTCGAAGCGCCACTGTTTCACGGTTTCTGCGGCAGCGGCGTAGAAGGCGCTTTCCACGTCCATGCCGATATTGCAGTCCGGACCTTGATCCACCGGCGCGGCAGTCGTGACCGTGCCGTATTCGTCGATGGCAATGCGCACGCAGACGGCCTGCGGCGGCAGATGCCGGGAGAGCAAGGCGGCAGGGTATTCCGGCGCGGCGTTGTCGGCAGCGGGCAGGGGCGGCTGGTAGCTCTCATTGTCGGCCAGCACCAAACGGGCTTCAGTGGGCACGGCGGAATCCACTTCGGCAAAGCCGACCTGGCCTTCTCGTGGATCGTCCATCGGCGTGCGCGTGGGAGTAATACAGCCGGCCAGGCTGATTGCCAGTGCGGCTGGCCATGCGATGCGAGGTGTCATGCGAGCGTTTCCTTTTCCGGCGCCTTGTCGGTGGAGTCCTCGTCGATGTCCACGCCTTGCGGCGGCGCATCGTACACGGCATGGTCCAGCAGCCCTTCCCCGCGTGCCACCAGCACGGGCACCAGCATCTGCCCGGTGACGTTGGTCATGGTGCGCATCATGTCGAGCACCCGATCGATGGCAACCAGATACCCGAGCCCCTCCAGCGGCAGCCCCGCCGCGCCCAGCACCACGGTGGCCATGACGATGGCCGTGCCCGGCACGCCCGCGGTGCCGAAGCTGCCCAGCACCGACGCCAGCAGGATCGCGAAATACTGCGCGCCCGACAGCTCGATGCCGAAATACTGCGCCACGAACACCGAGGCGATGGCCGGGTAGATCGCGCCGCAGCCGTCCATCTTGATGGTGGCCCCGAGCGGCACGGCGAAAGCGGCGTAATCCTTGTCCACCCCCAGGTTGGTGGTAACGCAGCGCAGCGCCACCGGCATCGAGGCCATGCTCGACGAACTCACGAAGGCCACCTGCATGCCGGCTGCCGCACCGCGGAAGAAGCGCAGCGGGTTGAGACCGTGCAGCGCAAGCAACCCGCCGTAGGTGAAGACGATGTGCAGCGTGCAGGCCAGATAAAGCGCGATCACAAAACTGCCCAGCGGCAGAAGCTTCCCGAAGCCGTAGGTGCCCACCAGAGCGGCGATCAGGCCGAAGGTGCCCAGCGGCGTCATCTCCAGCACCCAGCGGGTGATCTGCATCATCAGCGCGCTGGTTTCCCCCGACAGCTCGCGCAGGCGAGGCACCCTGTTGCCGAGCTTGACCAGCGCCGCGCCGGCAAGCGCGGCGAAGAACAGCACCTGCAGGATATTGCCCTGCGCCAGCGCGCCGAACGGATTGGAGGGCACCACGCCAAGCAGCACCTGAACCGGCCCCGGCACCTGCCTTGGAACGTAATCGGCGGGCAGCACGAGGCCGGCAACGCCCTTGCCCGGATCCAGCAGCAAGGCCACCGCAAGCCCCACGCCCACCGCGCACACCGCCGTCAGCGCGAACCACAGGAAGGTCTTGCCGCCCAGCGCCGCGATGCTCTTCTGCCCGTGCAGACGGCCCACCGCATCGATCACCGCGAAGAACACCAGCGGCACCGCGATCATGCGGATCAAGGTGATGAAAAGATCACCCAGCGGCTGGAACCAGCGCCCCGCCGGCTCGCCCACCAGCCACCCCGCCAGCGCCCCCAGCACGAACGCCCCCATCACCCGCTGCCAGAACGGAATGCGGAACCACCAGGCGACCGACTTGAGCACGGAGTCCTCCCGGAAAACGACGCGCAACGATAGCGCATGCGGCCGCCGCCGGAGCGGGACGACATCCGCATTTGCGGCCTGACGCGCACCGGTGCCGCACGAAAAAGGCCGGCGATTTCGCGCCGGCCCTTCTTGCCCACGTCCGTAGGCGCGGCTTACTGCTTCACGATCTCAAGCAGCTCCACTTCGAACTTGAGGGTGGCGTTGGGGCCGATCGGACCGGGCGTGCCGCGGTCGCCGTACGCCAGCTCCGAGGGGATCCACAGGGTGTACTTGCTGCCCTCCGGCATCAGCTGCAGGGCTTCGGTCCAACCCGGAATCACCGCGTTGAGCGCGAAGGTGGCCGGCTGGCCGCGATCGACGGAGCTGTCGAACTTGGTGCCGTCGAGCAGAGTGCCGGTGTAGTGCACCTTGACCGTGTCGGTGGCGGCGGGCTTGGCGCCCTTGCCCTGGGTCACGACCTGATACTGCAGGCCCGAAGCCGTCGTGGTGACGCCCTTCTTGCCCTTGTTCTGCGCCATGAAGGCCTCGCCTTCATCCTTGTTCTTCTTGGCGGCCGCGGCCTGCTCGGCGGCATGCTTGGCCTGCAGGCGCTCGGCAAAGGACTTCTGCACGTCCTGCGCATCTTCGGCCGAGAGCAGCGGCGTGCCGTTCTTGAGCGAAGTTTCGATGGCCTGGAACAGCACCGGCAGGTCGACCTCATCCTTGATCTGCTGCAGCGATGCGCCGATCTGCATGCCGACCATGTAGCTGACCTTGTCGCGCTCGGTCTCGAGCTTGTCCTTGGCGAACGCAACGCCGGAGACGCCGGAGACGCCGAAGATGGCGACGGTGGCGCCGGCAAGCAGGGTGTGACGCAGGGAACGATTCATCGAAAACTCCAGTGGAAGATGGAAGAGCGCCCGCGTCGCGAGCGCGCAAGGGCGGGATATTCTGGGGCCCGGGATCGGGCCATGCAACGCCGCGGCCTGTGACCGTTCGAACCGATGGAGGTTCAGTCGGCTGCTGGCGGCGGTTCAGGCGCTGCAGGCTCGGCCAGCAGCGCCTCGATCCTGGCCAGCAGGACGGGGTCGTCCGGCCGCGTGCGGCTGCCGAAGCTCGCCACCACGTCGCCGCGCCGGTCCACCAGATACTTGTGGAAGTTCCAGCCCGGGGCGTCTCCGGTCGCCTCGCGCAGCTGGCGATAGATTGGAGCCGCCTCGTCGCCCTTGACGCGGACCTTTTCGTACATCGGGAACGTCACGCCGTAGGTGAGGCGGCAGAACTCCTGGATCTGCTCCTCGCTGCCCGGTTCCTGTCCGAGAAAGTCGTTGGAAGGAAAGCCCAGTACCGCAAAGCCGCGCGGCGCAAGACGATCGTGCATGGCCTCCAGGCCTTCGTACTGCGGGGTGAAGCCGCACTTGCTGGCGACGTTCACCAGCAGCAGCACCTTGCCCTGATGTCGGCACAGGCTCTCGGGCGTCTTGCCGGCCAGCGGGCGAAGCTCATGGTCGAGCAGCGCGCTGCACTGCGCGTGGCCGACCGCCGGGATCAGGAGCAGGGCGGCCAGCACGGGCGCGGCGACGGTGGAACGAAAGGCGATCATCATGACCTCGGCAATGGCATGGGGATGCCACGATAGTGCCACTGCGGCCACGGCGGCCACGGCGGCGAAGCGCATACCTAAACGGGAACTGAACCGACAGACGCCTTCCGGAGGCAGCAGTTGCATTGATCGAAATGGTGTTATAGTTTACTACAACACCGTATCAACAACACTGCACACCCAAGGAGCCCGCCATGCACACCAAGCTCAAGCACCTCGTTGTGGGTCTTGCGTTAAGCACCCTGGCCATCGCCGGCGGCGTGCTCGTGGGCGAACCGGCCCCGGTGCCTTTCGCCCGTTACCACACCCTCTGCGAACCGGCCACGGACCTGCTGGCCGCCGAGGCCCGGCCGGAGGGAGCCGCGCCCCTCGACCAGGCAGCCCGGAGCGATTCCTCCACTCTCCGGCAAACCCTCTCGCCGGCCAGGCACTGGAACCCGGAAGCCCTGCGCGCCAGCTTCCAGATGCCCTTCTTTTCCTTCGGTGCGATCCTGCCGCGCGCGCCGGTCCCGTTGGAGCGCTGAGCATGAGCGTCGTGTGGAGCGATACCTCTCCGATCTACCTGCAACTCAAGGCACGCATCGTCGCGATGATCCTGGACGGGCTGCTCAAGCCCGGCGATGCGGTGCCCTCGGTGCGCCAGGTGGCCGCCGAATATCAACTCAATCCCATCACCGTCTCGCGCGCCTATCAGGAACTGGCCGACGAGCACCTGGTGGAAAAACGCAGAGGACTTGGCATGTTCGTCACAGAAGACGCACCGGAAAGGCTGCTGGCCTCCGAGCGCGAGCGTTTCCTTACCCTGGAGTGGCCGCAGATCGTGGAGCGCATCGTGCGGCTCGGGCTTCCCTGGGACAGTCTGCGCGCCCAGATCGACGCCACGCGCGGCACGGCGGGTGCCCCATGAGCGCCATCGTCGCCAGGAATCTCACCAAGAAGTACAACGGCAAGCCGGCGCTGGACGACGTCAGCTTCTCCATCGAACCGGGCCGCATCGTGGGCCTGATCGGTCCCAACGGCGCCGGCAAGACGACCGCACTGAAGGCCATCCTCGGCCTGACCTCGTTCGAAGGCGAGCTCTCGGTGCTGGGCATGGACCCGCGCCGCGCGCGCGACGCGCTGATGAACGAGGTCTGCTTCATCGCCGACGTCGCCATCCTGCCGCGCTGGATCCGGGTCGCGGAGGCGATCGACTTCGTCGAAGGCGTGCACCCGCGCTTCTCGCGCGCCAAGTGCGAGGCCTTTCTTGCCCGCACCAAACTGCAGCCGCGCCAGCGCGTGAGGGAAATGTCCAAGGGCATGATCGTGCAGCTGCACCTGGCCCTGGTCATGGCGATCGACGCGCGCGTGCTGGTGCTCGACGAGCCGACCCTGGGGCTGGACATCCTCTACCGCAAGCAGTTCTACCAGAGCCTGCTCAACGATTACTTCGACGAGGAAAAGACTATCGTCGTCACCACCCACCAGGTGGAGGAGATCGAGCACATCCTCACCGACCTGATGTTCATCCGCGCCGGCAAGGTCGCGCTCTCGGCCAGCATGGACGAGGTCGCTGAACGCTTCACCGAGGTGATGGTGGCACCCGACCGCGCAGGCGCCGCACGCGCGCTCGGCCCGCTCGACGAACGCCAGGTGTTCGGCAAGACGATCTTCCTGTTCGACGGCATCGCGAAGGCCCGCCTCGCCGAACTGGGCGAAACCCGCACCCCCAGCGTCGCCGACCTGTTCGTGGCCACGATGAAAGGAACCTACGCATGAACGCGCCTTCTCCTTCGATTTCCCCCGCGCGCAAGCTCGGCTGGCTGCTGCGCCGCGAATACTGGGAAAACCGCGGCGGCTTCTTCTGGGCCCCGGTGATCGCCGGTGTCGTGATTTGCGCACTCAGCCTGCTTGCCGCACTGGCCGGCAGCCTGCACTTGTCGGGCATCGAAAAGCCGAAAAACCTCAACGTGGACATGGCTGAAGCCGAGTTCGCCCGGCAGATGGGCTTCATCGGCGACGGCGGCCTGCTGTCGGGGGTGGGCATCGTCGCCCTGGTGCTTGGCTTCGTGGTGTTCTTCTATTGCCTGGGTACGCTCTACGACGACCGCCGCGACCGCAGCATCCTGTTCTGGAAGTCGCTGCCGATCTCCGACTGGCTGACCGTCGGCTCGAAGCTCGCCTGGGCGCTGCTGCTGGCCCCGGCGCTGGCCATCGTCATCGGCCTCGGCATCGGCGCCTGCCTGCTGCTGATCTCAGCGCTGACGATGAAGCTCAACGGCATGCCGGGCGCCTGGTCGATCATCTGGCACTCGCATCCGCTCCAGGTCATGTTCAACGCCCTGAGCATCGTGCCGGTGTACGCCGCCTGGTCGCTGCCCACGGTTGGCTGGCTGATACTGTGCTCGGCCTTCGCGCGCAGCAAGCCCTTCCTCTGGGCGGTGCTGGTGCCGATCCTGTCGGCCACGCTGCTGAGCTGGATGGGCGCCCTGCCCGGCATCTCGATGCCGCACGGCACGATCTGGTATGTGCTCGGCTATCGCGGCCTGCTGAGCATCGCCCCGGGCACCTGGTACATCGACGGCACCCTGATCGGCCGCCTCGCGGCCAGCGCCGGCAACATCGAAAGCCCTTCCGACGTGATGCACCTGGTTGATCTCAGCCGTGGCTGGCACATCTTCGCCGGTGCGGACGTCTGGATCGGCATGGCCGCAGGCCTCGCGATGATCGCCCTGGCCATCTGGCTGCGGCGCAGGCGCGACGACGCCTGATCCACTCCCCACGACCACCGGCACCACACGCGACGCCGTCCCGGCGAACGCCGGGATGGCGGTAGAGGACCCACTGCGACCTTCCCCACCGAGACCACGTCATGAAGACTTTTCGCACCCGCCTCCTGCCCCTTGCAGCCGCCATGCTCCTGACCTTCGCCGGCCACGGCATCGCGCGCGATTTCATCGACGCGACAGTCGACCAGGCCATCGACGAAGCTCGTCGCGAGCTGCATTCCGAAAACCTCAGCCTGGGCAAAACCGACGGTCAGCCTTCGGCCGCCATCTCGCCGCACGGCGACCTCCTGATCGACGGCGCGGCGGTTCCCGTCACACCGCGCCAGCGCGAGCTGCTGCTCGACCACCGAGGCCGCATCATCGCCATCGCCGAAACCGGGCTGGAAGCCGGCAAGGAAGGCGGCAGGATCGCCCGCCGCGCGATCTGGAGCATTCCGGCGCTGATCTTCGGCGGCGAGAAAGCCGCGGAGCGCTTCGAACGCCGCATCGAAGCCGAAGCCGCCCGCGTCGAACTCAAGGCCCTGGCCATCTGCGACCGGCTGCCGGAAGTTCTCGAAAGCCAGCAGCACCTCGTCGCCGAACTGCCCGCCTTCGTCCCCTGGACCACCATGACCCAGGACGACATCGACGACTGCGCCAAGGATCGCGCGCAAGCGCTGGCGCGGGTGGACAAGATGCCCTGATTGGCCCCATCTCCACGTCGCCTGCCGGCAGTGCCCGCTTGTGTCGGCGGGCGCTCTCAAGCTGGCCGTTGAGCCACTGGAAGGCCCTGCTCGGCCCGGAAGTAGGGCTCAGGATCAAACGCGCGCCTTTGCGCTCAACCGCCACCACCCGATCCACCGTGAATCCCGCCCTTGGCCAGCAGTGCCGGATCGAGCAGCTTCTTCAGCTTTTTCTCCGAGAGTCCGGTGGTTTCACGCGCCACGTCGAGGATCGGGCGGCCTTCCTTGTAGGCCTGTTTGGCGGTGGCGGCGCCCTTTTCGTAGCCGATGACCGGGTTGAGCGCGGTGACGAGGATCGGGTTGCGCGCCACGGCTTCGGCGACGCGATCTTCGCGCACGGTGAAGCCGGCAATGGCGGCATCGGCCAGTTGCACGCTGGCGTTGGCGAGCAGTTCGATGGATTGCAGCAGGTTGTACGCGACCATCGGCAACATCACGTTGAGCTGGAAATTGCCGCTCTGGCCGGCGACCGTGATGGCCGTGTGGTTGCCCATCACCTGGGCGCAGACCATCGCCACCGCCTCGGGAATCACCGGGTTGACCTTGCCGGGCATGATCGAGGAACCCGGCTGCAGGGCCGGCAGTTCGATTTCGCCCAGACCGGCGAGCGGGCCGGAGTTCATCCAGCGCAGGTCGTTGGCGATCTTCATGAGCGATACGGCCAAGACGTTGAGCTGGCCGGACAGCTCCACCGCGGCATCCTGCGAGGCGATGCCCTCGAACAGGTTGGGCGCGGTTTCAAAGCGCAGGTCGGTGAGTTCGGAAAGGTGCCGGGCAAACAGCTTGCCAAAGCGCGGATCGGCGTTGATGCCGGTGCCCACGGCGGTGCCGCCCTGCGGCAGGCGGCGAATGCGTTTGCCGGTGTCGGTGAGGCGCGATTCGGCCGAACGGATCTGCGCCGACCAGGCCGACAGCTCCTGCCCGAAGGTGATCGGCATGGCATCCATCAGGTGCGTGCGACCAGTCTTGACCACTTTCGCCAGTTCCTTGGCGCGCGTCTCGATGGCCTTGCGCAGGTGAGCCAGCGCCGGCAGGAGTGCGCCGCTCACCTGCAGCCAGGCCGAGACCTGCACGGTCGTGGGAATCACGTCATTGGAGCTTTGCCCGAGGTTGACGTGGTCGTTCGGGTGCACCTGCACCTTGCCTTCGTTCTCGACCAGACGGGCAATCACCTCGTTGGCATTCATGTTGGTCGAGGTGCCCGAGCCGGTCTGGAACACGTCGATCGGAAAGTGCGCATCGACCTTGCCCTGCGCGACCTGCTGCGCGGCCTTGACGATGGCGCGGGCGCGTTTGGCGTCCAGATGCCCCAGCTCCTGGTTGGCGCGCGCGGCGGCGGCCTTGACCTGGCCCAGGGCGTGGATGAAGGCCGGCGGCATGGTCAGGCCGGAAATCGGGAAGTTCTGCACCGCGCGCTGGGTCTGGGCGCCGTAGAGGGCGTCGGCCGGCACGGCCAGTTCGCCCATGGAATCGCGTTCGATGCGGGTCGCTCCGGAAGTTTTCATGAAAATGATTCGCATTCGTTGACGAAGTCGCCATTCTAGCGCCGCTCCGCCACGCGGGACCGGCGGAGCGCCTGCTAGACTGCGCCGGTCTTTCGCCACGCCGAGCCGCGCTTGCAGAACCTGCTTTATCTCTCCGCCGCACTGTTCCTGGTAGCGCTCAACGGATTCTTCGTCGCGGCTGAGTTCTCGTTGGTCAAACTGCGCCACACGCAGGCCACGGCGCTGGCCGAGATCCACGGCTGGCGCGGCCGCGTGCTGCTGAGCGTGCATTCGCATCTGGATGCCTACCTGTCGGCCTGCCAGCTCGGCATCACGCTGGCTTCGCTGGGCCTGGGCTGGATCGGCGAGCCGGCTTTCGCGGCCCTGCTCGATCCGCTGTTCTCGGCGTTCGACCTGCCGCCGGAAACCGCGCACCTGGTGGCCTTCATCGTCGCCTTCACGATCATCTCCTTCCTGCACATCGTGCTGGGCGAACTGGCGCCCAAGTCGCTGGCGCTGCGCCGCCCGGCGAGCGTGTCGCTGTGGACGGCAACGCCACTGTTCGCCTTCTACTGGCTCATGTACCCGGCGATCTCGCTGCTCAACGCCAGCGCCATCCTCATCCTCAAGATGTTCGGGCTGGAACAGGCCGACGAGCACGCCCAGTCGTTCTCGCGCGACGAGCTCAAGCTGATCCTGCACGGGCGCCGCGGCATCCGCGACGGCGGCGAGGAAATCACCATGATGAGCCACGCGCTGGAGCTGCCGGAGCTGGTGGTGGGCGACCTGCTGCGCACCCGCGACCAGCTCGCCTGCCTGCACGAGGGCATGACCCAGGAAGAGATCCTGGCCGAGTTCCAGCGCTCGCAGTTCAGCCGCTATCCCTGGTTCGACGAGGACGAAGAGCACGTGCTCGGCGTGCTGCACGCCAAGGACCTGCTGCAGGCGATTGCCGGCGGCAAGCGCATGGGCGACGTGCGTCCGCTGCTGCGTCCGGCGATCGTGACCCCGCTCGACACGCCGGTCTTCGAGGTGCTTCGCCAGTTCAAGGGCGGCCACTCCTCCATCGCGCTGGGGCGCGAGGATTCGGGCCGCATCGCCGGCTACCTGACGCTGAGCGACATCGTGCAAGTGATCATCGGCGACGTGCAGGACGACACCCGCCGCCAGGGCTCCAGCGCCGTCCAGCGCGCCGCCGACGGCAGCTTCACGATCAGCGGCAGCATCCCGATCTATCGCCTGGAGCGGCTGCTCGATCGCGAGATCGCCGCACCCGAGGACATCAACTCGGTCGGCGGCCTCATCACTTCGCGACTGGAACGCCTGCCCAGGGAAGGCGACACCCTGCGCTTCCCGGAAGGCTTCACCCTCGTCGTGCGCACCGTGGAAGGCCCGCGTGCCACCGCCATTTCCGTGCTGCCCCACGTCGATCAGTGACGGCCCGTCGGCGACGCAGCGGGTAGAATCTGCGGCCCGCCTCTCGCGTTTCCTGCCATGACACAGCCGCTTTCCGCCCTTTCGCCGCTCGACGGCCGCTACGCCGCCAAGGCCGCGCCGCTGCGCCCGATCTTCAGCGAATTCGGACTGATGCACGCCCGCGTGCGCGTCGAGATCGCCTGGCTGGAGGCGCTGGCCGACGAACCGGGGATCGGCGAAGTGCCGACGCTTTCAGCGAGCGCACGCGCCTTCCTTGGCCGCATCGCCGAGGACTTTTCCGAGGCCGACGGCGAGCGCATCAAGGCCATCGAGCTCACCACCAACCACGACGTCAAGGCGGTCGAGTACTTCATCAAGGAAGCGATCGCCGATCACCCCGAGCTGGCGCAGATCAGGGAGTTCGTGCACTTTGCCTGCACCTCGGAGGACATCAACAACCTCGCCTACGGCTTGATGCTGCTCGATGCGCGGGATGCCGTGCTGCTGCCGGCCATCGATCAGGCCACCGAGGCGCTGCGCGCGATGGCG
This sequence comes from uncultured Chiayiivirga sp., assembly GCA_934525595.1. Taxonomy (GTDB): domain Bacteria; phylum Pseudomonadota; class Gammaproteobacteria; order Xanthomonadales; family Xanthomonadaceae; genus Denitratimonas. The sequence goes on along the minus strand of CAKSZJ010000025.1, from coordinate 17,656 downwards.
CACGCGCACGCCGCCCGTCCGATGCTCTCGCGCACCCACGGCCAGACCGCCTCGCCCACCACGCTGGGCAAGGAATTCGCCAACGTGGCCGCGCGCCTGGCGCGCCAGCGCCGTCAGATCGCGCAGGTGGAGCTGAGCGGCAAGATCAACGGCGCGGTGGGCAACTACAACGCGCACTGCATCTCGTACCCGGACGTGGACTGGCCGGCCTTCGCGCAGCGCTTCGTCGAGGGCCTGGGGCTGGCGTTCAACCCCTACACCACCCAGATCGAGCCGCACGACTGTGTGGCCGAGATCGGCGATGCAATGCGTCGCGCCAACACCGTGCTGATCGACTTCGCGCGCGACGCGTGGGGCTACATCTCGCTGGGCTACTTCACCCAGCGGCTCAGGGAAGGCGAGGTCGGTTCGTCGACCATGCCGCACAAGGTCAATCCGATCGATTTCGAGAACGCGGAAGGAAACTTCGGGCTGGCGAACGCACTGTTCGAACACTTTTCCGCAAAGCTGCCGATCAGCCGCTGGCAGCGCGACCTGACCGATTCCACCGTGCTGCGCGCACTCGGCACCGCCTTCGGCCACAGCCTGATCGCGCTCGATTCGCTGATGAAGGGCCTGGGCAAGCTGGAGGTGAGCCCGGCGCGGCTCGAAGCCGACCTCGACGCCAGCTGGGAAGTGCTGGCCGAGGCCGTGCAGACCGTGATGCGCCGTCACGGCCTGCCCAATCCGTACGAGCAGCTCAAGGCGCTGACGCGCGGCCACGGCATCACCCGCGACTCGATGCGCGCCTTCATCGACACCCTCGACCTTCCGGCCGAAGCCAGGGCCCGGCTGCTGGCGCTGACGCCGGCATCGTATGTCGGGCTGGCGGAGCGGCTGGCGCGGGATATCTGAAGCGCCTTCGCGTGAGCCTCCGGACGTGCCCGATTCCACCGGATCCTCGTCCACCCGCCGTCGCGCCGTGCGGGTAAGCTCGCACGCGAGGGCCGGAAGGCGGAGGACGAGCGATGCTGCTTGAAGCGCTGAGCGCGGTGCGCGACATGGGGCGGGTGCAGGAAATCGCCGGGGTGCTGATCCGCTACGGCTTCGGCGACGTGGTGCAGCGCGTGGGCATGGCCGGAGTGCTCGAACGCGCCGGCCGGATACTGCACTGGCAGGCAGTGAGCGAGGAAATGCTGGCGCTCTCGACGCCGCAGCGCGTGCACCGCGCGCTGGAGGACCTGGGCCCGACCTTCGTCAAGCTCGGACAGATACTGGCCACGCGCGTGGACCTCTTCGGCCCCGAGTGGATCACCGAGCTCAGCCGCCTGCAGAACGCCGTGCCGGCGGTGCCGTTCGAGAAGATCGCCGCACAGCTCGAGGAAGACCTGGGCCGTCCGCCGCACGAGGTGTTCCGCAACCTGCAGGAAAAGCCGCTCGCCGCCGCCTCGCTCGGACAGGCCTATCTGGCCGAGCTGGAGGATGGCACGACGGTGGTGCTGAAGGTGCGCCGGCCCGACATCACGCCGACCATCGAGGCCGACCTGCGCCTCCTCAGCCGGCTCGCCGAGGCGATCGAAAGCGAGATGCCCGACTGGCGCCGCTATCGCCCGCGCGAGGTGGTGCGCCAGTTCGCCATCTCGCTTCGGCGCGAGCTGGATTTCGCCGCCGAGTGCCGCAGCGCCGAGCGCATCGCGCGCAACTTCGAGGACTTCCCGGAGCTCGTCGTTCCGCGCGTGCACTGGCAGTACGTCTGCGAACGCCTCAACGTGCAGGATTTCGTGGTCGGCATTCCCGGCGCTGCGCTGGATCAGATCGACGAGGCCCGGCTGGATCGGGCGCAGCTGGCGCGGCTGGGCGCCGCGGCAATCCTCAGGATGGTGCTGGAAGATGGCTTCTTCCACGCCGACCCGCACCCGGGAAACGTGTTCTTCCTGCCGGAAAACCGCATCGCGCTGATCGACTTCGGCATGGTCGGCCGGCTGAGCGTCGATCGCCGCCAGCAGATCGCGCGGCTGCTGCACGGGATGGCAACCCAGCGGGTGGACGCGGTAGCAGACGTGCTGCTCGACTGGAGCGGCACCGCCGACATCGACGAAACGCAGTTGGTGACCGAAATCGACGCCTTCGTGGATGCCTACCGCGGCGTGCCGCTCAAGCACCTGGGCTTCGGACGCATGCTGACCGACATGATCGCAGTGCTGCGCAACAACGGGCTGACCCTGCCGCCCGATCTGGCGCTGATGCTCAAGGCCTTCGTCACGCTGGAAGGCATGGGGCGCGAGCTGGATCCCGACTTCGATATGGCCGCCGTGGCGGCGCCCTACCTGCGCCGCGCGCTGGCCGAACAGTATTCTCCCGGTGCGCTGGCGCGGCGCGGATGGCACCTCGTTTCCAGCGCGATGAGCCTGGCGTCCAGCCTGCCGCGCGACCTGCGCCACATCCTGCGTCTGGCGCGCCGCGGCAAGCTGCACGTGGAAATTGAAGTCACCTCGCTCAAGCCCTTCGGCGACCAGCTCGACCGCGCCGTGAGTCGGCTCACGATCGGCCTGGTCACCTCGGCGCTGATCATCGGCTCGGCCATCGTGATGAACATCAAGGGACCGATCTCACTGTCGAGCATCTCGGGATTCGGCGTGCTGGGCTTCATCTGTGCCGTGCTCGGCGGAGTGTGGGTGCTGCTCTCCATCCTGCGCGGCGGGCGCTGACTCACCGTCGTCAGGCGCATCGCAAGAAATCCGTGTCGAGGGTATCGAACGCCCGTCGGGGGCGTAGCCCCGACCTACGCCAGCCCCGCACCCGCCGTAGCCCGTCGGGGGCGCAGCCCCGACCTACGCCAGCCCGCACCCACCGTAGGTCGGCCCTACGTGGCCGACGCCGGGCCGACGTGGCCGCGAAAAGCCTGACAAGCTCGCCATCTTCAGGCGTATCGGGAAAAGCCCGTCGGGGGCGTAGCCCCGACCTACGCCAGGGCCGACGTGGCCGCGAAAAAGCCTGACAAGCTCGCCATCTTCAGGCGTATCGGGAAAAGCCCGTCGGGGGCGTAGCCCCGACCTACGCCAGCCCCGCACCCACCGTAGGTCGGCCCTACGTGGCCGACGCTGCCGGGCCGACATGGCCAACGTGGCAGCCGGGCCGACATGGCCAACGTGGCAGGCGTGGCCGCACACCGCACGGTGTGCGACGGCCTCAGTCCGGGCGCGCGCTGACGCCGAGTTCCTCGAGGATCGCCGGAGCCGGAAAGACCTCGTCGATGATCCACAGCATGTAGCGCGAATCGACGTGGATGGTGCGTGTGAGGGCCGGGTCGAAAACCCAGTTGGAGGCCACCGACTCCCAGATGCCGTCGAAGATCAGGCCCACCAGTTCGCCCCTGGCGTTGAGCGTGGGCGAGCCGGAGTTGCCGCCGGTCACGTCCAGGTCCGCCAGGTAGTTGACCGGCACGTCCTTGAGCGAGGCCGTTTCCCAGGCACCGAAGCGACGCTGGCCGATGGCCTCGAGCTGCGCCTGGGTGGCGTCGAACTCGCCTTCGCCGGTGTGCTTTTCCACCACGCCGCGGGTGGTGGTGAAGGGCTGGTAATACAGTCCGTCACGCGGGGATACGCCCATGACGTTGCCGAAAGTGATGCGCAGGCTGGAATTGGCATCCGGATAGGTGGCGCGTCCCTGGCTGTCGCGGAAATCGATCAGCGCCTGCATGTAGCCCGGCTGCAGGCGCGCCACGGCGCCGTTGAAGGTCTTGCGTTCGGCCTCCAGGCGCTGCAGCGCCGGATAGAGCGCGGCGGCCAGGCGCAGGAAGCTGTCGTCGCTGGCGTCGAGCTGCTCCGGCGTGGCGTTGAAGGCGGCCAGGCGCGCGTCGAGCGAGGTCAGGCGCGTGCCGGCATAGAGCGCTTCGACCTGCGCCTTCATCCGCCCGGTGGCGGGCGCATCGCCGTCGAGCCCGGCCCATGCATCGAGCTCGGGCAGGCGCTGCGCGGCCGGCAGCGCGGCGTACTTCGCCAGCCAGTATTCGAGGATCTGGCGATCCACGCCCGGATCCATGCGCCGGTCGAGCTGGCGCTGCCCGGCCTCCAGCGCCGGCCAGTCGCGTTCCTGGAAGCCGGCCTCGCGTGCGGCGTCAGGCTTGGCGCGTTCCTGCGCGAGCCGGTAGAGCGTGTTGGCCGAGCCGATCAGTCCGCTCATGCCCAGCGACGCGATGATGCGGTCGCGCTCGCGCGTGGCGCGCTGGGAGTCGATCAGCGCCACGTAGTCGCGGTAGGTGTCCAGCGCCGTCCGGCCCTGTCGGCCCTGCGACTGCAGCCAGGCGATCAGGGCGTTTTCCTCCTGACGCTTGATGCCGGCGGCGTCGGCACGGCGGAACCCTTCCAGCATTCCGGCCATGTTCTTGCGGCCGTTGTTCATGCCGGCCATCGAGGCGGCGTACTTGATCGCCACGTCCGGGTCGGCTTCGCCGGCAGTACGGACCAGCCCCATGAGCTCGTCGAAGATCGCGATCTGGGTGGGATAGGTCCAGGAAATGGCGTCTTCGATCTGGTCGGCGAGCTGGTAGCGCTGGGTGCGGCCGGGGTAGCCGGCGACCATCACGAAGTCGCCTTCGGCCACGCCGTCCTTCGCGATGGGGAGGAAGTGCCTGGGCCGATAGGGCACGTTGTCCTTCGAGAACGGCGCAGGCTTGCCGTCCGGGCCCACGTAGGCGCGATAGAAGGTGAAGTCGCCGGTGTGGCGCGGCCACTGCCAGTTGTCGGTATCGCCGCCGAACTTGCCGATGGCCTCGGGCGGCGCGTAGGCAATGCGCACGTCGCGGATTTCCATCTGCCGGAACAGCCGGTACTGCACTCCGCCGAAATGCGAGAACACCCGGCAGCGGTATTGCCCGTCGGCCTCACACTCGGCCACGAGCTTCTTCTGCGCAGCTTCGATGGCGTCGTTGCGCTGCCGGTCGGTGGCCCTCTTTGCCACGTTGCCGAGCACGCGATCGGTCACGTCGCTGATGTCCTCGGTCACCCAGATGCGCGCGCCGGGGCCGGCGGAGGGCTCGTCGGCCAGCGAAGCGGCCACGAAGCCATCGCGCAGCATGTGGTTTTCGGGGGTGGAGTTGAGCTGCAGCGCGCCATAGGCGCAGTGATGATTGGTCACCACCAGGCCATTGGGCGAGACGAACGACGCGGTGCACCCGCCCAGCGAGACCACGGCGCCCATCGGCTGGCCGCGCAGGTCGGAGAGCGAGGCCGGATCGAGTGCGAGGCCGGCGCGGGTGAGCGCCTCGGAAATTTCCGGCAGCTGCTCGGGGGTCCACATGCCCTCCACGGCCAGGGCGGGCGTTGCGGCCAGAAGGCCGGCGCAGATCAGGGAAAGGCGCATGGCGGGCTCTCGTGAACGGATTTTGGAATCCGTGAGTATAGGTCTGCCGCCGGGCCTGCAAATGGGCCGATGGTCAGGGGCCGCCGCCTGCCGTCCGCCACGCGGCCGATGGTTGCGCGGCCGTATAATTGGCGTTCTCCGTACTTTCCAGGCGCTCCTGCCATGTCTCAAACGATGAAGGCGCTGGTCAAGCGCGACGCTGCACGCGGCCTGTGGATGGAAGAGGTGCCCCTGCCCGAGATCGGCTCCAACGAGGTGCTGATCAAGCTGGAAAAGACCGCAATCTGCGGCACCGACCTGCACATCTACCTCTGGGACGAGTGGAGCCAGCGCACCATCACGCCCGGAGTGATCGTCGGGCACGAGTTCGTGGGCCGCATCGTCGAACTGGGACCGGGCGTCACCGGCTACCAGGTCGGCGACCGGGTGTCGGCGGAAGGCCACATCGTCTGCGGGCACTGCCGCAACTGCCGCGCCGGGCGCCAGCACCTTTGCCCCAACACCGTCGGCATCGGAGTGACCCGGAACGGCGCCTTTGCCGAATACATCGCCATGCCGGCGTCGAACCTGTGGCCTATTCCCGACCAGATTCCCTCCGAGCTGGCCGCGTTCTTCGATCCCTACGGCAACGCCGCGCACTGCGCGCTGGAATTCGACGTGATCGGCGAGGACGTGCTGATCACCGGCGCCGGTCCCATCGGCATCATCGCCGCGGGCATCTGCAAGCACATCGGCGCGCGCAACGTGGTGGTGACCGACATCAACGATTACCGCCTGAAACTGGCCGCCGACATGGGCGCAACCCGCGTGGTCAACGTGGCCAAGCAGTCGCTGCGCGAGGTGGTGAGCGACCTGCACATGGAAGGCTTCGACGTCGGGCTGGAGATGAGCGGCAACCCGCGCGCCTTCGGCGACATGCTCGACTGCATGTACCACGGCGGGCGCATCGCCATGCTCGGCATCATGCCGCGCGGCGCTGGCATCGACTGGGACAAGGTGATCTTCAAGGGCCTGACCCTGCACGGAATCTACGGGCGCAAGATGTACGAGACCTGGTACAAGATGACCCAGATGGTGCTGACCGGATTTCCGCTGCAGAAGGTGCTCACCCACCAGATCCAGATCGACGACTTCCAGAAGGGCTTCGACCTGATGGAAGCCGGCCAGTGCGGCAAGATCGTCTGCAACTGGACCTGAGCCGGCGTGACCGTCCACCCGGCGCATCACCCGGATTTTCCCGCCGCCCGCTGGCGGCGCCCGCCCGAACCCACGAGGCTATCGACATGACTCCCGTTCGCACCCTGCTTGGAGCGGCCATCGCCGCCACCCTGCTCGCCCTCGCCGCCTGCGGCTCCGCCCCGGAAAACGCCGCACCGGCCGCACAGGCACCCGCCGCACCTGCGGAAAGCGCCGACGACTTCATCGCCCGCGCCAACCGCACCATCGAGGCCAACACCCCGGAAGCCACTTCGGCGCAGTGGCTCTCCAACACCTACATCAACGCCGACAGCCAGCGCGTGGCCGCGGCCTCCAACGAGCGCTGGCTCACCACGCACAACGCCTTCATCGAGCAGGCCAAGACCTACGACGAGTCCGCGCAGTCGCCCGCCACGGCGCGCGCCCTGCACATCCTCAAGACCGACGCGTCGATGCCGGCGCCGCGCGACCCGGCGCGGCTCAAGGAGCTGACCGAAATCGCCACCCGCATGGAGGCCGCCTACGGCGCCGGCAAGTGGTGCCGCGACGGCGCCGCGGCGAAGGATTGCCTGGACATCGGGCAGATCTCCGAGATCCTCGCCGACACGGCCGGCAGCAGCTACGACGCGCAGCTTGCGGCCTGGCAGGGCTGGCACACCATCGCCCAGCCGATGCGTGCGGACTACCGGCGCTTCGTCGAGCTGACCAACGAGGGCGCGCGGGAAATGGGCTACGCCAACACCGGCGAAGTCTGGCGCGCCGGCTACGACATGACGCCGGCCGAGTTCCAGACCGAAACCGACCGCCTCTGGAACCAGGTCAAGCCGCTCTACACCCAGCTGCAGTGCTACGCGCGCGGCAAGCTGGTGGACAAGTACGGCGAGCGCGGCCAGGTGGAAGGCATGCTCCCGGCCCACCTCACCGGCAACCTGTGGCAGCAGGATTGGGGCAACCTCTGGCCGATCCTGGAACCCTACCGCGGCGTCGGCAGCCTCGACATCGGCCAGGCGCTGCGCAAGCAGCGTGACGAGGGGCTCAACCACGCAGTGGCGCAGGCCGGCGGTCTGGGCAAGCTCACCGCCGAGCAGCAGGTCGAGCTGGCGCGCCAGGCCGACATGGAGATCGCCACGAAGATGACGCGTCTGGCCGAGAGCTTCTACACCGGCCTGGGCATGTCGGCGCTGCCGGCCTCGTTCTACACCGACTCCCAGCTCGTCCAGCCGCGCGACCGCGACGTGGTCTGCCACGCCAGCGCCTGGCCGATGGATACCCACGGCGCGGTGCGCATCAAGATGTGCATCAAGCCCACCGAGGAAGAGCTCACCACGATCTACCACGAGCTCGGGCACATCTTCTATTACCTGGCCTACAAGGATCAGCCGCCGCTGTTCCAGAACGGCGCGCACGACGGTTTCCACGAGGCCATCGGCGACACCATCGTGCTGTCGATGACGCCGGAGTACCTCGCCTCCATCGGTCTGGTCGAGCAGGCCAGCATGAGCGAACAGGCGGTCATCAACGCGCAGATGCGCATGGCGCTGGCCAAGGTCGCGTTCCTGCCCTTCGGCCTGATGATCGACCGCTGGCGCTGGGGCGTGTTCGACGGCTCGATCGCGCCGGAAAACTACAACGCCGCCTGGTGGGAGCTGAAGGCCAAGTACCAGGGCGTGGCATCGGTCGAGCCGCGCGGCGAGGAGTTCTTCGACCCGGGCGCCAAGTACCACGTCCCGGGCAACACGCCCTACACACGCTACTTCCTCTCGCACATCCTGCAGTTCCAGTTCTACAAGGCGCTGTGCGACGCGGCCGGACACACCGGTCCGCTCTACCAGTGCAACTTCGCCGGCAATGCCGAGGCCGGCAAGCGCTTCTGGGCCATGCTCGCGGCCGGCAGCAGCCAGCCCTGGCAGAAGACCCTGCACGAACTGACCGGCGGCGAAGAGATGGACGCCTCGGCCGTGCTGGAATACTTCGCCCCGCTCAACGCCTGGCTGGAAACCCAGAATCAGGGCAAGGACTGCGGCTGGGACGGCTGACCGCGCACGCCACACCCGCGGCGGCGAGGCGCTCAGGCCGTCTCGCCGCCGCATGCTGCTAGGCTCCCGGTTTCCCTGCCGACGGAGCGATCATGCGCCCCTTCCTCTTCGCCCTCCCCGCGCTCGTGGCGCTGGCCCTTCCCGCGGCGCCCTGTGCGGCCGCGGAAGGCATGTGGACCCTCGACAACCTGCCGGCCGCAGCGCTGCAACGCGACTTCGACTTCACCCCCGATGCCGAGTGGGTGCGCCACGTCATGCAGGCCTCGGTGCGGCTGGAAACGGGTTGCTCGGCCTCGTTCGTGGCACCCGACGGGCTGGTGCTGACCAACTCGCACTGCGTTCGGCGCTGCGTGAGCGACCTGTCCACCGCCCGGCGCGACCTGGCGCTGACCGCCTTCGTCGCCGATTCGCGCGACGACGAACGCACCTGCCCGGGCCTGGAAGCCAGCCGCCTGGTCGAAACCCGCGAGGTCACCGCCACCGTGCGCGCCGCGCTCGACGGCACCCGGGGCGATGCCTTCGCCGCCGCGCGCAGCCGCATCCAGGCCGAACTGGAAGCGGCCTGCGTGGCAGGTGACGCCGACAGCGTGCGCTGCCAGCTGGTGGAGCTGTATCAGGGCGGGCAATACTGGATCTACCGCTACGAGCGGCTGCGCGAACTGCGCCTGGTGTTTGCGCCGGAGGAGGCCGCCGGCAGCTTCGGCGGCGATCTCGACAACTTCGAGTTCCCGCGTTTTTCCTTCGATGCCGCGCTGCTGCGCGTGTGGAAGGACGGCGCGCCCTACCACACCGGCGACTGGTTCGCGCTGCATCCGGCCGGGATCGCCGAAGGCGATCTGGTGGTCGCCACCGGCCAGCCGGGGCGCACCCGCCGCCTGCTGACGGTGAGCCAGCTCGAGACCCTGCGCGACGTCGAACTCACCGCCGCCGCGCTGCGCCTGGCCGAGCTGCGCGGCCTGCTGACCCGCTATCGCGCCGAAGGTGCGGAGCAGTCGCGCATCGCCAGCGCCGATCTTCGCCGCACGGAGAACATGCTCAAGGTGCTGCGCGGTGAGATCGAGACCCTGCATGATCCAGCGGTGTTCGCGCGCAAACGCGAGGCCGAGCGCGCGTTGCGCAACTTCGTCAGCGCCGATTCCACGCTCGCCGCCGGGACCGCGGGCGCATGGGACGCCATCGCACAGGCGCAGCAAGCGCGGAGGAGCCTGGGCAACGAATACACCCAGCTGGAAACCGGCCACGCCTTCGCCAGCCCGCTGTTTCTGCACGCGCGCACCCTGGTGCGCGCCGCCGCCGAACGCGCGCGGCCGGACGGCGAGCGTCTGCGCGACTATTCCGAATCCGCCCTGCCCGCGCTGCGCCAGCGCACCGTGGCAGCCACGCCTTTCCAGCCCGAGTACGAGGCCATGACCCTGGCCTGGTCACTGGGCCACGCGCGCGAGGCGCTCGGCCACGAGCATCCGGCCATCCGCACGCTGCTGGGCAAGGAAACCCCGCAGACCGTGGCGCAACGCGTGATGCGCGCGACCGGCCTGGGCGATGCGGCCGAGCGCGCGCGCCTGTGGGACGGCGGCCGCAAGGCCGTGAATGCAAGCCGCGACCCGCTGCTTGCACTCGCCGCCGCAATCGATCCAGCCGCGCGCGCGGTGCGCGCCGCTTGGGAATCACGGGTCGAGTCGATTGAGCTGACCCAGCACGCGCTGATTTCGGCCGCGCGCTTTGCCCGCGAAGGCGAGCACGCCTATCCCGATGCCAGCTTCACCCTGCGCGCCGCGTTCGGCGTGCGGCGCGGCTATGAGGAGAACGGTCGCGAAGTCGCCTCGCTCACCACGCTCGGTCAGATGCTCGAGCGCGCCAGCGGTGCCGCACCCTTCGCTCTGCCGGCGCGCTGGCTCAACCGCATCGACACACTGGACCTCTCGACGCCGCTCAATCAGGCCACCACCATCGACACCATCGGCGGCAACTCCGGCAGCCCGATCATCGACCGCCAGCGCCGCCTCGTGGGCCTCAACTTCGACCGCAACCGGCATGCGCTCGGGCGCGCCTACGGCTTTGATGAAACCCGCGGTCGCAATATTTCCGTCCACCCCGCCGCGATCCTCACCGCGCTCGAACGCATCTACCAGGCCCCCGCGCTGGTGCAGGAGCTGCGCGCGGCAGGTAGCTCCGCGCCCGGGCAGGAGCCGTAGTGGCGCATCGGAACATGCCAGCGGCGGTTCCGCCGTGCCCGCGTGGCGCACGGCCGGCCTGAGCCGGCGGAAACCGCGGGCGCGTCAGGTTACGGGCGACGCGCGAGGTCGGCGTCGTCGCGCACCTTGGGCATCATGTCCATCTTTGTGGTGCCGAGCAGCAGCAGCAGCGGGCAGGCCACGAAAATCGAAGACAGCGTGCCGATTATGATGCCGCATATCTGCGATTCGGCCATGCCTTCGAGCGAGTCGCCGCCGTACAGATACAGCGCGATCACGGTCAGCAGCGCCACGAACGAGGTGATGACGGTGCGCGACAGGGTCTGGTTGACCGAACGGTTCAGCACTTCCCGGGCATCCACTTTTTGCAGGGATCGGAAGTTCTCGCGCACGCGGTCGAACACCACGATGGTGTCGTTGATCGCATAGCCCATCACCGAGAGCACGCCGGCCATCACGGTCAGGTCGAACTCGCGCCAGGTCAGTGCGAACAGGGCCGTGGTGATGATGAGGGTGAAGGAGGTGGAGAGGATGGCCGCAATCGCGAACTTCCACTCGAAGCGCAGCGAAATGTAGATGACGAAGCCCAGCATCACGAACACCGCGGCAAGGATGCCATTCTGCGCCAGCTCCTTGCCCACCTGCGGCCCGACGAAGTCGCTGCGCACCAGGGTGGCGGGGTTTTCGTTCGAAGACAGCACGGTCCGCACCGCATCGCCCGTCTGGGTGATGTTGTCCTGACCTTCGCGCGACTGCAGTCGGACCATCACATCGGTCTCGGAGCCGAACGCCTGCACCACCGCGCCCGGATAGCCCTCGGCGTCGAGGCGACCGCGCAGCACATCGAGATCGGCAGGATGCTCGAAGGTCAGTTCGGCCACGGTGCCGCCGGTGAAGTCGAGCGCGTAGTTGAGCCCGCGCACGCCCAGCAGCACCATGCTGCCGATGATCATGAGCACGCCAATCGCCAGGGCGACGTGGCGGTAGCGAAGGAAATCGATCTTGCTGTCGTAGGGAAAAATATTCATCGCTGATCTCCTTCGTGCCTCAAATCAGAACCCGCTTGACCTTGCGGCGACCGCCGTAGATCAGCGTGGCCACGCCGCGCGACACGTCGACGGCGGTATAGATCGAGGTCAGGATGCCCAAGCACAAGGTGACGGCGAAGCCCTTGACCGGTCCGGTGCCGAAGGCGAACAGCGCGATGCCGGCCAGCAGGGCGGTGACGTTGGCATCCCAGATCGTTCCCGAAGCGCGGTCGTAGCCTTCGGCGATGGCGGTCTGCGGCGGCAGGCCGAGGCGCAACTCCTCGCGTATTCGCTCGTTGATGAGGACGTTGGCGTCCACCGACAGGCCCACGGTGAGCGCGATGCCGGCCAGTCCCGGCAGGGTCAGCGTGGCACCCAGCAACGACATCGCGGCAACCACAAGCAGCAGGTTGAGCAGCAGCGCGATGTTGGTGACCACGCCAAAGACCTTGTAATACACGATGAAGAAGGCCAGCACGAAGATGAAGGAGTAGCTCACCGCGGTCCAGCCGCGCTGGATGTTCTCCTTGCCCAGGCTCGGACCGATGATGCGCTCCTCAACGATGTCCACCGGCGCGGCCAGCGAGCCCGCGCGCAGCAGCAGGGCCAGTTCGGAGGCTTCGGTCGAACTCCCCAGGCCGGTGGTCTGGAACTTGCGGCCGAACACGCCGTTGACGCGGGCGTAGTTGATGACTTCCTCGGTCACGCGCACGCTGCGAACTTCCTCGCCGTTGACGATCTTGGTTTCGGGCAGGCGCTCGATGTAGACCACACCCATGAAGCGACCGACGTTGTCGCGGGTGAAGTCGTTCATGCGCGCGCCTGCGGCCGAATTCAGCGTCACCGACACCATCGGCCCACCGCCCTGCGGATCGAAGCCGGAGCGCGCATCCACCAGCTGGTCGCCCGAGGCGATGATGCGACGCGACAGCAGGATCGGGCGCTGGGTGCCGCGCTCGTAGTACAGGCGCGCATCGGGCGGCACGCGGCCGGTCTGCGCCGCCTCGAAGGCGTTGCCGTCGACCGCTGCGCGATATTCCAGCGTGGCGGTGGCACCGAGGATTTTCTTGGCCTGGGCGGTGTCCTGCACGCCGGGCAGCTGCACCACGATGCGGGTCGCGCCCTGGCGCTGGATCACCGGCTCGGCCACGCCCAGTTCGTTGATGCGGTTGCGCAGGGTACCGATGTTCTGTTCGACCGCATTGTCGAGGATGGTCTTGAGCTCGGCCTCGCGCAGGTGGGCAACCAGCACCGCCGGCTCGGTGCCGTCTTCCAGCTGGAGCTGGGGCACGTCGCGACCGATGAGGCCGGCGGCGGTGTTGCGGTCGGCGGCGTCGCGCAGGCGGATCAGGATGCCGGTGGCACCGCGATCCACGCCGGCGTAGGGAATCTTGTTCTCGCGCAGCACGCCGCGGATGTCGTCGAGCATGCTTGCCTCGCGCTTTTCCAGCGCGCCCTTCTGGTCCACTTCCATCAGGAAGTGCACGCCGCCCTGCAGGTCCAGACCCAGCAGCATCGGCTTGGCGCCGATGGCGGTGAGCCAGTCAGGCACCGTGGAGGCCAGATTGAGCGCAACGATGTAGCCCTGCCCCACTACACCGCGAATCGTATCGGCCGCGCGGATCTGCAGATTGGGGTCCTCCAGACGAACCAGGAGGTTGTTGTTCTCGATCCCGATCGACTTGAAGCCGATCCTGCTTTGCTCGAGCACGCCCTGAACGCGCTCCTTGAGGGCCTCGTCGAGCTGCCCGCCGCGGGTGGCGGTGATCTGGACCGCGGTGTCCTGCGGATACAGATTGGGCAGCGAGTAGATCGAAGCGACAATGAAGATCAGTGTCGCCAGCACATATTTCCAGCGCGCGTATTCAAGCATTTGGATTCACCAGACAGCGGTGGGCACCGGGAGCCATGCCCTCGGCGCTCGGACAGCGGGAAAACGACTCAGGCGGACTTGAGCGTGCCCTTGGGAAGCACCGCCGCGATGGCGTTCTTCTGCACGCGAATGACCACCTTCTCGGCAACTTCGATGGCGAGGAAGGCATCGCCCACTTCATCGACGCGGCCAAGCATGCCGCCGTTGGTCACCACCTCGTCGCCCTTGGCGATGGCCGAAACCATGGTGCGGTGGTCCTTGGCGCGCTTCATCTGGGGGCGGATGACGAAGAAGAAGAACACCGCCACGAACACCAGCATCATCACCAGCGGCGACCACGGCGAAGCCTGCGGCGCACCGGCAGCCTGCGCCCAGGCGGAAGAAATCAGGAAATCCATCGGTAGACTCGCTTTATTCGGAAAAGGGCCGGCACGTGCCGGAAAAGCGTGGGATTATGCCACGCGCGGCCTCCCTGTGTGGGGGCGTCCGGGACGCTGCACAACCCGTTCCGCTGCACGCCGTCGCGGTTCGGAACACCTGCGGCAGAGGTGCTGCAGGATCTGCGCTGGCCGTCAGCCGCGGCAAACGCGGGACAGCGCGCCGGATTCCGTCTCGCTGCCGGCACGCATACGGACAGGCTTTCGCGGACAAGCGCACGCCGGCAGGAAAGCAACGCCCTTCGCGTAATTTCCTTGACGCAGCAGTCTTTTCCCAAAGTAATCCCAAAGGGAAAACCTCCGTTCCAGGCAATGCGATCCGCCCGCTCCGGCTCGACACGCGCGGCCGGCGCCGCGATCATCGGCAGCGGTTCCACGCGTGCCCGCTCCCATGTCCGATACCGCCCGATTCGACCTCTGCCTTGCCCACGCACGCCTCGTCACGCTCGCCGGCGACGCCGGCTACGGGCTGATCGAAGACGGCGCTGTGGCCTGCCGCGGCGGGCGCATCGTCTATGCCGGGCCGACGTGCGATCTTCCCGCCGGCGCGGCCGAAGCCGCCGAAACGATCGACTGCGGCGGCGCGCTGGTGACCCCGGCGCTGATCGACTGCCACACGCATCTGGTATTCGCCGGCGACCGCGCCGGCGAGTTCGAACAGCGGCTCGAGGGCGTCAGCTACGAAGACATCGCGCGCGCCGGCGGCGGCATCGCGTCCACCGTACGCGCCACCCGCGCGGCGGGCGAGGACGCGCTGTTCGAGATCGCTCTGGCGCGCGCCCGCGCCCTGGTGCACGACGGCGTGGGCACGATCGAGATCAAGTCCGGCTACGGTCTGGACGTGAAAACCGAGCTGGCCATGCTGCGCGCCGCGCGCCGCATCGGCGCGGCGCTTGGCATCGACGTGCGCACCACCTTTCTTGGCGCGCACGCCCTGCCGCCCGAGTATGCCGGCCGCCCCGACGACTACATCGGGTTCGTCTGCGACAAGATGCTGCCCGCGGCCGTGACGGCTGGGCTGGTGGACGCGGTGGATGCCTTCTGCGAGCGCATCGCCTTCTCCCCAGAGCAGACCGCGCGGGTGTTCGAAGCGGCGCACGCCCTCGGGCTGCCGGTCAAACTGCACGCCGACCAGCTCAGCGATTCGGGCGGCGGCGCGCTGGCGGCGCGCTTCGACGGACTCTCCGCCGACCACGTGGAATACACCAGCGAGGAGAGCGTGCGCGCCATGGCCGCGCAAGGCACCGCCGCGGTGCTGCTGCCCGGCGCCTTCCTGTGCCTGCGCGAAACCCGGCTGCCGCCGATCGACGCCTTCCGTCGTCACGGTGTGCCGATGGCAGTGGCGACCGACGCCAATCCCGGCACCTCGCCGCTGCTGAGCCTGCGGCTGGCGATGGCGCTGGCCTGCATCCAGTTCCGCCTGACCCCGGAAGAGGCCCTGCGTGGCGCCACCGTCAACGCCGCGCGCGCGCTCGGCCTGGATGATCGCGGACGCCTTGCGCCCGGCCTGCGCGCCGATCTCGCGATCTGGGCCGCGAACGCGCCGGCCGACCTGTGCTACTGGCTCGGCGGCGACCTCCTGCGCGCCCTGTACGCCGGAGGGCGGCGCGCAGCCGCGCACTGAGCCGTACCAGGCACCCTGCGCTGTGCGGCGCCGTCAAGCGCCGCGAAAGTGCAAAGACGGCGCGGCATGACGTCCACCTGAACGCACGCCCCGCCTTTCCTGTACGCACCATCGCCGCCCGCACCCGCCAGCGCCACGGGCAAGAGCCGCACTGGTAGAATCGCGCCCCTTTCCCGTCGAGGGGCGCTGCAAGTCCGGTCCACCGGAATCAGGCTCGACGGTCGACTCGTCCCAACGGCGCTCGCGAACGAACCCGGCCTCGCATCCGCGAACCGCGCCGGGTTCTCCCTGTCTCCCGGAGCCACAGCATGAACGCACCCCCGAAAACCTCCCCGACCGCCGACCACAAGGTGGCCGACATCTCCCTGGCCGACTGGGGCCGCAAGGAGATCGACATCGCCGAGCACGAGATGCCGGGCCTGATGGCGATCCGTCGCAAGCACGCCGCCGAAGCCCCGCTCAAGGGCGTGCGCGTGACCGGCTCGCTGCACATGACGATCCAGACCGCGGTGCTGATCGAGACACTCAAGGACATCGGCGCCGACGTGCGCTGGGCCTCGTGCAACATCTTCAGCACCCAGGACCACGCCGCCGCGGCCATCGCCGCCACCGGCACCCCGGTGTTCGCCTGGAAGGGCGAGACGTTGGAGGAGTACTGGGATTGCACGCTCGACGCGCTGAGCTTCCCCGACGGCAAGGGCGGCTTCCTCGGCCCGCAGCTGGTGGTGGACGACGGCGGCGACGTGACGCTGCTGATCCACAAGGGCTACGAGCTTGAACAGGGCGACGAGAGCTTCGTCAACAGCCCGTCGGGCAGCCACGAAGAGCAGGTGATCAAGAACCTGCTCAAGCGCGTCGCCAGGGAACGCCCGGGCTACTGGACGAAGGTCGTCGCCGACTGGAAGGGCGTTTCGGAAGAGACCACCACCGGCGTGCACCGCCTTTACCAGCTGGCGCAGGACGGCAAGCTGCTGGTGCCGGCGATCAACGTCAACGACTCGGTCACCAAGTCCAAGTTCGACAACCTGTACGGCTGCCGCGAATCGCTGGCCGACGGCCTCAAGCGCGCGCTCGACGTGATGCTGGCCGGCAAGGTCGCCGTGGTCTGCGGCTACGGCGACGTCGGCAAGGGCTGCGCCGCCTCGCTGCGCGCCTACGGTGCGCGCGTGATCGTCACCGAGATCGACCCGATCTGCGCGCTGCAGGCGGCGATGGAGGGCTACGAAGTGTCGACCGTCGAGGACAGCCTCGGCGAGGCCGACATCTATGTCACCACCACCGGCAACAAGGACATCATCCGCGTCGAACACATGACCGCGATGAAGGACCAGGCCATCGTCTGCAACATCGGCCACTTCGACAATGAGATCCAGGTCGATGCGCTGAAGGCGCTGCCGGGCGTGGAAATCGTCAACATCAAGCCGCAGGTGGACAAGTACATCCTGCCCAACGGCAACGCGATGTTCCTGCTGGCGGAAGGCCGCCTGGTGAACCTCGGCTGCGCCACCGGTCACCCGAGCTTCGTGATGAGCAACTCCTTCGCCAACCAGACGCTCGCGCAGATCGACCTGTGGGAGAAGAAGGGCGAGTACGCCAACAAGGTCTACATCCTGCCCAAGCTGCTCGACGAGGAAGTGGCGCGCCTGCACCTGGAGAAGATCGGCGTGAAGCTGACCCGCCTGACGCCGGCCCAGGCCGACTACCTCGGCGTAACGGTAGATGGGCCGTACAAGCCCGAGCACTACCGCTACTGAGCCGGCGCCCCGGTCTCGCAGCGAAAAAGGGCGCCGCACGGCGCCCTTTTTCATTTCCGCCATGGTTCCCGGACGAATTCAACCCTGAAGCAGAAACGTCGGGGACATACCCCCACCGAGACGCGCATCGAATCGTCGGGGACGTAGCCCCGACCTACGAACCGCCATCGCCGCG
>CAKSZJ010000024.1 GCA_934525595.1 uncultured Chiayiivirga sp. | reverse complement strand
CATCGCAATACACTCCCTCTTTTTCCAGCCTCAGGCTGGTTTATATGGGGGTGTTGCACTTGGAAGTTGAGTCTGCCCAATCCATCAGCGATGCCCTGCGCCTGAACGGCGTATCCGGATCACATCTGATGATACGCAGCACACAGCCCGGCTCGCAGGCGCGATGGGCACTGGCGCCGGGCGGCGTGCAGCAGGTCGGTTGGATCGACGTTGCCGACCAGGCTGTACCCGCCGGCTCGCAGTGGATCGCGCCAGGTACGCCGGCCACGTTCAACTCGATCAATTCGGGCAACAACTTTCGCTGGTTCGGCACCTCTGCCGTGGCACAGTCGATTCCGGCCACCTCAAGTCTGTTGCTCATGCTCCTTGCCGGTTTATTGGCCGTGGTCGGGGTCGCCCGCCTCCCTGCCCGCTAGCCAATCCCCTGCCTGTCCCGGCATCGTTCCGCCACACCACTTCACCGAGAACAACATCAAGGTCGCCACATGAATACACGTTCGCTCAATCCGATCCTGCGCGGCTGCGCATTGATGGCAGGCAGCCTTGCCCTGCTCGGCCTGCCGTCGCACGCCAGTGCACAGGTGGTGGTGACACCCAGCCCGGGCTCCAGTTTCCAGGTGCACAAGCAAGACAATTCACCTGCCATCTCGGTGGAAGATTCCGGGCGGGTACTGATTCCGGGGCTGCCCGGTGCCGCAGATGGCAATGAGGTGCTGTGCTTCGACGCCGCCGGTGCGCTTGGACCCTGCGCACCTGGCGTAGCGGTCGGCCCTGCCGGCCCGGCAGGCCCACAAGGAGCCGCCGGCGAGATGGGGCCGGCAGGTCCAGAGGGGCCCATCGGCCCTGCTGGTCCAGCGGGCGACGACGCACCCAAGCCCCTCCAAACGCGGGTCGTCATGAATACGCATCAGTTCCTGGATACGGAAGCTGGAGCACTCACCGTCAGCTGCGGGAACGGATACACCATCCAGTTTACTGCGACCCAAGTTGGGGTTTCCTCCAGCCTGTGGATCGACCGGGCAACGACGGGCACGGTCAACCACATACAGATGACCGGAGTCTCCGTCCACGCCATTCTGTCCCTTGGCACACATGGCGAGCATCTTGTGATCCGTGCCGCCAGTGGGAACGACGTCACCACGTGGGACGTGTTCGCCACCACCGAAGGCGGCTGCCACGTGACGATCACGCAGACGACCGGCACGTACTGAAATT
Organism: uncultured Chiayiivirga sp.; assembly: GCA_934525595.1. GTDB lineage: Bacteria > Pseudomonadota > Gammaproteobacteria > Xanthomonadales > Xanthomonadaceae > Denitratimonas. Next base: position 41,207 of record CAKSZJ010000024.1, on the reverse strand, counting down.
GAGATCGCAGCTGCGCGAATCCACGATCGATCCGGATACCCGCCGATTGGCCCAGTCCATCTCGACACGTTGCACCGAGCAACCGCTGGGCTTGGCGTTTGAGGGTGATCCGCCATTCCAGCGGCGCCGAATCAGAAGCGCTCCTCCGGGAACTCCGCAATCGCGCTGGCGCCCGCGAGCACCTGTTCGCGCAGGCCCGCGACGCGGGTCAGCAGGTGATCGGCGTAGAAGCGTGCGGTCTTGAGCTTGGCGGTGTTGAAACCGGCATCGCCTTGCGCCGCATCGAGCCGGCGGCGCGCCGCCTGCGCCGCGCGCGCCATCTGCCAGCCGCCGCACACCAGGCCCGAGAGCGTCAGATAAGGCACGGAGCCGGCGTGCACGGCAACGATGTCGTGGGTGAAGTGGGTGGCGACATAGGTGGCGCAGAGCTCGAAATCCGTCAGCGCCGCGTCCAGCCGCGCGTGGATGGCCTTCAGGTCCGGATCGTCCGCCTCGGCCAGCGCCGCCAGCGTGGTACGGATCTGCCCGGCCAGCGCCCTGGCTACTGCGCCGCCGTCGCGCGCGGTCTTGCGTCCGACCAGATCGTTGGCCTGGATCGCGGTGGTGCCCTCGTAGATCGCGGTGATGCGCGCATCGCGCAAGTGCTGGGCAGCGCCGGTTTCCTCGATGAAGCCCATGCCGCCGTGCACCTGCACGCCGAGGCTGGTGACCTCGTTGGCCGCCTCGGTGGCCCAGCCCTTGTGGATCGGCACGAGGAATTCGGCGAGCGCCTGGGCGTCCCTGTTGCCGGCGTGGCCGTGATCGAGCAGCGCCGCCAAGGTCATCGACAGCGCGCGGTTGGCCTCGGTGATGGCGCGCATGGTCAGCAGCATGCGGCGCACGTCGGGGTGCCGCGCGATCGGTGCGGTCGGACCGCGCGGATCGGTCAGGTCGCGCCCCTGGCGGCGCTCATGCGCGTAGGCGGCCGCTTGCTGATAGGCGCGCTCGCCGATCGCGATGCCCTGCACGCCGACCGCATAGCGGGCCTCGTTCATCATGATGAACATGTATTCGAGGCCGCGATTGGCCTCTCCCACCAGATAGCCGATGGCACCGTCCTTCTCGCCGAAGTTGAGCACCGCGGTGGGACTGGCGTGGATGCCGAGCTTGTGCTCGAGCGAGCCGCAGCGCACGTCGTTGCGCGCGCCCAGCGAGCCGTCGGCGTTGACCAGGAACTTGGGCACCACGAACAGCGAGATGCCCTTCACGCCCTCGGGCGCATCGGGCAGGCGCGCCAGCACGAGGTGCACGATGTTTTCGGTCATGTCGTGCTCGCCCCAGGTGATGAAGATCTTCTGCCCGCTGATGCGGTAGTGATCGCCTTCGGGCACGGCGCGGCTTCGCACCAGGGAAAGATCCGAGCCGGCCTGCGGCTCGGTGAGATTCATGGTGCCGGTCCAGCTGCCGTCGATCATCTTCGGCAGATAGGTCTGCTTGAGCTGATCCGAACCCACCAGCACCAGCGCCGCCACCGCGCCGGCGGTCAGCATCGGGCACAGCGAAAATGACAGGTTGGCCGACATCACCATTTCCGATACCGGGCTGGACACGATGCTGGGAAGGCCCTGGCCGCCCCACTGGGCCGGAAAGGGCAGCGCGTTCCAGCCCGCAGCGCAGTACTGGGCGTAGGCGTCGCGGAATCCGGGGGCGCTGGCGACCTCGCCGTCCTTCCACTGGCTGCCCTTGATGTCGCCCTCGCGATTGAGCGGCGCCAGCACCTGGGCGGCGAACTTGCCGGCCTCTTCAAGCACCGCGTCGACCAGCTCGCGGCTGGTTTCGGACTGCCCCGGCAGGGCCTGCACCGCAGGCACGTCGACGAGCTCGTCCAGCACGAAGCGGATGTCTTCCAGCGGCGGGGTGAAAGCGGTACTCATGGCGGGATCTCCGTGGGCGGAAGGGGGAATGCGCCGGACAATACGGCCGGGTATGGAGAGCCGATACTCTAATCCGTCTCGCGCCCACGCGCACCCCGCCCGCCCGCGGATGAGGCAGGGCGTTCGTCTGGGGCCGGCTGCGGCACGCGGCGCAGCGGGGGCTCTTACGGCGCCGCGTCCGGCAGCGCGACGCGAGGATCGTCCAGATGCGCCGCCACCGCGTCCAGCGCGGCGTGGACCTTCGGCAAGAGCGGCACGAAACGCCGGCCGTAGTCGGGAAGCGCCAGGAAGGCGTCGAAGTGCTGCGCATCCGGCACGACCCACAGCGGAACCTCGCGCCCAGCGGCGCGCGCCATCTCGACGTAGGGCGCGCTGCTGAAGGCCAGCGGGATCAGCCCGTCATCGCGCCCGTGCACCAGGATCACGGGCAGCCCGGCGCGCGGCGGCGCGGCGCGGGTTTCCTCGACGCCCGCGGTGACCCGCGCATTGCACGCCGGCTCCCGCCAGAGCCGGCTCAGGCAGGCGAGCCCGGGAAGGTCCGGATCCTCGCCGGCGCGGCTGGGGTCGATCAGGGCGATGCCGTTGCCCGGCGGAATGCCCGACCCGTCGCTCCACCACAGCGCGCGCTCCTCGGCCGTGGCCGCGCGCGGTGCGCCGTCGGATCCGACCATCGACCAGGAAAATCCGCAGGGATGTCCGCCCGATCCGTAGCGGCCGTAGGCGGGAGCATAGGTGGCTGCCACGGAGCGCCACAGATCGAAACCGGTGGAAATCACGCCGCTGCGCAGGGCGTGGTCGTCGAAACCGTAGCGGCGCAGCTGCTCCAGCGCCGCGCGCGCCTGAACGTCGGGGGCGCCGCGCGGCAGCAGGTGGCTGTCGGCAAGCGCCTTGCAGCGCGTCACACCTGCCGCGCGCAGCGCCGCACGGATTGGTGGCTGCGGCATGTCGTCGATGGCCAGCAGCGCGCAGGGCATCATCATCGCGGCGAGCGTGGCGTAGTCGTAGAGCGGACGTGCGGCTTCGGCACGGGCGTAGACATTGGGCTCGCCTGCGACCACGGCGTCGATCAGCTCGTCCTCGACTTCGGCGGCGCGCAGCACCGCGCCGCCGCCGTTGGAGATGCCCACGGCGATCACCCGGACGCGGCGTGAGTCCAGGCGATGGCCCGGAAACTGCTCGGCCAGCACCTGGAGCCCGAAGCGCGCCGCCTGGCGCACGTGGCGGCCCCAGTCGGCCTCCGGATTGTCGCCGGAATGGGCATGCTTGAAGGCGATGCCGCGAGGTTCGGGCAAGGCGGCCGTTTCGGGGGCGAACGCGAGGCCGTCTCCCGCACCGACGGTGCCGTCCTCCCGTACGCCCAGCGCGGCATCGAGATCGAAATAATCGCTGCCCGCGCCCTTGTCGGTATAGGCCACCGCGCAGCCGCGCGGCAGCGCCCACGGCCCGGCAACCGCGATCGCGCCGTACACCCCGCGCGACCCCGAGGCCGGCGCGACCACCAGGCACGGGCGTGCCGGGTCGAAGCCGTCGGGCAGCTGCAGCAGGACGCGGTGCGGCTGACGCGCGCCATCGAGCCGTGCCAGTGCGGAAAATTCGCGACCCGGCACACGCGGCAGCGCGTCGCCTGCGCCTCCGCCCGGGCGCAGGTCGGCGATGCCGCGCCAGTTGGACCATATCGCGCGGCGGCGGAGTTCCAGGGGCGTGGGCGAAAGCGGGTTTCCGGCCACGGGCGGAGCCGCGGCGCGCAGGCCGTCGATCCCGAGGCCGGCGCTGAGGAGGTCATCGGCGCCACGATGGACGCTCTGCCGGATCGGGCCAAAGGCGCGATCCGCCGTATCGGCAGATGAGGTCACGGACCAGACCGCGCAGCGGGCCAGACCGCCGCAATCGGGAATCGGATGGAGGAAGCCGAAGGCATCGCGCAAACATACCGCCGCGCCTGCGGTGGCGCACCCGGACCTTGGTGCGATGCGCAGACACGCACCGGAAGGTACGCAAAACCGCATGACTGGCTCTAAGCTTCACGCATGAAAACCCATGCTTTCCTCGCCCTGATGGCGCTGGCGCTGCCCGCGGCGGCGATGCCCGAACTCGATGACGACGCCATGGCCGAACGCCTCGCGGCCTGCGCGGCCTGCCACGGCGCACGTGGCGAAGGCGCGCCCGGTTCGGAGTACTACCCGCACCTGGCCGGCAAGCCGGCGGGCTACCTGTTCGCGCAGATGCAGGGCTTCCGCGACGGGCGCCGCCACTACCCGCAGATGGTCTACCTGATGCGCAACTGGAATGACGCCTGGTTGGCGCGCATCGCCAGCTTCTTCGCCGCCCAGCCCGTGGTGGTGCCGCAGCACGCGCCGCCGGCGGCACAGGGCGAGGCCGACCGCGCGCGCGCCGGCAGGCTGGTACACGAAGGCGATGCAGCGCGCGGACTTCCGGCCTGTGCGAGCTGCCACGGCCCCGAACTGCAGGGCCGCGAACCGGGCGTACCGGCGCTGGCCGGGCTGCCCACCGATTACCTGATCGCCCAGCTCGGCGGCTGGATGACCGGCTCGCGCCACTCCATCGCGCCCGACTGCATGGCGGAAGTGGTGGCGCGGCTGGAACCGGGCGACGTGCGCCGGATCGCGACCTTCATTGCCGGACAGGTGCCGGCCCCCGATTCGCTCCCGCTGGACGCCAGCGCCGAGCCGCTTCCGCTGGACTGCGGCGGCGCCACGTACTTCGATCCGGCGCGCGGGGTGCAGCCATGAGCGGCGCACGCGGCCCGAGCCTGCCCACGTTGCTGATGGCGTTCGGATTCCCGCTGTTCGTGCTGGCCGCGGTGGTGATCAGCGTCCTGGTCGTCGCACAGGGCGGCCTGGGCGCACTCTCGGCGCCCGACGGGGATTCCGCGGCGGTGCCGGCCGACCCCGCGACCCTGGAGCGCGGCCACTATCTGGCGCGAATCGGCGACTGCGTGGCCTGTCACACCGCACGCGGCGGCGAGCCGCTGGCCGGCGGACGCGCCTTCGCCACGCCGTGGGGCACGCTGTATTCGAGCAACCTCACGTCCGACCCCGAGCACGGCATCGGCGCGTGGTCGGCGGCACAGTTCCGCCACGCCCTGGCGCACGGCGTTGGCCGCAGCGGCCTGCTGTATCCCGCCTTTCCGTTCGAGAACTTCCAGCATCTCGATCCAGCCGATGCCGACGCGATCTTCGCCTGGCTGCGCAGTCAGGCGCCGGTGGCGAAGCCGCCGCCGCACAACACCGTCACCGGCTTCGCCGGCTGGCGCCCGGCGCTGATCGCCTGGCGCATGCTGTTCCACCGACCGTGGCAGCTGGTTTCCGATCCCTCGCGCGGCGAGACATGGAATCGCGGGCGCTACCTGGTGGAAGGACTGGCGCACTGCACCATGTGCCACGGCGAACGCAGCGCTTTCGGCGCGATGAACCGCTCGCGCCGCTTCGTCGGCGGGCGCATCCTCGGGCAGGGATGGGTTGCACCACCGCTCGACGGCGAGGCGCTGTCGCACTGGAGCGTCGATGACCTGTCCGACTATTTGCGCACCGGCGTGGCGCCGCAGTCCGGGGCGTTCGGGCCGATGGCCGAGGTGGTCGGCGCGAGCCTGCAGCACCTGAGCGAATACGACGCCCGCGCCATCGCCGAATACATCCTCAGCCTGCCGCCGCTGCCGCAGCGCCCCGCGCCGCCGGCGCGCCCCGCGCGCGACCTGATTGGCCCGGCCAGCACCGCGCTGTACGAGCGGCACTGCGCCGACTGTCACGGCCGCGACGGACGCGGCCGCGATCGGGCGTATCCGCCGCTCGACGGCAATCCGCAGGTGGTGGCGAACGATCCCGTGAACCTGATCCGCGTCACCCTGTTCGGCGCCGCGCCGCCCACCACCGCTGGCAATCCGGCGCCGCACTCGATGCCGCCGTTCGCCGACCGCGTCTCCGAGGCCGACCTCGTCGCCATCCTCAACCACGTGCGCGGAAGCTGGAGCAACCGCGCCGGCGCGATCCAGCCGCACCAGCTGCGCGCGGCGCGGGCCCTGCCGCTGGAATGATCAATCCGGCGCCGACACCGCCCGCACGCAGAACGCGCAGATCGCCTGCACCAGCCGCTCCTTGTCGCGCAGGGTCTTGCGGCTGGGGCCGATCGGCCCGACCAGCGCCTCGGTGAAGGCGCCGACGATGCAGGCGGCGCTGGCGTCGAGGTTCTGCTTCGGAAACTCGCCGCTGGCCACACCGCGCCGCAGCACCGTCTTGAACACGTCGCCGAAGCGCTTGCGCCCGCGGATGCGCTCGGCGTCCACTTCAGGATCGGCCGGCTCGGCGATGAAGGCCCATGCCAGGTTCGGGCCGGTCAGCGCACGCCGCACGAAAGAGGCCACCGCGGCGTCGAGCTGGGCGCGCGCGCCGGGGCGTGCGGCGATCACTTCGCGCAGGATGTCGATCTCGTGCTCCACCGCGGCGGAGAGCACCTCCACAAAAAGCTCGGCCTTGGAGGGGAAATAGCGGTAGATGGTGCCGGTGGAAACCTCGGCCCCGGCCGCCACCGCCGCGATCTGCGCGTTGCGGAAACCGCCCTCGGCAATCAGCCGCCGGGTCGCGCGCAGAATGCGCTCGCGGTTGCCGGCGAGGCGCTCTTCCATCAGTCGGGTGCGGCGGTAGGCCATCGGAAAAAAACGAAAGGCGAGGGGTACGCTCCGCATTCTACGGGAGCGCCGCGGCCGTCCGCGTTTCCCCGCTGGAAAAAATGAATTAGGATTCATTCCATGGGCGGCGCGGACGGCCTGTCCGTTGCACACCGTCAGGGCGGCGCCGCGACCGCAGGGAGTTCACCGATGCCGCACACGGAATTCGATTTTGATCTGGGCGAGACCATCGACGCCTTGCGCGATGCGGTGCGCGACTTCGCGCAGGCGCGCATCGCGCCGCTGGCCGAGGAAACCGACCGCGGCAACGCCTTCCCCAACGCGCTGTGGCGCGAGCTGGGAGAAATGGGCCTGCTCGGGCTGACGGTGGAGGAAGAGTACGGCGGCACCGCGATGGGCTATCTGGCGCACGTCGTGGCGATGGAGGAAATCTCGCGCGCCTCGGCGTCCATCGGTCTTTCCTACGGTGCGCACTCCAACCTGTGCGTCAACCAGTTGCGCAAGAACGGCACCCACGAGCAGAAGGCCAGGTACCTGCCGAAGCTGGTCGGCGGCGAGCACGTCGGCGCGCTCGCCATGAGCGAGCCGGGTGCAGGCTCGGACGTGGTCTCGATGCGCCTGCGCGCCGAGCGTCGCGGCGACCGGTTCGTGCTCAACGGCAACAAGATGTGGATCACCAACGGCCCGGATGCGGACGTGCTGATCGTCTACGCCAAGACGGATGTCGCCGCCGGCTCCAAAGGCATCACTGCCTTCATCATCGAAAAGGGGTTCGCCGGTTTTTCCACCGCGCAGAAGCTCGACAAGCTCGGCATGCGCGGCTCCAACACCTGCGAACTGGTGTTCCAGGATTGCGAAGTGCCGGCGGAAAACGTGCTGGGCGAAGTGGACAAGGGCGTGCGCGTGCTGATGTCCGGGCTGGACTACGAGCGCCTGGTGCTTTCCGGCGGGCCGCTGGGGATCATGGCGGCCTGCCTGGACGTGGCCCTGCCCTACTCGCGCGAGCGCAAGCAGTTCGGCCGCAGCATCGGCGAGTTCCAGCTGATCCAGGGCAAGCTCGCCGACATGTACGTGGGTTTCAACGCCTGCCGCGCCTACGTCTATGCGGTGGCCAAGGCCTGCGACCGCGGCCAGACCACGCGCAAGGACGCCGCCGGCGCCATCCTCTACGCCGCCGAAAAGGCCACCTGGATGGCCGGCCAGGCGATCCAGGTCCTCGGTGGCAACGGCTACATCAACGACTATCCCACCGGGCGTCTGTGGCGCGATGCCAAACTCTATGAAATCGGCGCGGGCACCAGCGAGATCCGCCGCATGCTGATCGGGCGCGAGCTGTTCCAGGACGGTGCGCGATGATCCATCGTTGCCCTGCACCCATGCGTCGCCGACCCGACGCCACCGCGCCTGCATGCCGCGCCGCGCCGGGCGTCACGTTGCTCACACCCCGTCATGGCGCACTGCGATGAGCTTCCTGAAATCACGGATATCCACCGGCTCCGACGACTTCCGCGCCAACGCCGAGGCGATGCGCGCCCAGGTCGATGAACTGCACGCGCTGACCGCGCGCCTCAGCCGTGGAGGCAGCGATGCGGCGCGCGCCAAGCACATCGCGCGCGGCAAGCTGCTGGTGCGCGACCGCATCGACGCGCTGCTCGATCCCGGCTCACCCTTCCTGGAAATCGCCCCGCTGGCGGCCAGCGGAATGTACGAGGACCAGGTGCCCTGCGCCGGACTGGTCGCCGGCATCGGCCGCATCGAGGGAACGGAGTGCGTGATCGTGGCCAACGACGCCACGGTCAAGGGCGGCACCTACTACCCGATCACGGTGAAGAAGCACCTGCGTGCGCAGGAGATCGCGCGGGAGAACCGCCTGCCCTGCGTGTATCTGGTGGATTCCGGCGGCGCCTTCCTGCCGCTGCAGGACGAGGTGTTTCCCGACAAGGAGCACTTCGGCCGCATCTTCTACAACCAGGCCACGCTGTCGGCACAGGGCATTCCGCAGATCGCCTGCGTGATGGGGTCGTGCACCGCCGGCGGCGCCTACGTGCCGGCGATGAGCGACGAGACCGTCATCGTCAAGGAACAGGGCACGATCTTCCTCGGCGGGCCGCCGCTGGTGAAGGCGGCCACCGGCGAGGACGTCAGCGCCGAAGACCTCGGCGGCGCTGACGTGCACACCCGCATCTCCGGCGTGGCCGACCATTTCGCCCGCGACGACCGCCACGCGCTGGCCCAGGTGCGGCGCATCATCAGCCACCTCAACTGGGAAAAGCGCGGCCGTCTGACGCTGCGCGAGCCCGAAGCGCCGCGCTATCGGGCCGAAGAACTCTACGGACTGATTCCGGCCGACACCCGCAAGCCCTTCGACGTGCGCGAGGTCATCGCGCGCATCGTGGACGGCTCCCGCTTCGACGAATTCAAGGCGCGCTACGGCACCACCCTGGTCACCGGCTTTGCCCATGTCCACGGCCATCCGGTCGGGATCGTCGCAAACAACGGCATCCTCTTCTCCGAATCTGCGCTCAAGGGCGCGCACTTCGTCGAACTGTGCGCCAAGCGCGGCATCCCGCTGGTGTTCCTGCAGAACATCACCGGCTTCATGGTGGGCCGAAAATACGAAAACGGCGGCATCGCGCGCGACGGCGCCAAGCTGGTGATGGCGGTGGCCTGCGCGAAGGTGCCCAAGTTCACCGTGGTGATCGGCGGCAGCTTCGGCGCCGGCAACTACGGCATGTGCGGGCGCGCCTATTCGCCGCGCTTCCTGTGGATGTGGCCCAACGCGCGGATCGGCGTGATGGGCGGCGAACAGGCCGCCAGCGTGCTGGCGCGGGTCAGGCGCGACGGCATCGAAGCCAAGGGCGGCGTCTGGCCACAGGAGGAGGAGGATGCCTTCAAGGCGCCGATCCGCGAGACGTTCGAACAGCAGAGCCACCCCTTCTACGCCAGCGCGCGGCTCTGGGACGACGGCATCATCGATCCGGCCAAGACCCGAGAAGTTCTCGCGCTGGGCCTGTCGGCGGCGCTCAACGCTCCGGTGGAAACCACCGATTACGGCATTTTCAGGATGTGATGCGATGCGCGAGGAACGGGTCCAGATCGAACGCAGCGGAGCGCTCGCCACGCTCTGGCTCAATCGGCCGGAAAAGCACAACGCCTTCGACGAACACCTGATCGCCGCCATCACCGACGGCCTGCGCGCACTGGGCGAGGATGCCGAGGCGCGCGTCGTGGTGCTGGCCGGACGCGGAAAAAGTTTTTCCGCCGGCGGCGACCTCGACTGGATGCGCCGCGCCGCCGGCTACGGCTACGAGCAGAACCTGGCCGACGCCAGCGCGCTGGCGACGATGCTGCGCACCCTGGCCGAGCTTCCGAAACCCACGATCGCCCGCGTGCACGGTGCGGCCCTGGGCGGCGGGATGGGCCTGACCTGCGCCTGCGACATCGCGGTGGCATCCGAGGCCGCGGTGTTCGCCACCTCGGAAGTGAAGTTCGGCCTGATCCCGGCCACCATCGGCCCGTACGTGCTGCGCGCCATCGGCGCGCGCCAGTGCCAGCGCTACTTCCTCAGCGCCGAGCGCATCGACGCCGCACGCGCGCGGGAAATCGGGCTGGTGCACGAGGTGGTCGGCGGCGCCGCGCTGGACGCGAGGATCGCCGAAATCGCCGACGCGCTCGCCGCCGGAGGGCCACAGGCCCAGGCCCGCGCCAAGCGCTTCATCACGGAGCTGTCCGGCCGGAGCATCGACGACGCGCTGATCGCCGAAACCGCGGACGCCATCGCCACCATCCGCGCGACGGATGAAGCGCGCGAGGGCCTGAGCGCGTTTCTGGAAAAGCGCGCGGCGGCGTGGGCAAGGGCACGGTGACCACGCAAGCGCCCTGCGAACGTTCACGGGGCGTGAAAACCTCGGCCGCCGCAGGCCGATGTGCCTTTCACAGGCGCACGATTCACGCCTTCCGGGAAAAAACCGGGCGGCGCGGCCCGTGCAGGCTGATGGAAAAACAACGCCAGCCAGTGCCGGGCATGACGCGCCGGGCGTCGTGGCGGCAACGCGCGCAGAGGCGGATTCAAGCTGCCCCGCATATCGCAAACGGATGCTGACATGAACGCAAGACCCTTCGACACCGTCCTGATCGCCAACCGCGGCGAGATCGCCTGCCGGGTGACCGCCACCTGCCGCAGGCTCGGCATCCGCAGCGTCGCGGTGTACTCGGAGGCCGACGCCCAGGCGCGCCACGTGCGCCTGGCCGACGTCGCGGTGCCGATCGGGCCGGCGGCGGCGGCCGAGAGCTACCTGGTGGCCGAAAAGATCCTCGACGCCGCCCGGCGCAGCGGCGCGCAGGCGATCCACCCTGGCTACGGCTTCCTCTCCGAAAACGCCGGCTTCGCGCGCGCCTGCGCCGAGGCGGGCGTGGTCTTCATCGGCCCGCCCGCGGACGCCATCGAGGCCATGGGCAGCAAGAGCGCCGCCAAGGCGCTGATGCAGCGGGCCGGCGTGCCGTTGACGCCCGGTTACCACGGCGACAACCAGGACGCGGCCTTCCTCAAGGCGCAGGCCGACGCCATCGGCTATCCGGTGCTGATCAAGGCCAGCGCGGGCGGCGGCGGAAAGGGCATGCGCCGGGTCGATCGCGGCGAAGACTTCGCCGCCGCGCTCGAATCCTGCCGGCGCGAGGCCGCGGCGTCCTTCGGCAACGACCGCGTGCTGGTGGAAAAATACGTGCTGCGGCCGCGGCACATCGAAGTGCAGGTATTCGCCGACGCACACGGCCGGACGGTGCACCTCAACGAACGCGACTGCTCGGTGCAGCGCCGCTTCCAGAAGGTGCTGGAGGAAGCGCCCGCGCCGGGCATGACCCCGGAGCGCCGCGCCGCGATGGGCCAGGCCGCGATCGACGCCGCGCGCGCGGTGGGCTACGTCGGCGCAGGCACGGTGGAATTCATCGCTTCGCAGGACGGTGACTTCTACTTCATGGAAATGAACACGCGCCTGCAGGTCGAGCACCCGGTCACCGAAATGATCACCGGGCTGGACCTGGTCGAATGGCAGCTGCGCGTGGCCGCCGGCGAAGCCCTGCCGCTCGCGCAGGAAAAGATCGGCCTGCGCGGCCACGCGATCGAGGCGCGCATCTACGCCGAGGATCCCGGGCGCGGCTTCCTGCCTTCGATCGGCACGGCGCGGGTCTTCGATCTCCCCGCCGGTGAGGGCGTGCGCGTGGATACCGGCGTGGAAGCGGGCGACGCCATCACGCCCTGGTACGACCCGATGCTGGCCAAGCTGATCGTGCACGGCGCCGACCGCGGGCAGGCGCTGGCGCGGCTGCGCGCGGCACTGGCCGGCACCGCCGTGGTGGGGCTGTCCACCAACGCGGACTTCCTGCAGAGGCTGATCACGCCGGACGGCGCATTCGCCCGCGCCGACCTCGACACCGGCCTGATCGAGCGCGAGCACGATGCCCTGTTCGCGCCCGTGCCGCTGGCTGCGGCGCGCCAGGTGGCGCTCCTGAGCTTCGCCCTGCTGGCCTCCGAAGGCGGAGACCACACCGCCGGCCTCCGTTCACCCTGGGACGCGCGCGGCGGCTGGCGCCTGGGCAACGCCGCACCGCGCACCCTGCGCTGGCAGGGCAAGGCCGGGCTGCGCGAAGCGCTGGCGTGGCGCGAGGACGAGGGATGGCGTATCGAAGTCGACGGGCAGGTCTTTTCCGTAGCCGGCAGCGTCGCCGGCGGGCGCCTGGCGCTGCGCGTCAACGGTGAGCGCATCGAGGCCATCGCGCACGGCGTTGAAGGCCTCTGGCACCTGTTCGACGGCGGCCCGGCCTGCGTCCTGCAGCTCGAGGATCCGCTTGCCGGAGACGACATCGATGCCGCCCGCGACGGCGGCCTCACCGCGCCCATGCCCGGCCGCGTGATCGCGCTGCTGGCCACGCCCGGCGCGGTAGACGCCGGCGCTCCGCTGCTGGTGATGGAAGCCATGAAGATGGAGCACACCCTCACCGCTCCCGCCAAGGGCACGCTCGACGGCTTCCTGGTTGCGGTGGGAAGCCAGGTGGAGGAAGGTGCGGCGCTGGTGGAGTTCACCCCGGAGGAGGCGCAGTCATGAGCGCGAACGATTTCGTCCGCATCGTCGAAGTCGGCCCGCGCGACGGGTTGCAGAACGAAGCGGCGCAGGTTCCCACCGCCACCAAGGCCGCCCTGATCGACCGGCTCTCCGCCTGCGGCTTTTCGGTGGTGGAGGCGACCAGCTTCGTAAGCCCCAGGTGGGTGCCGCAGATGGCCGATGCGGCCGAGGTGCTGGGCGGGATCACGCGTCGCGACGGCGTGCTCTATCCCGTACTGGTGCCCAACGAACAGGGCCTGGTGCGCGCGCTGGATGCGGGAGTGCGCGAGATCGCCGTGTTCACAGCCGCTTCCGACGCGTTCAATCTCAAGAACATCAACTGCGACATCGACCAGTCCCTGCGACGCCTGGCGCCGGTGGTCGAACGCGCCCGGGCCGACGGCCTCTGGGTACGCGGCTACGTCTCCACCGTGCTGGGCTGTCCGTATCAGGGTCGGGTGCCGCTCAACGACGTGGTGCGCGTGGTCCAGGCGCTCGATGCCATGGGCTGCGCGGAAATCTCGCTGGGCGACACCATCGGCGTCGGAACCGCGGGGAAGGCGCGCGAGATGCTGCTGGCCTGCGCCGCCGAAGTGCCGATGGCGCGACTGGCGGTGCACTTCCACGACACCTACGGCCAGGCCCTGGCCAACGTCCATGCCTGCCTCGAAGCCGGCGTGCGCGTGGTGGACGCATCTGTCGCAGGGCTGGGCGGATGTCCCTACGCGCAGGGCGCCAGTGGCAACCTGGCCAGCGAGGATCTGGTGTACCAGCTGCACGGGCTGGGCATGAAGACCGGCGTGTCACTCGATGCGCTCTGCGACACCGCGCGCTGGATCAATGCCGAGCTGGGCCGCGAGGCGGTCAGCCGGCTCGCGCGCATCGCCAACGAACGGCGCTTTTCCGGCTGAGCGTGCCGGAAGGTACGCCGTTGTCGCCGGCTACGGCACAGCAACGTGGACGCCCAGCAGGCGCGGCGCGGCGGGAAGCGTCAGCGACCAGCGCAGTCGCAGCGCCACGCGCTGGCGCCGCTCGGACTCCTCGCCGGCGTGCCGCGCCGCCTCCGGCGGAGCCGGTTCGCACGCGATGGCGGCAACCTCCGCGGATGAAACGCGCTGTGCCGCGGAGTGGATCGGCTGTCCGGTCACCGCCAGCGCGCCCAAGGCGAGCACCGGAACGGCGAGACGCATGGCCAGGCGAAGGGTGAGGTGATTCATGGCAGTGTCCTCGTTCCAAGATTCCATAACACGCATGAGCAAGACTCATGCCAGATATTCAACCCCTTTCAAATCAATGAATTGATCTTCATTGCCGCATGCCGGACGTCCGTTTTCCAGGTGATTCCGTCCGCCTCCGGACGGATCGCCGGGCGCCGGCCGGGGTTGGAGCATTCCAGACGGGGCAAGGTTCCCGCCGTGACATTGGCATCCCGGACGCACTGCCATCAAAATGGATGCTTGGCTGGACGAGGGAAGAACATGAGCCTGAAAGAAGCGCGCGTCCCCGACATCGGGGATCATTCGGACGTTCCGGTGATCGAGGTGCTGGTGTCGCCGGGAGACACGGTCGGCAAGGACCAGGGGCTGGTCACGCTGGAATCGGCCAAGGCCACGATGGAAGTGCCCTCGCCCTTTGCCGGCGTAGTGAAGGAAATCAGGGTCAAGCTCGGCGACAACGTGTCCGAGGGCACGGTCGTGGCGGTGATCGAGGAGACCGATGCGGCACCCGCTGCGACGCCTGCTCCGGCCGCAGCCGCGCCGGCTCCCTCTCCGAAGTCTGTCGAGACGCCTGTCGCAGCGCCGCCCGCACCGACCGCGCCCGCAGCCTCGCAGCCTGCGGCAGAGCCGAGCGCCCCGCGCACTCCGCCCGTCACCTTCGACGCCGACGCCGTACTGCCCGCAAAGGTGCCGTACGCCACCCCGGCGGTGCGCCTCTTCGCGCGCGAGCTGGGCGTGGACCTGGCCCAGGTGCAGGGCAGCGGGCGCGACGGGCGTATCCTGCGACAGGACGTGCAGGGCTTCGTCAAGTCGGCGCTCTCGGGCGGCACGGCGGGCGCGGCGCCGGCGGGCGGTGGCGCGGGGCTGAATCTCTTGCCCTGGCCGAAGGTGGACTTCGCGAAATTCGGCGCGGTGGAGGTCGAGCCGCTCTCGCGGATCAAGAAGATTTCCGGCGCCAACCTGGCGCGCAACTGGGCGATGATTCCGCATGTCACGCAGTTCGAGCTGGCCGACATCACCGAGATGGAAGCCTTCCGAAAGGGCCTGGCGGAAGAGAACAAGGAGCTGCGCATCACCCCGCTGGTGTTCCAGATCAAGGCGGTGGTGGCGGCGCTCAGGCAGTTCCCGCAGTTCAACGCCTCGCTCGATGGCGACAGTCTGGTCCTCAAGAAATACTTCCACATCGGCATTGCGGTCGATACTCCCAACGGGCTCGTGGTGCCGGTGCTGCGCGACTGCGACCAGAAGGGCTTCCTGCAGCTGGCCGCGGAGCTGGCGGCAATCAGCAAGAAAGCACGCGACGGCAAGCTCGGCCCGGCCGACATGAGCGGCGGCTGCTTCTCGATCTCCTCGCTCGGCGGCATTGGCGGCACCAGCTTCACGCCGATCATCAACGCGCCGGACGTGGCGATCCTGGGCGTCTCCAAGGCCGCCATGCAGCCGGTGTGGAACGGCAAGAAGTTCGAACCGCGCCTGATGCTGCCGCTGTCGCTGTCCTACGACCACCGTGTGATCGACGGCGCCGCCGCCGCACGTTTCACCAGTTTCCTGGCCGGCCAACTCGCCGATATCCGCCGCCTGCTGCTCTGACCCGCCGCTCGCGGCACCCCACCCACGACATCCGTTTCCCCCAGGAGGCCTCATGGCACGCATCGAGATCGCAGTTCCGGACATTGGCGACCATGCCGACGTACCGGTGATCGAACTCCTGGTGGCGCCCGGCGACAGCGTGGCCAGGGATCAGGGCCTGGTCATGCTGGAATCGGCCAAGGCCGTCATGGAGGTGCCCTCACCCGACGCCGGCACGGTGGTCGAGCTGCGGGTGAGGCCGGGCGACAGCGTGTCCGAAGGCACCGTGGTCGCGGTGCTGGAAACCGCCGCCGCCGCGAAATCAGCCGCCACTGCCGCCGCGCCCGGCTCCAGGCCGCCGGTTTCGCCCTCGCCCCGCGCGCCGCTCGAACCCTCCGCGCCGCCCGCATCCAAGGCCGCGCCCGGCAGCGGCCGCCCCGCCGACATCGAATGCGCCCTGCTGGTGCTGGGTGCCGGGCCGGGTGGCTACACCGCCGCCTTCCGCGCTGCGGATCTGGGCATGGACGTCGTGCTGGTGGAACGCTACGCCACGCTCGGCGGGGTCTGCCTCAACGTCGGCTGCATTCCCTCCAAGGCGCTGCTGCACGCGGCCGGCATCATCGACCACGCCGCGCACGGCGCCGAGCTCGGCATCGCCTTCGCCGCGCCGAAAATCGACCTGGACGCGCTGCGCGGCTACAAGGAAAACGTCGTCGGCCAGCTCACCCGCGGCCTGACCGGCATGGCCAAGCAGCGCAAGGTGCGCGTGGAACAGGGCACCGGCCGCTTCGTCTCGCCGCACGAACTGGAAATCACCGGCGACGACGGCAAGACCCGCCTGCTGCGTTTCGAGCAAGCCATCATCGCGGCGGGCTCGCAAGCGGTGAAGCTGCCGAACTTCCCGTGGGACGATCCGCGCATCATGGATTCCACCGATGCGCTGGAACTGGCCGATGTGCCCAAGCGCCTGCTGATCGTGGGCGGCGGCATCATCGGCCTGGAAATGGCCACGGTGTATCGCGCCCTGGGCAGCGACGTGACCGTCGTCGAGTTCATGGATCAGCTGATGCCCGGCGCCGACGCCGATCTGGTGCGCCCGCTCGCCGCGCGCCTCAAGAAACAGGGCGTCACCGTCCATCTCAAGACCAGGGCCGCCACCGTCAAGGTCACCCCGAAGGCCATCACCGTCGGCTTCGAAAGCGCCACCCAGGGCGGCACGCCGGCCATCGAGAGCGGCAGCTACGACCGCGTGCTGGTCGCCGTCGGGCGCGCGCCCAACGGCAGGAAGATCGGCGCCGAGGCCGCCGGCGTCGAAGTGAGCGAACGCGGATTCATCCCGGTCGACACGCAGATGCGCACCCGCGTTCCGCACATCTTTGCCATCGGCGACATCGTCGGCAACCCGATGCTGGCACACAAGGCCACCCACGAGGCCAAGCTCGCGGCGGAAGTCGCAGCCGGACAGAAGCGTGAATGGATCGCCCGCGTCATTCCCTCGGTGGCTTACACCGATCCGGAAATCGCCTGGGTCGGCGTCACCGAGACCGAAGCCAAGGCCAAGGGCCTCAGGATCGGCGTGGGCAAGTTCCCCTGGGCCGCCAGCGGCCGCGCCATCGGCATCGATCGCACCGAAGGCTTCACCAAGCTGCTGTTCGACGAGGAAACCGGCCGCGTCGTCGGCGGCGGCATCGTCGGCCCCAACGCCGGCGAGCTGATCGGAGAAGTCGCGCTCGCCATCGAAATGGGCGCCGAAGCCGCCGACATCGGCGCCACCATCCACCCGCACCCGACCCTCAACGAGTCGGTCGCGATGGCGGCGGAGGTGTTCGAGGGCACGATAACGGATCTGTACGTGCCCCGGAAGAAATGACACAAGTGGGGACGATGAAACGGAATTTGCTGTGGGGAGCCTTGGTCGTTTCGACGCTGCTCTGGACAGGCTGCGCGTTCGCGCACGCCGGCGGGGACGTCGACCCGGAAATGGCCGAAGTATTTCGCCAGTGCGCCGGTGTGGCCGAATTCGCACGCATGCACGAGCGTAGCAAGCCCGTAAAGCCGGATGCCGAAGATCCGGCGCTACCCGGGCTGCGCGATGAGCTGCTGGCAATGGAGCAGGCTGATCAGGAAGTCCGCCGAGGCGAATCCACCGATTTCGACGTGGATGCCCGGAATCTCGTGCGTCTCCGCGAAATCATCGCCGAGCACGGCTTCCCAACATCTGCATTGGTAAGCACGCAGGGCGTCGCCGCCGCGTGGCTGCTGGTGCAGCACGCCGATGACGTGGCGTTGCAGGAGCAGATACTGCAGGCCATCGCGCCACCTCACCCGATCCCGCAGGGCATCGACGGGCAGAAGATCGCCCTGCTGACGGACCGCGTACTGCTCAGACAGGGAAAACCACAGCGCTACGGTAGCCAGTTGAGGATGGGCGAGAACGGGTTGGAGCCCTCGCCGATCGAGGAAGAAGCTACCGTCGACGAGCGCCGCATGCAGATGGGCATGATGCCGTTGGCCGATTATCTCTGCATGGTGCAGGTGATGAGCGCGGGCTAAGCCTCAGGCCATCACCGCGGCGTCGCGCTTGTATGCGCGACGATGCTCGATGCGCTTCCACACCTTCTCGTGGAAGTGGAACACCACGGTGTTGCAAGCCGGTTCGACCAGGGCGATGGTGCCGCCAACGAGCCAGTTGCCGGTGAGGAGCCATCCGATGGTGAAGGCGACGCTGAAATGCAGGGCCGCAAAGCTCAGGGTCTTGCGCATGGTGATCTCAACCAGATGAGAATGAATCTCATTATGCACGGATCGACCCACCCGTCAAACAGACGCCGCCCATCGAACCGATAGGCGCGCCCGCTATTCCACCGGCAGCGACTCCCCCGCCGGCAATACCTTCCCGGGATTGAGGATGCCGTCCGGATCGAGCGCCGCCTTCACCGCGCGCATGGCCGCCAGCGTGGACGCATCGAAGGCGCGCGTCATGTAGTCGCGTTTGGCGGTGCCGATGCCGTGCTCGCCCGAGAGCGTGCCGCCGAGCGAGAGCACCAGGCCGAAGAGGCGCGGCAGGGCAGCCTGCGCGCGCGCGGTTTCGGCAGCATCGTCTGGGTGGTAGAGGATGTTGACGTGCAGGTTGCCGTTGCCGGCGTGGCCGAAGGTGACGATCGGCAACCCGGATTCCCGCGCCAGCGCCTCCACCCCGGCCACGAGCTCCGGGATGCGCGAGACCGGCACCACCACGTCCTCGTTGATCTTGCCCGGCGCGATGGAGCGCAGCGCCGGCGACAGCGCGCGGCGTGCCGCCCAGAGGCGGTCGCGCGCAAGGCCGTCGAGTGCGACATCGAGAGAAATCAGGCCTTCGTCTTCGGCCGCAGCGCCCAGCGCCGTCAGCGCGATGGGCAGGGTGTCGGCGTCGCCATCGGCCTCGATCAGCAGCATCGCGCCGGCGTCGGGAACGTCGCTGCCGCTGCGGCGCAGGAGCGCGATGGCGCGGGCATCCACGAACTCCAGCATCGTCGGAATGTGCGGCTGGCGCATCAGGCGCGATACCGCATCCGCCGCCGCACCCGCATCACGATAGAACGCCCGCAGCGTGGCCTGCTGCGCCGGGCGCGGCGCGAGGCGCAGCGTGGCTTCGACGATCAATGCCAGCGTGCCTTCGCTGCCAACCAGCAGATGCGTGAGGTCGTAGCCGGTGGCGTCCTTGGTCCATGGGCCGCCGCAGCGGATGATCTCGCCCGCACCCGTCACCGCGACCAGGCCAAGCACGTTGTCGCGCGTGGCACCGTACTTCACCGCGCGCGGGCCGCCGGCGTTGGTGGCCAGGTTGCCGCCCACCGTGCAGCGCTCGAAGCTCGAGGGATCCGGTGGCCAGAACAGGCCGTGCGGCTGCAGCGCCTGTTGCAGGTCGCCATTGAGGACACCCGGCTGCACCACGGCGCAGCGATCCTGCGGACGAATGGCGGTGATGCGGTCCATGCGCGCGAACGACACCACGACGCCACCGTCGAACGGCACGGCGCCCGCCGCCGTCCCCGTGCCCGCACCGCGCGCGACGAGTGGCACGCCATGCGCGCGGCAGGCGCGCACGAGGGCGGCGACCTGTTCGGCGTTTTCGGGAAGCGCCACCGCATCGGGCATCGCCCACTGGCGCGAATCGTCTTCGCCGTGCGCACGACGCGCGGCGGCGTCGGTGCACCAGCCTCCCGCCCCCAGCAGGCTGGAAAGCTCGTCGACAAGGGAAGGAGGCAGGTCGCGCGACATGGACGCATTGTAGGACGCGCCCGCCATCGCATCGCCCCTCGTGCCGCGCGATGGCAAGATGACGCGCCCTGAGTTTCCCGAGAACCATTCCATGAGCCCTGCACCCCAGCTCCGCATCCCGGCCACCTACATGCGCGGCGGCACGTCCAAGGGCGTGTTCTTCCGGCTGGAAGACCTGCCCGAAACCTGTCGCGCGCCGGGGCGCGCGCGCGATCGCCTGTTCCAGCGGGTCATCGGCTCACCCGACCCCTACGGCAAGCAGACCGACGGCATGGGCGGCGCGACCTCGTCCACGAGCAAATGCGTGATCGTCTCGCCGGCCACGGTGCCGGGGCACGACGTGGACTATCTCTACGGCCAGGTCGGCATCGACGCGGACGTCGTGGACTGGTCGGGCAACTGCGGCAACCTCTCCACCGCGGCGGGCGCGTTCGCGATCCACGCCGGCTACGTCGATGCGGCGAAGATTCCGCAGGACGGCATCTGCACGGTGCGGATCTGGCAGGCCAATATCGGCAAGACCATCGTCGCGCACGTCCCGATCAGCGGCGGGCAGGTGCAGGAAAGCGGCGATTTCGCGCTGGACGGGGTGACCTTCCCCGCCGCCGAAATCGTGCTGGAGTTCCTCGATCCGGCCGACGAGGGCGAAGCCGGCGGCGCCATGTTTCCCACCGGAGCCCTGATCGATGAACTGGAGGTGCCGGGCGTGGGCCGGCTGCCCGCGACGCTGATCACCGCGGGCATTCCGACGGTGTTCGTGAACGCGACCGACATCGGTTTCGACGGCACCGAGCTGCAGCCTGCGATCAACGAGGATCGCGCCGCGCTGGCGAAGCTGGAGGCGATCCGCGTCGCGGGGGCGCTGCGCATGGGCCTCATCCGCACGCCCGAGGAGGCCGCCACGCGCCAGCACACGCCCAAAGTCGCCTTCGTGGCACCGGCGAAGGCCTACGTCGCCAGCAGCGGCAAGAAAATCGCCGCCTCGGACATCGACCTCAACGTGCGCGCAGTGTCGATGGGCAAGCTGCACCACGCCATGATGGGCACCGCCTCGGTCGCCATCGCCACGGCGGCGGCGGTGCCGGGCACCCTCGTCAATCTCGCCGCCGGCGGCGGCGCGCGCGACGCGGTGCGCTTCGGACACCCTTCGGGCACGCTGCGCGTGGGAGCTTCCGCGGCGGAAGTGGACGGGCAGTGGACCGTGACCCGCGCGGTGATGAGCCGCAGCGCGCGCATTCTGATGGAAGGCGCGGTGCGGGTTCCGGCGGAGCAGGTTCACGCCTGACCGGGCACCTCCCACGGGAGGCGATGCCGGTGCACGACCCTGCCGGCCTGCGCGCCGTAATCCACGGCATCGCGCTCAGGCGCCGGTGCCTTCGGCACGCTCCACGCGTATCTCGACCTGCCTCCACCGTTCGCTTCCGGGATTCACGGCGTCGATGCGCGCATCCAGCGCCGTTCCCGTATCCAGCAGGTGTGCGATGGCGTGGTTCTGGTCACGCGGCAGGTAGCCCAGCGTGTGCCCGCGCCAGTCCACGCGCACCGCCTGGCGGTCGTATGCGTTGGTCGGTTCGCGTACCAGCACCAGCGCATCGCCCGGATGCAGTTGATCGATCACCCGTCCACCATCGCCATACTGGAATCCCGCGATATATCCGCAGAACAGCTCGCTGCAGCGCCGCACCCATGCATCCTGCCGTTCGCACCATGCGACGACGTGTGCCAGTTCGCGCCGGGAACGCAGATCGAGCCTGCGGATCGTGCGGCGCAGCGCCGCCTGGTTGCCTGCCAGGCACATTGCCGCGTGCGCTGATTCGGATACGCGCACGCGGCGCTCGCGCTGCGTCGGCGCATTCAGCAGGTCCAGCACGCGGTGCGCAAGATGATCCATCGTGGCCGAGACCCGCCCATTGCACGGCCCCAGCAGCTGCTCCAGCGAAAAGCGCGGATCGTGCGCGCTACCCTGCAAGCCATACTCGGCAGTGGCGCGTTCTCCATCCGGCAGCTCCAGATGCACGATGCGCGTGCCTGCCGTCAGGCAGTCGTCCCAGTAGTCCGCCACGCAGTGGTGCATGCGTTCCCCTTCCTCCACCAGCGCAGCCTCGGTAAGCAGCTCTTCGATGCGGCCGTCCTCCAGTTCCACCGCCTCCAGTGCGCGCTCGAGCTGCGTGCACTGCGTGGACGGCTCCGGCATCGGCAATTCCTCCAAGGGCCGTGCGTGCCAGCGTTCGGATGCCCGCAGCAGTGAAACCAGACCGCGCCGCGCCACCCACGCCAGCCCAAGGTTCTCGCACGACATGCCGACAAGAGGCGCTGGCAATGCGGCCTGCTCCAGCGCGGCGGAGAGAAAATCGCGGGTGTTCCGCAGGTGGGTTTGCAGCGGCTGACCGATGGCTTCAAGTCGCCCCCAGGTGTCGTTCCAGCCTTGCGTGAAAGCATGGGCCAGTGACGCCACGTCATGCGCACGCGTCGCGGAAAACGGCAGGGACTTGAGAAGCTGCAGGCGCGCCTCGGCGTCATTCACGTGGCGCGGCCGCGCACGCGCCGGAAGCGCCGCGAACAGGCGCAAGGCATCGGCGGGTATTGCGCCTGCGGCCCACGGCGCACGGCACAGCGGAGATCGCACCAGCGCCCGATCCACGCGGAAGTGCGCTGCCAGCGCGCCGATCAGATCGCGCCCGTGATCAATGGCATGGAGCAGCTCCTCGGGCGCGCGGGATGCGCGCCGGGGGCGATCGGATTCGTGCCCGTCACCGAACATGTCCGGCCGCCCCACCACATCCAGCAGCAACGGCGCGACCAGCGGCGGAAATTCGGCCAGCGCCTGCAAGCGATGCGTGCGCACCGGCTGATGCAGCGCGATCAGCCGGTTGTAGTTCGCCACCGATCCGAAGAACGGCCCCGGCGACTCCAGATGCCCCAGGGCGTGCAGCACGTCCTGATCCAGACATGCGGCAAACTCGCGGATCGCACGCTGCACCGGGTGGCCCCACGACACCTGCCAGCGCGGCAGCGGCACCACCGGCGCATCCGGCAGCGCATGCGCAACGTCGAGCGTGGCACCCGGCAAGGATTCCTCGTCCTGATCGGCCGCGAAGAGGCGGACGAAATCGGCCAGCAGGTCGTCCCGCCCCAAACAATGCGAAGGCATCACCAGGGCGCGGATCTGCCCATCCTGACGCACGAACCAGAGCCAGCAGCGGTCTTGCGCATCGGCACGCGAGAAAAAATGCCGTGCCTCGATCCACACATGGGCGCACAGGCCCGCAGGCCGCGCCGGGGCATGAGAGGCGATGGGCAATCCGTAGGGAAGCTCGCGCATGGCAGCGGACTCGGGCGTGGGAACGCCGCCAGCATTGCGGACGGCTGTCTCACCGATTGAGACGGCCGTTGACTGGGTGATGAAACCCCGCCATGCCGAGGGCTGCGTCATGCGTCCTGTGTCGCCCGGGGAAAGCCTGACAGGTGACTTGGCCACCCCGCCCGGGCGCTCGCGCAGCATGCGGCGAACGGCGAGCGCATGCTCCAGATCATGAAGCGCGCTGTCCGCTGGCGGACAAGGCACGAGGAGGATCGGCATCGCCTTCGTGGGCGGGAAGTCCAGCTGCCACGCTGTTCGGATTTTTCGATCTGCAGCGAGACGCGCTCAGGCGACGGCTTCGATCGCCTCGACGAGGCGTTCGACCGCGATGACGTCCATCTCCCCGAAGCGCTTCTTGGGCGCGTTGGCACGCGGCACCACGGCGCGCCGGAATCCGTGCGTGGCCGCTTCGCGCAGGCGCTCCTCGCCGTTGGGCACCGGGCGCAGTTCACCCGACAGTCCGACCTCGCCGAAGGCCACGGTCGGGAGTTCCAGCGGACGGCCGCGCAGACTGGAAAGGATGGCCAGCAGCACCGGCAGGTCGGCGGCGGTTTCCTGGATGCGGATGCCGCCGACGATGTTGACGTAGACGTCCTGGTCGTAGACGCCGATGCCGCCGTGACGGTGCATCACCGCCAGCAGCATCGCCAGGCGGTTCTGCTCCAGCCCCAGCGCCACGCGACGCGGGTTTGCGAGCGGACTCTGATCGACCAGGGCCTGCACTTCGACCAGCAGCGGGCGGGTGCCCTCGCGCGTGACCATCACGCAGCTGCCCGGCTGCGGTTCGCTGCTGCCGGAAAGGAAGATGGCCGAGGGATTGGGCACTTCGCGCAGGCCGGCGTCGCCCATCGCGAACACGCCCAGTTCGTTGACCGCGCCGAAGCGGTTCTTGAAGGCACGCAGTACGCGGAAACGGCTGCCGCTCTCGCCCTCGAAGTAGAGCACCGCATCGACCATGTGCTCGAGCACACGCGGCCCCGCGATCCCGCCCTCCTTGGTGACGTGGCCGACCAGGAACACGGCGGTGCCGGTCTCCTTGGCGAAGCGCACCAGCTTGGCCGCCGATTCGCGCACCTGGCTGACCGAGCCCGGCGCCGCCGCGAGCGGCTCGGAGTACATGGTCTGGATCGAATCGATCACCACCAGGCGCGGCTTCTCGCGCACGAGCTGGGGCAGGATGCGCTCGACGCAGGTCTCGGTCAGGCAGCGCAGATCGCCCAGCGCCAGGCCGAGCCGCGCGGCGCGCGCGCTCACCTGGCCCAGGCTTTCCTCGCCGGTGACGTACAGCCCCGGCAGGCGCGGCTCCATCGCGGCGACGGCCTGCAGCAGCAGGGTGGACTTGCCGATGCCCGGATCGCCGCCGATCAGCACCACCGAACCCTCCACCAGGCCGCCTCCCAGCACGCGATCCAGCTCGCCGATGCCGGTGGACTGGCGCACGTCCTCGCCCCGGGTCACGTCCGCCAGGCGCGTCACCTTCGCCGCGCCACCCGCGCCCGCATAGCCACCGCGCGCGCCGCGCGCCTTGGCGTCGAGGGTGCTTTCCAGCGCAACCTCGGTCAGGGTGTTCCACACCCCGCAGTCAGGACATTGCCCCTGCCACTTGCTGGCGCTGGCGCCGCATTCGGTGCAGACGTAGGCGGAACGAGGCTTGGCCATGAGGTACGGGACTCTCCTGTGTACGAATAACGACAGCGGCTTAGCAGGCTGCTGAAATACCTCCTCCCCCGTAGCCAAGTAGACGAAGCACCGGGCCATCGTGATGTAGGTGTGAACCTGCCCCCTGAGAACGGATGCCAAGAAGCACGGGGTCAGGCGGCCTGCTTCATCTTCTTGGCGTAGTCGTTGGGCGAGAAATAGCCAAGCGCCGAGTGCAGGCGGGTGGGATTGTAGAAGCCGTGGAGGTAGCTGGCGATAGCGGCGCGGGCGGTGGCCTTGGTTTCGTACACGCCAGTCACCTCTTCGTTCTTGAGCGTGGCGAAGAAGCTCTCGGCCACCGCATTGTCCCAGCAGTTACCCTTGCGGCTCATGCTTGGCACGAAGCCGTGCGCGGCCAAGGTCTTGCCAAAGTCGCCGCTGGCGTACCAGCTGCCGCGGTCGGAGTGGAACAGCACGCCCGCAACGACCGGCGAGGCCGACCAGGCGTTCAGGAATGCTTGTCGTCGGGCATGCGTTCGGACAGGCTGTTGTAGCCGAGTACCTGCCGGGGGCGAAGATCAAGCACAGTGGCCAGATACAGCCAACCTTCCCGGGTCGGCAAGTAGGTGATATCGCCGACCCAGGCCGGCACCAGGCTGTCCACGGCGAACTGGCGGTCCAGCCGGTTCTCGGCGACAGGACGTGCGTGGCGGCTGTCGGTGGTGCGGGGCGTGAAGCGCCCCTTGGCCTTGCCGCGCAAGCCCTCCTCACGCATCAGCCGGGCCACGCGCTTGTGACCCACCGCATGGGCGCAGGCGCGCAGCGCCCGCACCATGCACGGCCTGCCGTAGGTGCCACGGCTACCGGCGTGGATCGCGCGCAGGTCGGCACGCAGGGCCGCCTCCGGGTCCGGGCGCTCCTGCCGGCGCCCCCAAGTTCCGCAGTTAACCCCATAAGTATTTGATTTTCCGACAGGCCAAGTGCCGTTTGTGGCACAACTTCAGCGGCTGGGTGGGTGTTTTACATTGAGCGCGGAGAAGAGTTCCTGCTGCGTGGGGTCGGGCGCGTTGATGCCGCGCAAGGTGTCTTTGCCAAGTTTCACCTGATGCCGTTGGATGGTTTGCAGAACCCGAAGGGCGGCCGTTGGCGACTGGCTGCTGCCTTCGGCCTTGAGCCGCATCCGCATGACGCGGTGGACGACCAGTGCGAGGAAGCAGATCAGGGCGTGGGCGCGGATGCGTTCGGGCACACACTATGGCTATGCGAAACGTCAAAACGCTGTATACGTGGCACAACACGACGTGTCTCAAATCAGTGGTCAAGTGCCTGCGATTCCTTATGCCGCAAGGCCTTCAGGAGCAGAAATCTGGGGAGGACGTGCGGAAGTTGGGGGTGCAGCCAGTCGTGGACGCCGGAAACCGAGACCGCCAGCAGGCGGCACAGCATCCGGAGCGGATAGCGAGTCCGTTCACGTGCGACGAAGACGTACCTCACTTGGACTCCCTGGCGAAGAACGCCGTCGCTTTTTTAGGAGCTCGCGCTCCATCTTGAGCGTGGCGTTCTCGGCCCGCAGCTGGGTCAACACGCTCTGCATCTCACTGACCTGCTTGCGGCTGGGAGAGCTCAGCGGCTGGCCGCCGCGGGATACGCCCAGCCAGTTGGCCAGCATCTTGGCTGACATGTCCAGATGCCGGGCGGCTTTGGCTGGACCGATCGACTCAGCCAGGGCGACGGCCTGAGCCTTGAAATCATCGGTAAACCGACGACGGGTAATCGTTGCATGGGAACCTCCCGGGTGCGATCAAAGTATCGCTTCCTGGCGTCCGTTTCTGCGGGGCAAGTTCAACCAGCGCCTTGTCGCCCTTGCCGGCGGCCAGGGCCACCTCGGCCTTGAAGGCCGGCGAGTGGTTGCGGCGGGGTCGTCTTGCCATTGAACAGGAAATCCACCTATCCGATTGTTCAAATTTCTGGGGCCAGTTCTCGAGTGGGCTGCTGCGCTGAACCCCACGTGCCGTTGGGTGGTGCGCGATTCGGTGGGTCTTCGCTGCGGGATTTGGATAGAAAAGAACGCGGCCCCTTTCGGGGCCGCGTCCTGTCATCAAAAACCATCTACCCGCGATCAGAAGCGCTGCTGATACTCGAGGTAGGTGTAACGGCTGCTCGGGATGTCGTACTGCGGGTCAAACGAGTTCGCGAAAGCCTCGAAGGAGATCGGGGGATCCTTCTTGAACACATTGTTCATACCCATCTTGATGGTCGCATTCCAAGGCAGGTTGAAACGAGCCTGGACATCATGATAGGTGGTCGCACCCAGCCGGTTACGCGGCGCGGGGCCATCTGCGTCCCGGCGATCCGCATCGGAACACAATGCACCCATACCGCAATCTTCCTGCAGGTGCGACATGTAACGGCTCATCCAGGTCACACCGAAGTCACCAATCGCCCAATCAAGCGAGGCATTGGAGCGCAGGCGCCAGGTCGGGGAGCGGTCGGTGTAGATCCCGACGTAGTTCACGAAGTCGGACTCCGGAGACGACTTGCTCTCCCACTTCGACAGGTAGGCGCTGTCCAGGGCAAAGGTCAGTTGACCGAAGCTGAACTCTGGCAGACGGTAGTTGAGGTTCAGGTCCCAACCTTCCGCACGGACCGAAGCCATGTTCACCGGCGCCAGCAGCATGTAGTCGATCTGATGGTCGCTGGCACGGCGGGTGAAGAGGTCGCAGTAGGACTGGATGCCCTCTACATAGCACTGATTCAGCACGAAACCGGCACTCGGGGTGCTCAGCGCGTTTTCGATTTCGATCTTCCACCAATCGAGCGAAATGTTCAGGCCATTGGCAAAGCCCGGGCTGTAAACCAGGCCCAAGGTGTTGGACTCGGCGGTTTCCGGGCCCGCATTGGGATTTCCGCCCAGAGAGAACGGGAAGATGGTCTGACCGAAGTAGCCGTCACCCGAGTTGGTGCGCTGGATGAAGTCGGCAGGAACACCCTGCGCCGCACAGGCCGCCGCAATGGTGGAAGTACGGCCCGGATAGTCCGCGGAGCAGATATCACCGAACTGAACGTAGCTGTCAGACAAGCCACGGAACAGGTTGCTGACCGACGGGGCGCGGAAACCTTCAGCCCAGTTACCGCGGATCAGCAGATCCTGGAACGGCTTCCACTTGAAGCCCACCTTGCTGTTGGTAGTGTCACCAAAGTTGCTGTAATCCGAGTAGCGGCTGGCCAGGCTGATTTCCAGCAGGTCTGCACCAGCGACGCCCGACAGGATCGGGAAGCTCAGCTCGGCGTAAACTTCGTCCAGATCATACTGACCGCTGGTACCCTTGCGACCGTTACCGGAAGAGAGACCGGAGGCTACGAAGGCGTCTGGCGAGTCGTAACCACTTTCACGGCGGTGCTCATAGCCCACGGCGAACGCGGCCATGCCGCCTGGCATATTGAACATCTCACCGGAAAGGTTGGCGGTGATGCTCTCGCTACGATTCTGGAATACGTCCTGAGCAGTGAACAGGATGTAGTCGAGCATTTCCTGGGTGACGCCACCGGCCGGGGACAGCGGGTTGAACGGCACGCAACCGTCGATCACGTTGCCACCAGGCGCATCCACGCAAACCACGCGACCATCACGCAGTTCGGACGGGCCAACGCCCAGCGCGACATTGATCATATTGGCGTCGCCGATCTGTCGGTCGGTCTGGTCGCTCTTGTTGAATCCATAGCCGACATCCCAGGCGAAGAAGCGATCAGCGGCAAGGAAGTCACCTTCAAGGCCGACATAGGTGTGGAACGTCTTGACGTTCTGCTCGTAGTAACGCTCCTGTTCAGTCAAACGGTGGCTCCACTGAACCGCGCGACCGTCACCACCGTATAGCGTGTTGTAGGGGTTGAAGTAGCTGTCGCCACTCATCGTCGCCTCGGGACGACCAAACGCGCTACCACCGTGCAGCGGGAAGCCAGCCAGCTGCTGAGCGGAGCGACGCTCGTTGAAGAGGCCCTCTGCGCGGAAGCGGATGCTGTCCGTCAGGTCGTAGCGGCCTTTGAGGTAAGCCGAGGTGCGCGTCTGCGGGGTCAGCAGGTAGTTGTCGACCGCGAAGTTGTAGGCGTTGTCACGGGTCCACGGGGTGAACTGATCCAGGCCGTAGCGCTGCTGGCCATCCGGGCCGATGCCCACCGCACCCGAGCCGATGTTCAGGTAGTTGCCAATGCCGCCGCCTGTTGTACCGTTCCAGATCTTGCCGTCCGAGCCGTAGCCGCTGTACTGAAGGTTGCCACGACCGTACACCGGATCACGCGAAATGGCGCGATCACCTGCCATCACGGACTTTTCTTCCACGCGGGACAGATTGATGACGACGTTGCCGCGATCGGAGTTGATGCCGATCGTAGAGTCGATCGAATTGCGCTCACCGTCACCTTGGTTGAACTGGCCGTAATGGGTACGGAATTCGGCGCCTTCGTAGTTGTCACGGGTGATGATGTTGATCACGCCACCGATCGCATCCGAGCCGTAGATGGCTGATGCGCCGTCCTTCAGAACTTCGACACGCTCAATGATCGCGGCCGGGATGGTGTTCAGGTCAACGGAGCCGAACAAGCTGCTCACCCAGCGACGACCGTCGACCAGGACCAAGGTGCGCGACGAGCCGAGGTTGCGCAGCGACACTTCCGCCGAACCGTCACCACCGTTATTGAACGTGCGGTTGATCGCCGCACCGTTGGCGGCAACTCGCTGAAGGACCTCCGCAATCGACGTCAGGCCCTGCTGCTCGATGGAAGCGCGGTCAAGAACCAGAATCGGCTGCGAGGACTCACTGTCAACGGCCTTGACGATGCGCGAACCGGTAACCTCGATGCGCTCCATCGCCTGAGGGGTTTCCTCCTGTGCGAAGGCGCTGCTGGCGGTCAGACCAATCACGCCGGTGGCGCCGAGCGCGAGGCAGGTACGCACTGCGCTGCTCAGTAGATTGCGAGTGAACTTCATTCTCTCTCTCCAACTTCATGTAAGAGTGGTTTGGATTGTCCGGGATCGGGGACGCGCCCCTCTCTCCTCAACGCTTGCCGCCGAACGGAGACTCCCCCCGATCCTGCTGCAGCGGCGGATCATAACAACAAAATTTTAATGTTGGAAGTGTCGTTGCCGAGCGCACGCAACATCTTGTTGCTAGTGAGCAACACCATGCGCAAAAGACGTCATCAATCCGTCATCGGGATCAGCGTGGCCATGACGTGGTCCACGTAGGCCTCGAACTCGGCATGCTGCAGGCGCGGCTGGCGCAGCTGCAGGGAGAGCTGCAGGAAGCCGACATAGGCCGCATAGGTGAGGTGGGCGCGGTTCTGCGCCTCGGCGCGCGGCATGCCGACCTGGCGAAAGGCCAGCATCAGGTAGTCGAGGCGGCGCTTGGAGACGCGCTGCATCACCGGCTGCACCACGGGATGATCCAGCGCCTTGAGCAGTTCCGAATAGATCACGTGCGAGCGCACCTCGTGCGCGACGCGAAGGAACAGCTCGCGCATGCGCTGGCGCGGGTCGGGAATGGCTTCGAGCTGGGCGAAGACCTCGTCCAGTTCGACCTGCTCCCAGCGCTCCAGCGCGGCCTGCAGCAGGGCATCGCGCGAGGGGAAGTGCCAGTAGAAGCTGCCCTTGGTCACGCCGAGGCGGCGCGCCAGCGGTTCGACCGCCACCGCTCGAACGCCTTCCTCCGCGATCAGGTCCAGGGCTGCCGCGGCCCAGTCCGAAGCGCTCAGGCGACTGGTGCGTTCGGCCTTGGCGGAAGCGGTGGCGGATGCACTCATCAGGCGGAACTCCGTGGGGTGGTTGCAAGGGTAGTCGGGGCGGAAAGAACGGGCGGGGAAATCACCATACGGGGGCGTATTGACAGGTGTCGCCGCGCTCAACATACTAATGTGTATGGTATCGCAGATCCCTTTCGCACCCGAAGCCTCGGGCCTGACCTATTCCGGCCCGCTGGCGCTGGAACGCTTCGCGGGGCGGCCCTCGCATCCGAACCTGCTGTTCGCGCACGGCTTCGGCCAGACGCGGCTGGCCTGGGCGCGCGCCGCGCGGCAGCTGGCCGCGCAGGGCTATCCGGGCACCAGCTTCGACGCCCGCGGCCACGGCCAGAGCCGCTGGAACGCGCCGGACCAGGACTACGCACTGGAACAGTTCATCGACGACCTGTCGCGGCTGGCCGATGCGGAGGCGGAGCCGCCGGTGCTGGTCGGTGCCTCGATGGGCGGACTGCTCGGGATGTTCGCCCAGACCCACCGCGCGCCGCCGCCGTTTCGCGCCCTGGTGCTGGCCGACATCACGCCGCGCTGGGAGGCGGCCGGCGTGGAGCGCATCCTCGGCTTCATGACGGCGCACCCTGAGGGCTTCGACAGCCTGGAGCACGCCGCCGACGAGATCGCCGGCTACCTGCCGCACCGCGCGCGCAAGTCGCCCGCGGACCTGGAAAAAATCCTGTTCCGGACGCCTGCCGGGCGCTGGCGCTGGCACTGGGATCCGCGCATGGTCGATGCGATCGGCCGCCGCGGCGAGGCGTATCAGGCCCAGCTGATCGAGGCCGCGCGCCGCATCGAGGTACCGGTGCTGCTGGTCAGCGGCGGACGCAGCGAGCTGGTGAGCGACGCCCACGTGCGCGAGTTCCTCGCGCTGGTGCCGCACGCGCAGCACGTCCGCCTGCCCGAGGCTACCCACATGGTGGTCGGTGACGACAATGACGCTTTTACTCGAACCATTTCTGCTTTCCTGACGACGCTGCACGCCGACGGCCCGACCTCTCGCGGAGAATCCCGATGAACATCCTCCTTCCCTTCCTCCTGCTGCTGGTGGCAGGCGCCATCGCGGCCTATTTCCGCGCCTCGCTCAAGACCTGGGCGGCCCTGAGCGCGGCGGGTCTGGCGCTCGCGCTGATCGCCAAGGCCAGCGTCCTCGCCACGGCCATCGCCGCCGCGCTGCTGGCGCTGGTGGCGGTGCCGCTGCTCAACGGCGACCTGCGCCGCAGCAGGATCACCGCGCGGCTGCTCACGATCTACCAGAAGATGCTGCCGACGCTCTCGGAGACCGAACAGACCGCGCTGGAAGCGGGCACGGTCGGCTTCGAGGGCGAGCTGTTTTCCGGCATGCCGAACTGGAAGTCGCTGATGGACCAGCCCAGGCCGGAGCTGACGGCCGAGGAACAGGCCTTCCTCGACGGCCCGGTGGAAGAGGTCTGCGCGATGACCAACGACTGGGACATCACCCACGTGCGCGCCGACCTGCCGCCGGAAATCTGGAGCTTCCTGGGGCAGCACAAGTTCTTCGGCATGATCATTCCCAAGGAATACGGCGGCCTCGGCTTCTCGGCGCTGGCGCACGCGCGCGTGATCGCCAAGCTGGCCTCGATCTCGGCCACGCTGTCGTCCACCGTGGGCGTGCCCAACTCGCTCGGGCCGGCGGAGCTGCTGCTGCACTACGGCACCGACGAGCAGAAGAACCACTACCTGCCGCGCCTGGCCGACGGACGCGAGATCCCCTGCTTCGCCCTCACCGGCCCGATGGTCGGTTCGGACGCCACCTCCCTGCCCGACTACGGCACGGTCTGCGAGGGCGAATGGAACGGCGCCAAAGTGCTGGGCGTGAAGCTCACCTTCGACAAGCGCTACATCACCCTGGCACCGATCGCCACGGTGATCGGGCTGGCCTTCCGCCTGTACGACCCGGACGGACTGCTCGGCGACACGAATGATCGCGGCATCACGCTGGCGCTGATGCCGCGCGAGGCGCCGGGCCTGGACATCGGCCGCCGCCATGCGCCGCTCAACTGCGCCTTCCTCAACGGCCCGGTGCGCGGCCACGACGTGTTCCTTCCGCTGTCCGCGCTGATCGGCGGCGAGGACTACATCGGCCACGGCTGGCGCATGCTGGTGGAGTGCCTCTCGGTCGGCCGCGGCATCACCCTGCCCTCCACCGCCTCGGGCGGAATGAAGGCCGGCGCACTGGTGACCGGCGCCTATGCGCGCATCCGCAAGCAGTTCGGCCTTGCCATCGGGCGCTTCGAGGGCATCGAGGAAGCGCTGGCGCGCATCGGCGGCAATGCCTACGCCGGCAGCGCGCTGGCTCAGGCCACCGCGGCCGCGATCGATCGCGGCGAGAAGCCCGCCGTCGCCACCGCCATCGCCAAGTACCACTGCACCGAGAAGGGGCGTCAGGTGGTGAGCGATGTGATGGACGTGATCGGCGGCAAGGGCATCGTGCTGGGGCCGCGCAACTTCGCCGGGCGCAACTGGCAGGCCGCGCCCATCTCGATCACGGTCGAGGGCGCGAACATCCTCACCCGCTGCCTGATGATCTTCGGCCAGGGCGCGATCCGCTGCCACCCCTGGGTGCTCAAGGAAATGCAGGCCGCGCGCCACCCGGATCCGGACACCCGGCTGCGCGAGTTCGACCACGCCCTGTTCAGCCACATCGGCTTCGCCCTCTCCAACGCGGTGCGCAGCTGGGTGATGGGGCTCACCGGGGCGGTGTTCGGCAAGGTTCCGGGGGATTCCTACACGCGCCGCTACTACCGCAAACTCAACCGCTATTCGGCCAATCTTGCGCTCGCGGCGGACGTCTCGATGCTCACCCTGGGCGGACGGCTCAAGTTCAAGGAGCGCCTTTCCGCGCGCCTGGGCGACGTGCTCAGCCAGCTCTATATCGCCAGCGCCATGCTCAAGCGCTACGAAGACGAAGGCCGCCCGGCCGGCGACCGTCCGCTGCTGGCCTGGGCCTTCCACGACTGCGCGCACAAGATCGAGCTGGCGCTGTCCGAAGCGCTGCGCAACTTCCCGATCAAGCCGGTGGGCTGGGCACTCTGGATGCTGGTGTTTCCCTGGGGGCGCCGCGCGCACGCGCCGGGCGATCGGCTGGGACACCGCGTCGCCGCGCTGCTGCTCTCGCCCGGCGACGCACGCGACCGGCTCGGCGCCGGCACCTTCCTGACGCCTTGCGAAAACAATCCCGGCGGACGCATCAACGCCGCCCTGCCCAAGGTGGTGGCGGCCGAACCGGTCGAACGCAAGTTCCTCAAGGCGGTCAAGGCCGGCCAGATTGAGGCCCGCGACTTCGATGCGCAGCTGCAGGAGGCGCACCTCAAGGGCATTCTGAGCGCGGCCGAAGTGGACCTGCTGCAGGAGCTTCAGGCGCTCACGCTGGATGCGATCAGCGTGGACGACTTCGATCCGTCCGAACTGGTGGCCGCCAGCTTCGCGCAGGAGCCCGCGCCGCGCAGCCAGGCGGCGTAAGAACACCCCGTCGGGGGCTACGTGGCCGACGCTGCCGGGCATCGAACACTGCGTCGGGGGCGTGGCCCCGACCTACGCGCCGAGGCGGGAACCCTCACCGCCTCCGTAGGTCGGCCCGACGTGGCTACGCGGCCGACGTCGCCTTCCCATTGATTCGAGGTCATCCGATGCCGTCCACGCTCGCCCTCTACCGCCGCCTCGCCGGCAAGCCGATGGGGCGCTGGCTGTTCAGCCGTCTGGTCTGCTTCAAGGCACCTTATTTCAGCTCGATCCGGCCGCTCATCACCCGGCTGGAGCCGGGCTGCTGCAAGGCCATCCTGCGCGACCGCCGCGCGGTGCGGAACCATCTCGGCAGCGTGCATGCGATCGCTCTGTGCAATCTGGCCGAACTTGCCGGCGGACTGATGGTGGATGCCAGCCTGCCGCCGTCGATGCGCTGGATCCCCCGGGGCATGACGGTGGAGTACCTCCAGAAGGCCCACGGCACGCTGGAGGCCACGGCCACGGCGGAACGCCCCATCACCGCAGCCGACGCCGGCTACGACCTCGCGGTCGAGGTGATCGTGCGCAATACGCGTGATGAGGCCGTGTTTCGCGCCCGCATCACGATGTGGCTGGCGCCCAGGATATCGCGCACCCCGCGCTGAGACTCAGGCGGCGCGCCCCTCCGGCACATCCGCAACCGGCGCATCCTGCGGCAGGCCCTTTTCCGCCCGCACCACGCGCCAGGCGCCCAGCGCCATGCCCGCGGCCACTCCCACGCCGACCAGGAACACCATGTGGGAGCCAAAGGCGGACAGGAACTTGTGCAGCCATACGAAGCTGAGGTCGCCGCCGCGGTAGACCACCGTGTCGATCACCGCCTTGGCCTTGTAGCGTGCCTCCCGATCGACGCGGGTGTAGAGGGTTTCGCGCGCCGGCTTGGCGAGCGAGAACTCGCCGGCGCGGGTCATCACCTGCACCACCCAGATCAGCGCCGGCAGGGGCGAGCCGGACAGCACCGCGAAGCCCACCAGGATCGCCATCGCCGGGATCAGCAACAGCGGCGCCACGCCGTAGCGGCGCAGCAGCCAGCGCGTCAGGAACACCTGCACCACGATGGTCAGGAAGTTCACCCCGAGATCCAGCCCGGCGTAGTAGCTGGTGCGCGTCGCATCGTGCCCCAGCTGGCGCGCGATCGCGGCCTGTTCGTTGTAGAGCAGGGTGCCCACGCCGACGCCGAAGAACATCAGCATCGCCAGCGCGCGCAGCAGCGGATCGCGCCATACCAGCGCCAGGCCCGCCAGCACCGAACCGCCCATGGCCGCTTCGCCGCTGGCCTGGCGATGGCGCTGCTCGCGCA
The DNA here is from genome assembly GCA_934525595.1 of uncultured Chiayiivirga sp. Lineage (GTDB taxonomy): Bacteria > Pseudomonadota > Gammaproteobacteria > Xanthomonadales > Xanthomonadaceae > Denitratimonas. Next base: position 5,900 of record CAKSZJ010000024.1, on the reverse strand, counting down.
AGATCGCCCACGGACGCAGCCTGAGGATGCACACCAGGCACAGCGCAAGGAAACACGCGGAGACCAGCAGCAGGTTGGCCACCCCGACACGTTCGGCCAGGAGGCGGGTGATGATCGGCCCGGTGAGCGCACCGATGGTGCCGCCGGCGCCGATGTAGCCATAGACCTTCTTGGCGTCCTCGTTGTCGAAGACGTCGGCCATGTAGCTCCAGAACACGGTGACGGCAAACAGGTTGAACACCGCCGTCCAGATGAAGAACAGTGCACCGCGCCCGGGCAGTTCACGCGCGAAGGCCCAATAGAAGAACAACAGGCAGGCGATGAAGAAGAGGTACACGCCGGGCAGGAACACGCGGCGCGGGAAACGCGAGACCAGGACACCGTAGACCGGCTGCGCCAGCACCATCGCGACGAAGGTGCCGGTGAACAGCACCTGCAGGGTGAAATCCCCGAGGCTGAACCCATGGCCCTGCGCCCAGTCGAGCAGCGCTGGCGGAAAGATCGCCTGGGCATCGGCCGACGCGCCCATGGCGTCGCGCACCGGGCGCAGCACGTAGTAGCCGGTCAGCAGGCTGAAGAAGTAGAGCAGCGACCACCACAGCGCCGGCGAGCCGACGCCCAGCGAGGCGATCACGTCCCGCAGGCCGCTGCCGGGGAGGGTTCGGTGACGGGTTGGCGTGGTCAAGAGGTGGCGTACTCCGCCGCGGGTGAAGGTTCACCGGACCGGCGCCGTGCCCGTCCAGCGCGCAAAGTATCCGATGCAGTGCAGCATCGCCAAGGCTTTCCATCGTTTTCCCGCCCCGCCCGGGAGGTCTGCGTCACGGTTCCGCGATATTTCCCGGCCCGTCACCGCGCGCCGAGCATTTGCTCTATGGCCCCGCGGCTAGGTTCGGTCCCGGGCAGGCAACGCCCAGTCTCGGCCAGATGCATGTACGACTACATCGTGATTGGCGCCGGTTCCGCCGGCTGCGTGCTGGCGAACCGCCTGAGCGCGAACCCGGACATCCGCGTCCTGCTCCTGGAGGCCGGCGGATGCGATTGGCACCCCTTCGTGCACATGCCCGCAGGACTCGCGCAAATCGCGGGCATGACCTCGATCAACTGGGACTACCAGACCGAACCGCAGCCGCAGCTCGGCGGACGTCGCCTGTGGTGCCCGCGCGGCAAGCTGCTGGGCGGTTCGAGCTCGATCAACGCCATGTGCTACATCCGCGGCGTGGCGGGCGACTACGACGAATGGGCGGCAAACGGCGCGACGGGATGGCACTGGGACAACGTGCTGCCCTACTTCCGCAAATCCGAAGGCAACGCCCGCGCGGCCGACGCCTTCCACGGCGCCGATGGCCCGCTGGCGGTCTCCGACCTGCGTCACGTCAATCCGCTGACCCACGTTTTCGTCGAAGCCGGCCGGCAAGCCGGCCTGCCCTTCAACGCCGACTTCAACGGCGCCACGCAGGAAGGCGTCGGCCTGTACCAGGTCACCCAGCGCGACGGCGCGCGCTGCTCCACGGCGGTGGGCTACCTCGATCCGGTGAAGTCGCGGCCCAACCTCACGGTGCGCACCGGAGCGCGGGTCGCGCGGATCCTGTTTGAAAAAGGCCGCGCGGTCGGCGTCGCGTGCCGGCTCGGCAGGCGGACCGAGCGCCTTAACGCATCGCGCGAGGTGATCCTGAGCGGCGGCGCGATCAACTCGCCCCAGTTGCTCATGCTTTCCGGCATCGGCCCGGCGGCGGAACTGCGCCGGCACGGCATCGCGGTGCTGCACGATGCCCCCGACGTCGGCGCCAACCTGCAGGACCACCTGGACGTCACCACCCTGCAGCACTGCACCCAGCCGATCACCTACGACCGCATCAGCCGGATCAGGGTCGGATTCGACTACTTCCTGCGCGGCCGGCGCGGACCGGGCACGAGCAACGTGGCCGAAGGCGCGGGCTTCGCGCGCTCGGCGCTGGCACCGGACGATCGTCCCGACATCCAGCTCCATTTCATTCCGGCGATGATCGACGATCACGGCCGCAACCAGATGCCCGGCGACGGCTACACCCTGCACGCCTGCTACCTGCGTCCCCGCAGCCGCGGGCGCGTCTGGCTCGCCAGCGGTCGGCCGGAAGACAAGGCCCTCATCGATCCGAACTATCTGGGCGACGCCGAGGGCGTAGACCTCAAGGTGATGGTCGAATGCGCCAGGCTCTCGCTGGATATCCTCGCGCAAAGCGCCTTCGACCCGTATCGCGGCGCGCCGATCTTCCCGGCGAAAACCCCGCGGAGCGAGGCCGAGTGGGTGCAGTTCGTGAAATCGCGCGCGGAAACCGTCTACCACCCCATCGGCACCTGCCGCATGGGGAGCGACGCGACGGCCGTGGTCGATCCGGAACTTCGCGTGCGCGGCGTGGACGGCCTGCGCGTGGTGGACGCCTCGGTGATGCCGAACCTGCCGGGGGGAAACACCAACGCGCCGACGATCATGATCGCCGAGCGCGCTGCGGACCTGATTCTGGCCGGCTGACGGCGGCGCGGCGTTGTCTCCGACGCGCACCGCCCCGGGTTTGCCAATCGCCCCGCCGCAAGACATCATGATGCTCAATGATTTGATGCCTGAAACATCATGCGCACCACGCTTACCCTCGATCCCGACGTGGCCGCCCTGCTCAAGCAGGCGGCGCACGCGCAGCAGCGCCCCTTCAAGCAGGTCGTCAACGACGCCCTGCGCAAGGGCCTGTCCGCACCAAGCGCACCGACACCCTTCGTGCAGAAGCGCTATCCGATGGGTCGCCCACGCCTGGACCTGACCAAGGCGCTGGCGCTGGCCGGCGAGCTCGACGATCAGGGAACCCTCGCGCGCTACCGCCCGTGAAAATGCCCGATCTCAACGTGCTGCTCTACGCGGTCAACGCCGACGCCGCGCAGCAGGCCGTCGCGGCACGCTGGCTGGAAGAGGCGCACGAAGGGCCCGACGGCATCGGCTACGCCTGGGGGGTGCTGCTGGGCTTCCTGCGCATCGCCACGCGTCCGGGCATCTTTCCGCGCCCGCTCACGCTCGACGAGGCACTGGGGCAGGTGGACGACTGGCTCAGCCATCCGCACGCGCGCATCCTTGCACCCACCGAGCGCCACGCCGCCGTGCTGGCGCGCCTGCTGATCGGCGCAGGCGTGGGCGGTGACCTGGTCACCGACGCCCACCTCGCCGCTCTCGCCATCGAGCACGGCGCCGAGCTGGGCAGCTTCGACCGCGACTTCGGACGATTTCCGGGGCTGCGCCTGGCACCGCTGCACGCCAACCACGTGCACGACGCCCCGATCGCCTGATCCATCATGGCGCTCTCGCAATCCGTGTGGCATTGACCTGATCAGGCGGCCGCACGTGCCAGCGCCATTCGTGTGAGAGAGGAAGGTCGCCGACCTTCATCGCCATGCGCGCGCCCTGTCACGTGCATGAAAAACCCCCGCATCGCTGCGGGGGTTTTTTCGTGTTGCCTCGGGAAGTCGCGGGAAGCCGGATCAGAAATCCATGCCGCCCATGCCACCCATGCCGCCGCCCGGCGGCATCGCCGGCTCGTCCTTCTTCGGGGCCTCGGCCACCATCGCTTCGGTGGTGATCATCAGGCCCGCGATGGAGGCGGCGTTCTGCAGCGCGGTGCGGGTGACCTTGGTCGGGTCGAGGATGCCGAAGGCCACCATGTCGCCGTATTCGCCGTTGGCAGCGTTGTAGCCGTAGTTGCCCTTGCCGGCCGCCAAAACCAGTCGCGATAGGCCTTGACCACGCGCTTGGGCGTGTCGAGGAGACCTTCGCGTGCGGGATCTTCGCCGGCCCAGCGCAGCAGGGTGCGGATGGCGTCCTCGGCCTGCTCGCGGGTGACGCCGTTGCCGGCGTTGTCGGTGTCGCTGCTCATCGGCGGCGTCCTCGTGAATCGGAAAGCCGCATGCTACCGCAGTCGTCAGGCACGGCGCGTCATCGGCTGTCGATGACGCGCCGCGCCGGCGACGCTTACTTCACGCTGATCGGCTGCCGCGCCAGCACCTGGTCGTTCTGCACGAACACCACTTCCCAGTCGCCAGCTTCCTCGGGCGTGTAGAAGCGCACGCTGTCGCCATCAGCCGGCACGTAGCTCCAGCCCTTGTACTCGCTGCCATCGCCACCGACCGGCACGATGCCGATCCAGTTGCTGCCATTGCGCGGGCCGCGGAAGCTGACTTCAATCTCGGTGTAGGCCGCCGCCGCCGTCGGCGCGGTCAGTGATGCCGCAGCAGGCAAGACTTTGACTGGCTTCGAAGCCGCAATCTTCTGGCCCTCGAACAGGATGTAGCGGTACTCGTAGTCACCCGGCTCGAACGGCGCGGTGACTGTGCCGCTGCCGCTGGCGGCTTCGGGTCGGTAATAGGCATTGTTGACGTAGGCGCCGGCTTCGGCACCGGCCGGCGCGAAGCCGATCCAGTGGCTGCCATCGACCGGGCCCGCCGCCTGGATACTGACGAGGTCGCCAGCCATCACTTCGGCCGGACCATCGACCATGGTCTCCGACGCCACCACCTTGATCGGGCGCGAGTAGGCAACGCGCTCGGCTTCGTTCAGCACATAGCGCAGCTCGTAATCGCCCAACTCGCCGGGCACCTTGATCTCCAGCTGATCGCCGTGCTCGGGCAGGCGCGCGTAGTGGTTGCCGATGAAGGCGCCGACGTCTGCGCCCGGCTCGACAAAGCCGACCCAATGGCTGCCGCTCTTCGGGCCGCGCGCGGTAACGGTCAACGTGGTGCCGGCAGCGGCGGTTTCCGGCGCCTCGATCATCGCCTCCAGATCACCGATCGGAAGCGGCGCACGCGCCAGCACCTGCTGCTCACGGCTGGGGCTGACGTAGCGCAGCTCGTAGTCGCCAGCCGTGGCGGGCATCTCGAAGCCGACTTCGCCACTGCCGTCGCCCTCGGCTTCCGGCACGTAGGCGTAAGTCAGGTAGGCACCATCAGGCGCGTCCGGCAGCACCACGGTAATGAAATCGCCCTCATCGGCCGGACCACTCCATTCAACTGCCAGCAACTGGGTGATGACGGCCTGGCCTTTCGGCTTCAGCGTGGCCGTGGCCGGCGGCGGTGGCGGCTGGGTGCTGGCCTTCATCGCACCCTGCACGGCGCTGCCCAGCTCCAGCGCGTCGCGCGCATTGAAGTAGCGTCCGCCGGTGTTCTCGGCCAGGCAGCGCAGCTGCGCCTGGTGCGCCGGGTTCTGCACGTCGAAGCCGATCACGTGGGCGGTGAAGTCCACGCCGCTCTTTTCCAGCTCGGCGCCCACCGCGCAGGGATCGAGCTTGCAGGTTTCCTCGCCGTCACTGACCAGAATCACGGTCGCCTTCTGCTCGCTGGACTTCAGCGCCGCCGCCGCGTCGATGACGGCCTGTGACAGCGGCGTCATGCCCTTGGGATTGAGCGCGTTCACCGTGTCCATGAACACATCGCCTTCCATCGGACCCAGCGGGATCAGCGTTTCGATGTCGGCGCAGTCACCCTTGCGACGATGGCCGTAGGCGATCAGGCCGATCTGGTTGGCCTGGTCCCAGTCCGACACCACCTTGCCGGTGGCCTCGCGGGCGATCTCGATCTTGGCGCGGCCGTCGATCTGGCCCCACATAGAGCCGGAAGCATCCAGCACCAGCATCACGTTCTCGGCAGCCAGCAGCGGACTACTGGCAGCGAACAGGGCGGCAACAGCAACGGCCAGGCGGCCACGGCGAACACCTTGGGTCAGCGACATCGGTGGACTTCCTTTCGAGTTGGTTAACGAAGGGGATACGTTAGCCGAAGCCGAAACCCGACGGGGCAAGGCACGTCATCCGGGCGGCGTTGTCAGCAGCCATGCTTCGCTGATTCCCGACAGCGGGCCGAGCGCCGCCCTGCGGATCGTGGCCGCATCG
>CAKSZJ010000023.1 GCA_934525595.1 uncultured Chiayiivirga sp. | reverse complement strand
ACCGGCTACCACGTTGTCAGCGTCACGGGCGATACCTGCACGGTGACGGGCTCGGGCACCAGCTACAGCGCGGCGAACATCCAGGCCAACTGTGCGGTGACGGCGACCTTTGCGGTCATCCAATTCACGCTCACCTATATCGCCGGCTCCAACGGCAGTGTGGATGGCCAGGCATCGGTGACGCATAGCGTGGTGACGGGTGGAGACGGGCCGCAGGTCGAGGCGATTCCCGACATGGGCTGGTCCTTCGATATCTGGAGCGACGGGGTGACCGCCAATCCGAGGCAGGACACCAACGTCCAGTCCGATCTTAGCGTGACGGCCAGGTTCACCCAGCGCTGCGACATCTACTGCGATGGCTTCGAGGCGGGTGCATCACCGCGTCCGGATGCGCTGGCCGCACCTGGGCAGGGCGGTGCGGCGGGTGCGGTGGTCGGCTGGTCCATCGCCGCTTCGCCCGTGGGCGGCATTGATCGGGTCCTGGAGCTGCTGGATGCGCGCGGTCAACGCGTGGCGTGGATCGAGGCATCGGGTACGGAAGGCGGGCAGCGCCTGCGCCTTGGCTGGATCGATGCGCAGGGTGCCGAGCAGCACGGTGCCTGGGTGCCGTGGAGTGCGGATGATCTCCTGCTGTACGCGTGGGACCTGTCGATGGACGATCTGATGCTGCGCTTTGGCACCATTGGCCATTTCCCGGATGATCTGGCTCTCCAGCTGCCGCCCGGCAATCCCATCCCGGAGGCGGCCCGCGCGCTGCGGGCGTCGCCGTCCTACTGATCCTTCCGAAAGCGTGACGGAGCGGGGCGAAGCTGGTCTTCGCCCCGTTTTTTTGTTGGGGTTTCCCGGCGTGTGTCGCGGCGCGGGTGCATCCGGCACTTTGCCGGCGCGGCCGGTGCTTCTACCATCGCGGTCTTGCGTAACCACACGGGAGATTGGCGTGATGATCAGGATTTTGGCAGGCGCGGCGCTGTCGCTCGCTGTCGCGAGCGCGATGGCGGCTCCGCGCGGATTGACGGCGGAAGATCTGGTGGCGTTCGAGCGCGTTTCAGCGCCAGTGCTGTCGCCGGACGGCGAACAGGTGGTCTTTTCGCTGCGTCAGGCCGATGTGGCGGCCAACAAGGCCACGAGTTCGCTCTGGGCCATTGCGCTTGACGGGAAGACTCCCGCCCGCCGCCTGCTTGCGCCCGGTACGGCCGCGACGACGGCGCAGTTTTCGCCCGACGGCCAGCACCTCTATTTCCTCTCGCCGCGCTCGGGCTCGATGCAGGTCTGGCGCCTGCCGATGGCCGGTGGCGAAGCGCAGCCGGTGACGGCATATCCGTTTGACGTGGGCAGCTACCGCCTCTCGCCGAACGGCACGGCGTTGGCTTTCAGCCTTGAGGTGTTCAACGATTGCGCCGATCTCGCTTGCAGCAAGGCACGCCTCGACGAGCGCGCGGCGGCCAAGACCACGGGGGCTCTCTACGAGCGACTCTTCGTGCGGCACTGGGATACCTGGGGCGATGGACGTCGCAGCCAGCTCTTCACCGCTACGATCGGTGCCGACGGCCGTGCCGCGGAAACCCCGGTCAAGATCAGCCGCGACATGGACGGCGACGTGCCTTCCAAGCCCTTCGGTGGCTCGGAGGAGTACGCCTGGTCGCCGGACGGCAAGACGCTGGTGTTCTCGATGCGCATTGCGGGCAGCACCGAGGCCTGGTCGACCAATTTCGACCTGTACGCGGTGCCGGCCGATGGCTCGACCGCGCCGGTGAATCTCACCGCCGACAACCCGGCATGGGACACCCATCCGGTGTTCCGCGCCGATGGCAAGGCGTTGTACTACAGCGCGATGAAGCGCCCGGGCTTCGAGGCCGACCGCTTCGGCCTGATGGAGAAAGACTTGGCCACGGGGGCAACGCGAGAAATTGCGCCCGGTTGGGACTACTCGGCGGGTAGCTTCAGCCTCTCGGCGGATGGGCGCTCGATCTATACCGCCACCGATGATGTCGGAAATCATCCGATCCACCGCATCGATATTGCCACTGGCAAAGCTCGGCGACTGCCTGGCATGGGGCAGGTGGAAGGCTTCGCTCTGGGCCGCGACGCTCTGGTATTCACGCGCAGCGACTTGGGTTCGCCGGCACAGCTCTACGTGGTACGCCCGGATGGCAGCCAGGAGCGGCGCCTGGTCGAATTCAACCAGGCCGCATTGGCCGATATCCGTTTCGGCGACTACGAGCAGTTCAGCTTTCCGGGCTGGAATGACGAGACGGTGAACGGATACGTGGTCAAACCGTGGAACTACGCCGCCGGCGGCAGGTATCCGGTGGCCTTCATCATCCACGGCGGGCCGCAGGGGTCGATGGGCAACAGCTTCCACTACCGCTGGAATCCGCAGACCTACGCGGGCCTGGGATTCGCGGTGGTGATGATCGACTTCCATGGCTCGACCGGCTACGGCCAGGCCTTCACCGACTCGATCTCGGGGGACTGGGGCGGCAAGCCGCTGGAGGATCTGAAAAAGGGCTGGGCCGCGGCGCTGGAGAAGTACGATTTCCTCGATGCCGACCGCGCCTGCGCGCTGGGCGCAAGCTACGGCGGCTACATGATCAACTGGATCGCCGGCAACTGGAACGATCCCTGGAAGTGCCTGGTCAACCACGACGGCGTGTTCGACACCCGCTCGATGGGCTACGTCACCGAAGAACTGTGGTTCTCCGAATGGGAGAACGGCGGCCCGGTGTTCGAGGTTCCAGCCAACTACGAGAAGTTCAATCCGGTGAATCACGTCGCCAAGTGGCGCGTGCCGATGCTGGTGGTGCAGGGCGACAGGGACTTCCGCGTGCCGGTGGATCAGGGCCTGTCCACGTTCACGGCGCTGCAGCGCCGCGGTATCCCCTCCCAGCTGCTGTTCTATCCGGATGAGAACCACTGGGTGCTCAAGCCGCAGAACAGTATCCAGTGGCACACCGCCGTGGGCGACTGGCTCAAGCGCTGGACGGACGCGGAGGGGTGATCGAATGGCACGCCGGCGCGCGGTGACGCCGCGCCGGCGTGCGGTTCAGCCCGTTCCGGAAGGCGTCAGCGCGACCAGGTTGGGCGTCAGGCGGATCAGCAGCTTCTGCAGCTCGGCGTGACTGCGCGTGCCGGTCTTGGCGAGCAGGCGCTTGACGTGCGTGCGCACCGTGTCGGGCCGGACCAGGAAGGCCTGGCAGATTTCCTCGGTGCTCATGCCACTGACCAGCGCGTTGGCGATGCGTGCTTCGGTGGCGGTGAACCCGAGCAGGTCGCGCAGCTCGTCGGAGCTGTAGCGCGCCGTCGGCTGCGCGCTGTCGATCAGGATGAGGAGCGTGGTCGCCGGGGAGGCCGCGGGGGCGAGTCCCACGAGCAGCCCGTAGTGACGCGGCATCCGGCTTCCGTCGGACGGCAGCCCGATGCAGCGTGAGCGGTGCCTGTTTCCGCCGGACCGGGCGCTGGCCGAGATGCTCCGCAGGGCCGTGTTGAGCCTGCTGGCGTGGTCGTATTTCCTGCCCGGCGCCAGGCGGCGCGCGGAATCCAGTGCGAGTCGCCGGCCATCGCGCAGGATCTGGTCGGCCGCCGCATTCCGGGCAATCACCGCGCCATCGTGATCGAGCAGGAAGATCGGACGGTTCCAGGCGTTGTTGGCGGCCCGGTGCGCGGCAAGCTCGTGTTCGAGTTGACGGACCCGGTGGCGTTCGCGCAGGCGGTGCGCGACGTGCGTGTGGAACAGCCCCAGTGCATCGTGTTCGGACGGCGAGAACGGTGCCCTTCCCGCGCCGCGGAAGAGCCGCAGGCTGACCAGGCGCTGCGGGCCGGTGTGCGCGAAGAGCGAAAGGCCGAAGACCAGGTCGCCGTGGTGCGCCAGGAAGCGGGTGTGGAAGGGATGGCGGCGCAGCGTTTCCGGCGACATCACTTCACGCGATGCGATACCGCGCCCGCTGCGCAGCGCCTCGGTGGCAAACGGATCGATGGAGCGGAACCTGCTGAAATAGTCGTTGAGGAACGACGAGTCGGTGCACGCGCTGGCCCGCAGCTGGGTGGTGCCGTCGGTTTCCTCCCATTCGTAGGCGAAGGCCTGGCAGCAGGGAACCAGCGTGACGACGGCGTCCAGGGTCAGCTGCAGGATCTGCTGCTCGTCCGTGGTTGCGTCGAGGGCGGTCAGAAGCTCCAGGAGGATGGCGTCGGGCGTCGAAGGCAAGGCCGACAACGCGGGAGGCGTAATGGGGCTCGGGTTCATGGCGCCGGATTCTGCGGTGACGATGCGACAGGCGTTGTCGCGCGCTCGCTGGTGTTCACGTTTTCCCCTGGTTGCAAGCTGAAACGGCGGCGAAGGACGGTTTCGCGGCCCGCTTACACCTTTTATCGGGTATCAGCGCGCGTTTGTATCGGGAAAAGTCCTACCCCATTCGGGTACAATGGGCGTAAGACGGCGCCAAATCGGCTCATTGCATCCCGGACTGTTGCGAAGGGCCGCCGGAATCCTCGGGCGAGGGCATCGGTTCCGTCGCGGATCGTGAGGAGGGCGCGACCCGGGGCGATGCGCATCGCTGCGGGTTTTGCTATAGTTGCCGGCCCGTTCCGCTGCATGGGCGGGAAGTTGGACCGCCCGGCACCTGCCGGGCACGAGAAGCGGGTGCGAGCAAGAAGGAAAGCGCGGCCAGGGTCGCCGCTTGCATCTGTGACATAACAGCGGCCTCGCGCCGCACCTCAAGGACACATCGTCATGCCCAAGATGAAGACCAATCGGGCGGCGGCAAAGCGCTTCCGGAAGACCGCTTCCGGCAAGTTCAAGTGCGGCCACGCCTTCAAGAGCCACATCCTGACCAAGAAGTCCACCAAGCGTAAGCGCGGACTTCGTGCCCCGAACCACGTACGTGCCGAGGACGCAGGTCGCGTCCAGCGCATGCTTCCTTACCTCTGAGGAGTACTGAGCCATGGCACGAGTCAAGCGTGGAGTCGTAGCGCGTCGCCGGCACAACAAGGTGCTGTCGCGCGCCAAGGGCTACTACAACGCCCGTCGCAAGGTCTATCGCGTCGCCAACCAGGCCGTCATCAAGGCCGCGCAGTACGCTTACATCGGCCGCAAGCAGCGCAAACGCCAGTTCCGCGCGCTGTGGATCGTCCGCATCAATGCGGCGGCGCGCCAGTTCGGCCTGTCCTACAGTCGCCTGATGAATGGCCTCAAGAAGGCCAACATCACGCTGGACCGCAAGGTGCTGGCCGATATCGCGGTGCACGACATCGCCGCCTTCGGTGCGATCGCCGAGAAGGCCAAGGGCGCGCTCGCGGCGTAAGATGCCGCACGGCGGCTGCGGCCGCCGCAGCTGCACGCGGCGGCCTGGCCGCCCACGCATGGGGAAGGGCGCAAGCTCTTCCCCATGTGCGTTTTTGGACTCCGAAAAATCCGACGTGAGTCGGACAACCTGCAGGGATCGGAATGGACGATCTGGATACGCTGGTGGACGAGGGCCTTGCCGCGATCGCGGACGCGGGCTCGCTCGAGATGCTCGATGCGGTGCGGGTGCGCCTGCTGGGAAAATCCGGCAGCGTGACGGCGCTGCTCAAGACGCTCGGCAAACTGCCTCCCGATGAGCGCCGCGCACAGGGCGAACGCATCAACATCGTTCGCGATCGCCTGGGCGAGGCGCTGGGTGCGCGCAAGGCTGCGCTGGAAAAGGTGGCGCTGGATGCACGCCTTGCGTCCGAACGCATCGACATCACGCTGCCCGGCCGCAGCGGCGAGCGCGGTACGGCGCATCCCGTGACGCGCGCGCTGGCGCGCATCACCGCGATCTTCGAGCGCTTGGGCTACCAGGTGGCCGATGGTCCGGAAATCGAGGACGACTGGCACAACTTCGAGGCCCTGAACTTTCCGCCGCACCACCCGGCGCGCACCATGCACGACACCTTCTGGTTTCCGGACGGACGCCTCTTGCGCACCCACACATCGCCGGTGCAGATCCGCACCATGGCCGGGCGCCAGCCGCCGATCCGCATCATTGCCCCGGGCAAGGTGTATCGGAGTGATTCCGACCAGACCCACACCCCGATGTTCCATCAGGTCGAGGGACTGCTGGTGGACGAAACCTCCAGCTTCGCCGACCTCAAGGGCACGCTCAAGCAGTTCGTGGATGCCTTCTTCGAGCGTGACTTCGAGATGCGCTTCCGCCCGAGCTACTTTCCCTTCACCGAACCTTCGGCGGAAGTGGACATTGCCTGGGATCGCGGCGATGGCAGCGCGCCGGGCTGGCTGGAGGTGCTTGGCTGCGGCATGGTGCATCCCAATGTGCTGCGCAACTGCGGCATCGATCCGGAGCGCTACAGCGGCTTCGCCTTCGGTCTTGGCGTGGAGCGCTTCGCCATGCTGCGCTACGGCGTGTCGGACCTGCGCAGCTTCTTCGACAACGACCTGCGATTCCTCAGGCAGTTTGCCTGAGGGCGGAGGTCGGGGGCGCGTCGCGCCGCGACGGCGAGGTCTCGCCAGATTTTCGCGCCGCATCCCGACGGTCCAGCGCATCCCATTCTCCATTCCCCATATCCGAAACAATCATGAAATTTCCCGAATCCTGGTTGCGCGAACACGTCGCCGTCGATGCCGACAGCGACACGTTGGCCGCCACGCTCACCGCCATCGGCCTGGAGGTGGAGGACGTCCAGACCATCGGCGCGACGCTGCCCGGCGTGGTGGTGGCGCAGATCGTTTCCTGCGAAAAGCATCCCGAAGCCGATCGCCTGCGGCTGTGTCAGGTGTCCATCGGCAGCGAGACGGTGCAGATCGTTTGCGGGGCGCCGAATGCCCGTGAAGGCCTGAAGGCGCCGCTCGCCACCGTTGGCGCGGTGCTGCCCGGCGACCTGCGGATCCGCGCGGCGAAACTGCGCGGCATCGAGTCCTTCGGCATGCTGTGCTCGGCCAGGGAGCTGGGCATCGATGCCGATGCCTCCGGCCTGCTGGAATTGCCCGAGGATGCGCCGCTCGGCGCGCCGATCGCCGAATTCCTTTCCCTGCCCGACGCCAGCTTCGAGCTCAAGCTCACTCCCAACCGCGCCGACTGCTTTTCGGTGCGCGGCGTCGCCTACGACGTCGCGGCGGCGCTGGGCGGTGCGGTGAAGCAAATCGAGATCGAGGCGGTTGCTGCGGGCGTCGAGGATCGCCGCGAGCTGGTGCTGGATGCGCCGGCCGATTGCCCGCGCTACTGCGGTCGCGTGGTGCGCGGCGTCGATCCGACCGCGCCCACGCCTTTCTGGATGGCCGAGCGCCTGCGACGCGCCGGGCTGCGCCCGATCAGCGCGCTGGTGGACGTCACCAACTACGTGATGCTGGAGCTGGGCCAGCCGATGCACGCGTTCGACCAGAATCGCCTCAGTGGCGCCATCCGGGTGCGCCGCGCCGTGGAAGGCGAGCGCCTGAAGCTGCTCGACGAACGCGAGGTGACGCTTGATCCGGGTTTCCTGGTGATCGCTGACGCCGCCGCGCCGCTGGCGGTGGCGGGCGTCATGGGTGGGTGGGAGTCGCGCGTCACCGACGACACCCGCGACGTATTCCTGGAAAGCGCCTATTTCGCGCCCGAGGCGATCATCGGCCGCGCCCGCAGGCTCGGCCTGCACACCGACTCGTCGCAGCGCTTCGAGCGCGGCGTCGATCCGGAGCTGGCGCGCCTCGCCCTGGAGCGCGCCACCGCGCTGGTCGTGGAGATCGCCGGCGGCACACCCGGGCCGATGATCGAAGCATCCGATACCCAGCGGCTTGTCGCGCGCAGCCCGGTGCGGCTGCGCCGGGCGCGCCTGGCGCGGGTGCTGGGCATGGAGGTGCCCGAGACCGAAGTCGAACGCATCCTGCGCGCCCTGGGCATGGGCGTTTCCGCCGATGCCGACGGCTGGCTGGTCGCGCCGCCCTCGCGCCGTTTCGACATTGCCATCGAGGAGGATCTGATCGAGGAGGTGGTGCGCATCCACGGCTACGACCGGGTGCCGCTGCACGCCCCCACGGGCCAGATCCAGCTCGCCGCATTGCCCGAGGCGCAGGTGCCGCAGGCGGCCTTTGCCGCGCAGCTGGCAGCGCGCGGCTACTTCGAGGCGATCAATTACGCTTTCCTGGACGCCGCCGTGCTGCGTGCCTGGTCGCTGGATGCCGGCGCCGAGACCCTGTCCAACCCGCTCTCCAGCGAGCTGGGCGTGATGCGCACCGCCCTGCTGCCCGGCCTGGTCGAGGCATTGCGCCGCAATCTGGCGCGCCAGCAGCCGCGCGTTCGCCTGTTCGAAACCGGCCGCGTCTTCCTGCGCGACCTCGACGGCCCGCGCGAGGCGCTGCATCTGGCCGCCGTTGCCTGCGGCCCCGCGCGCGCCGAGCAGTGGGGCGAAGCGGAGCGCGAAGTCGACTTCTTCGACCTGCGCGGCGATTTCGAGTCGGCGCTGGCGCTGGTCGGCGAGGCGGGTCGGGTGGAGTTCCTGCCGGCCGATGTGCCGTGGATGCACCCTGGGCGCAGCGCGCGGATCGTCCGCGACGGCCAGCGTCTGGGTCACCTCGGCCACCTGCATCCGGCCTTGCTGCATGCGCTCGATCTCGATCAGGACGTCGTGGTGATGGAGCTGGATCTGGCCGTGCTCGCGCAGCGCGCCGTGCCGGGCGCAAGCGAGCTGTCGCGCTTCCCGTCCGTCCGGCGGGATCTGGCCGTCGTGGTGTCGGAAACCACCTCCTGGGCATCGATCGAAGCCAGCCTCAGGGCCGCGCTGGGCGCGCAGCTCCGGGCCGTCACGCCGTTCGATGTCTACCAGGGCGCGGGGATGGAAACAGGATTCAAGAGCATTGCTATAGGCTTGATTTTCCAAGACGATTCACGCACCCTTGCCGAGCAGGATATAGAAAAGGCCACTGCGGCCGCGCTGGACGGTCTGGCGCGTGACTGCGGGGCGACACTCAGGGGAGCGTGATGGCGTTGACCAAGGCCGACATGGCTGACCGGCTGTTCGAGGACGTGGGCCTCAACAAGCGCGAAGCCAAGGAATTCGTCGATGCGCTGTTCGACACCCTGCGCGAGGCGCTGGAGGGTGGGCATCAGGTCAAGCTGTCGGGATTCGGCAACTTCGACCTGCGCCAGAAGAACCAGCGCCCCGGCCGCAACCCCAAGACGGGCGAGGAAATCCCGATTTCGGCACGCACCGTCGTGACCTTCCGCCCCGGACAGAAGCTCAAGGAGCGCGTGGAAGCCTATGCTGGACCCGGGAAGTAATCGCGAGCTTCCGCCGATTCCGGCCAAGCGCTACTTCACCATCGGTGAGGTCAGCGAGCTGTGCGACGTCAAGCCGCACGTGCTGCGCTACTGGGAAACCGAGTTCCCCAACCTCAAGCCGGTCAAGCGGCGCGGCAACCGGCGTTACTACCAGCGCCACGACGTGCTGACCATCCGCCAGATCCGCGCGCTTCTCTACGATCAGGGCTTCACCATCACCGGTGCGCGCCAGCGGCTGGAAGGCGAACAAGGCAAGGCCGAGGCGACCATTTCCAGCCAGATCGTGCGCCAGGTTCGGATGGAGCTGGAAGAAGTCCTGCACATGCTGCGTCGCTGAGTCCGACAGGGCAGGGTGGTTCGATTAGACCACGCGGCGCAAGGTCTGCTAACATGCGCGGCCCGCCGTCGCGCGTTGCGATGAGCCGGACGTTCCAAGATTTCGGGGTATAGCGCAGCCTGGTAGCGCACTTGTCTGGGGGACAAGTGGTCGTCGGTTCAAATCCGGCTACCCCGACCAATTCAGGGTTTCAGAGCATCTCATGAAGCCCGCAGAAGCAAAAAAGCCCGCGTGAACTGCGGGCTTTTTTGTGTCCGCCAGACTCCGACGGCCCGGGCGCGCGGCGTGAAGGTGTGGACAGGCCGGGTGCTGCCGTATTCCCTCCTCCAGAAAGGCCGGGGGTGCCCGGAGGCGCGGTCGATACGCGCCGCCGGGATCCGACATCACGCCCCGCGCGGCAGCGCCGTCAGCACCTGCACGATGTGCTGGTGGAATGCCGCCAGATAGCCGGCCAGGAACTTGGCCGTGCCCGGATCGGCGATCTCGCCGGCGTCGTTGAGGAAGTCCTTCTTGAACTGGATATAGGCCTCGGGCGCGTTCATCTGCGGCGAGTTGAGGGCGCTCAGGATGCTGCGCAGGTGCTGTTGTCCCACGGCCGTGCCGATTGCGCCGGGCGAGGTTCCGATCACGCCGGAGGGAATGTGCGCAAAGGAATTGCTGCCCCAGGGACGGCTGGCCCAGTCGATGGCGTTCTTCAGGGCGCCGGGAATGGAACGGTTGTACTCCGGCGTGACGATCAGGAGGGCATCGGACGACTCGATCGCCTTCTTGAAGGTGCGCCCGGCTTCGGGGTAGTCCGCATCGTAGTCGTAGCTGTAGAGCGGCAGGTCGGCGATGGAGATTTCCTTGAACTCGAGCTGTTCGGGCGCAAGCCTGATCAGCGCGTTGGTGAATTTGCGGTTGATGGACTCCTTGGCAAGGCTGCCGATCAGGTAGCCGACGGTGTAGGTCTTCATCTCGATATCTCCGGATCGGGTACAGGGTGGCCGCGTCGCGCGCGGTATTTGTCAATGGTACGGCGGAAACGGCTCGCCGGCGGTCCTGTCGGACATCTGCCTGCACCGGCAGACGCTTCATTCCGCAGCGCGGCCCACAGGGCGCGCTGGCTCAGAGGGCGCCATAGCGCTTTTCTCCATAACGCGCATCGAATTCGAGGATGCTGGCACGCTCGCCCGGCGTCAGGTCGGGGTCGATTTGGTCATGCTCCACCGGTGGAAGCCACGAGAATTCCAGCCGCGTGCGTTCGGGCACGTTGGACAGATCCTCGAGAAAAATGCTTTCGCCGTATTGCAGCGTGGCGACCGACTGGCGCTTGTCGCCATACCGGATGCGGGCCGTGTACTGACTCTGGTTGGTGACCTCGATGGTGAAGCGCTTGGAGAAGCGCTTGATGCTGAAGCCGCTATCCCCGACGTTGGAGGCATAGGACCACCAGTGGGTGAGGTAGCGGATTTTTTGATCGGGCTTGCACTTGAGCGTGACGACCTTCTTGAATCCGTTGATGCCTATTTCCTGCGGCTTGCTCCTGAGCTCGTCGGTCAGGCCGGCGTCGCTCTGGATTTCGATCTTCGATACTTGCGCCAGTGGCTTGATGCCTTCCTTGCACAGGTCGGGAACGATTTCCAGCGAGATGTCTTCCGCGTAGGGCACGTCGCCGAACGCGTTGTGCAAGTCGTACTGGTTCTCGAATGCGACCCGGTAGGCGTACAGCTCGGGCAGGTATTCCAGGATCGTGATCTTGTGCGCGGAATGTTCCGAATAGATGGCGTTGCGGCGGATCAGTCCCATGAAGTAGGTGACCAGGTCGTTGTCGAGGTTCCTTTTCCCGAAGAGCCTCTGCAGGCGCGTGTACAGCACATCGCCTCCGGTCACGCTGAAGGGCGCGAAGGAAATCGCCAGGCCCAGGACGCTGAAGAACACCATGTCCTCGACCAGGGAGGCGATGAAGCTGATCTTGAAATCGCCGAAGTTTTCGCGGATGGCGGGCAAGTTCAGCAGGAAGAAGGCGGCGGTGGTCGCCATCATCAGCGTATAGCCCAGCAGGAGCAGCAGCAGGAATCGGTTGAGACGGAAAAGCTTCTTGAGCATCGGAAGTTCCTGAAGTGGCCGAAAAAGCAAGGGGCCTTGATTCCTGCCAGCCGGGCATCATGCCCTCGCATTGCCTGTCGGACTGTCGTGCTGTCTAGCGTTGATAGAGGCCGATCCCTCGTGCCCTGGGATGGAACAGCCGTGCCACGCAGCCATCGGGCTCGTCTTGTGGAAGAAGTGCCAGCGTGAACCCTCCCCCGACGCAGAGCGAGGCATCCACGCGGCGCATTGGAATGATGTGCATGTCACCCATCACCAGATGGATACCGTCCGCATCGGGCTCGATCTTCACCGCCAGATTGGTGTCTTCGATGAACAGTCGGCGGATGGAAAGGGCGGGCCAGCGCTCCTGCTGCTGCGGCTCGGCGTCGAGTATCTCGAAGCTGTCGTGGGGTGACACCCATTGGCAGCGCCACCGGCCATCCCGGGCAGGGTGAAAGGCGGCGTGCCCACAGTAGCCGGGCACGCGGTAGTGGCCCTTCCGACTGTCCCACGGGATGAACACGTCGCCCAGAGAGGGCACCCGCAGGCCTCCAGCGAAGCCCTCGAACATGATGTTCCGATGCTGGTTCCGGAACAGCCTGGACTCACCATCGGCCAGCGGCAGCGGAAAGCCGGGGTGTGTGTCGACAGCGGCGTCGTCGAACGGCTCCATCAGCAGGCGCAGCGCTGATTGCTCGGCCTTGGCGTTGTTGCCGTTGGACAGCACACCCGCGGCTTGCCCCGAGGCCAGGTCGATGAACCAGCTGGCATAGAACCCCCAGTCCGCGCCGCTGTGGCCGATCACACGGCTGCCATCGGCGCGTTGCACCTGCAGAAGACCGTTCGCATAGCCGAAGCCAAATCGATACCAGTGGGTGTGTGGGCGCAGCATGCTGGCGATGGCCGGATCGTCCCCACTCAGCACGTATTTCGACCACCGGGCCAGATCACGAGCCGACGTGACGAGCGAGGTTGGGCCGGGTACCGCGTAGCGCGCCGTGTGCTCGCGGTAGCCCGTGGGCGTGGCGGCATAGGCCACTGCGAGGCCGCCGCACTGGGCCCGCCAGTCGTCGATGAACGAAGTGTCGTCGAGCCCCAACGGCCGGAAAATCGCTTGCCTGGCGACGGTCGCGATCGGCTGGCCATGGAGGCGCTCGATCACATCGGCCAGTATCAAGAAACCCGTGTTGCAGTACAGGTACGAGGCGCCGGCCGGAAAGCTCCAAGAGCGCACGGCGCGCATGATGGCGCGCACGCCTGCCGCATCGACGATGTCACCGCTGGTATGACCGGCCAGGGTTGAAAAGGGCCAGAAGTCGTGCAGCCCGGAGCGGTGGTCCAGCAGCTGCTGGACGGTGATGCCGCGGGCATGTGGCCATCTGTCCGCGAGCAGCTCATCGACCGCTGTGTCGAAACCGAATCGCCCCTCGGCGACCAGCCGGTGCACCAGATAGGCGGTGAACGGTTTGGCGATGGAGGCCGCATGGAAGCGCGTGCGCGGTGAATTGGGGGTCTGAGTCCCCGCCACGGAGAAACCCGTGGAGGCGAACGCCTCGCGGCCGTCGCCATGCAGGAGAAAGGCCGAATGGCCCGGCGCCCACGGCCCCGGTTTCGGCGAATCATCGATCAGCTGGCCAAGGGCGTCGAGGTGGAAGCGATGGGCGTGCATCGCAACCATATTAGGGGCTCTTGCGTTTCCAGTGGACGGGCCTGGCTTTCAGGCGCTTTTCGCCAGACTCATCAGCAGCTTTACCAGATCGGCCTGACGGTGCGTCCGGGTCTTGGCGAACAGGCTCTGCAACTGCGTTTTCAAGGTGGCGTGACTCCGCCCCAGACGGTGGGCGATTTCAGGCAGGGCCTCGCCGACGAGCAGTTCCTGCGCGAGGCGCGCTTCGGCTGGCGTGATGCGGTAGAGGCGCCCCATCAGCGCTTCGTCCAGCACGATGTCGCGATCCGGATCGGTGAGAAAAGCGATGGCGTGGGCCTGCTGGTCGGCGTGGGCAAGCGCGCAACGCTCGGACAGAGGGGCCAGTCTCAGCACCAGCCCCCGGCGACCCGAGGGCCGTGGAAGCATCAATCCCTGACTGAAATGCCGGACCCGGGTGGGGTCGGCATCGATCGTGGCTGCGATTTCATGGCGCAGCCGCTCGACATTCTCCAGGCTGCTCGGCTGCAGCCAGCCGATGCCGTCGCCATGAAGTGCGCCGCGGCGCAGCGAGATCCCGTCGCCGGATTCAAGGATGCGCATCGCGGCGCGATTGGCAAACAAAACCTCCCCGCGCCAGCCCAGCAGCACGATGCCGCCGTCGAGCCGGTCCAGCGCAGCAAGTGTGGAGGCCAGTCGCAGCTCAGCATCGCGCAGGCGCAGCATGGTGCCGAGCGAGCGGGAGAGGTGGTTGAGGGTGAGGCGGTGCAGTTGCCTGTTGCGCTCGCCGAAGGATGCGGCTTTCGGCGAGCCATAGATCGAGCAGCCGGTCATCGGAATGCCATCAGACCGGCCATCGAACACCATGCAGGTACACAGGTGGCGGATGTCGTGGTGGACGAGGAACTGGCGAAAAAAGATCGAATCCAGAAGCACGTCGTCCGGCACCAGATCGGTATCGATCATTGCCTCGCCCACCGGCAGATCACGCGCCATGCCCGGCACCAGACGCTGCGTCGTGGTGCCATCACCGAGCTGACCGCCGTTGTTCTGCCCCCCAGCATTTCACCCCGCCGCCCGTGGTCAGGGCGCAGGTGTGATTGTTTCTCGTGGCAACCTGCGCCACATCCTGCAGCGGTACGAAGCCTTGTGCCTGTACCACGGGGCTGGACAGAAGAAAAAGCATCGTCATCAGAAGGCTGCGCGCAATGGAGAGCAGCGAGTAGCGCGAGGTATTCATCCTGATCTCCCCTTGCGTGGTATCCGTGGCTGGATGCTAGGTTGGCGACGTACAGCCAGTCATCATCCAAACGAATGAAACGCACCTTCGCATCGGCCGAATGTGGCGATACATCGCGATCGGAGACGATGGATGAAAACGGGGCTGAACCGGGGCGGTTTCGGGCGAGTTCGGCGTGCGTCATTACGCGGGAAGAGCCGCGCGAAATCCCGCAGAACCAGGGGAGTTCCGGGCACAAAAAAACCAGCCGTGAGGGCTGGTTTTCTTGATCGTAATGGTGGCCCGGGGCGGAATCGAACCACCGACACGCGGATTTTCAATCCGCTGCTCTACCAACTGAGCTACCGGGCCAGGCATGAAAGGTGCTGCAGGCGCGAGGCAGGCTGCAGCGAGCGCGCTATTAGATCGGCTCGCGGGGCAGACGTCAAGCTGGATCAGGTGGAGCTGCCGCGGGTGATGTCGGATCGAGCGGCGGCTGCGGGGCCGGCGCAGGTGGCTCGATGAGGGGGGGATCGAACGATGATGCGCCTTCCCCGGCAGCTGTCAGCCGCAGCAGCAGGGCGTCTCCGTGGCCCTCCAGCACGAGGCGTTCACCGGGCGCGGGTTCGAGCAGGAGGCTGTCACCGGCGGACAGGACGTGATGGCCTTCCGCACGCAGCTGCGCCTGTCCAGCCATGAGGTGCACGAGCCAGCGCACGCCGATTTCCGGCAGGAACACCATCGGGCCGACAAGCGGGCGATGGAATAGGCGTGCCTCGAGCACACGTGGATCCCAGATCAGGTTGAACACCTGCACCGGGCCGGCGGGAAGGTGGCAGGCCACCACTTCGGCACCGTCGAATTCGAGGCGCTGGTGCGGCGCCTCCAGGGTGACGCGGCGTCCGTCGGTGAAACCCAGGCGCAGCGCCTCGCCCAGCAGCAGCACCTGGGTGCGGCGGTAACCCGGGTAGGTGGAGAAGAGGGTGTCCTGGCCGATTTCCGCGATCGAGACGCGCCAGGCGAAGTCGCCTGCTTCCGGTACGCGCAGGATTTCCCGGGTCCAGCCCTGGTCGTTCCGCCAGCGTTCCCGGCGGTACTCGTTGGCGGGCAGAAGATGGGCGTTGGCGGCCATGGCGGGAAGCGGGCGGTTGGGAAGGTGCGAGGGTAACGCGATCGCGTGGGGCGGGTGGGACAGGCACGTCGCGCGCCGCGGTAGAATTGCATTTTTCCCGATGGAGCCGGCCATGGATACCGACCGCATTGATCGTTTCACCTCGCGCAAATGGGACGAAGACATCGTGCCCCAGCTGGTCGAGTACATCCGTATTCCGAACAAATCGCCGCTGTTTGATCCCGACTGGGTGGCGCACGGCTACATGGACCAGGCGGTGGACCTGATGGAGCGCTGGGCGCGCGCGCAGGACATTCCCGGGATGCAGGTGGAGGTGGTTCGACTGGCCGGGCGCACGCCGCTGATCTTCATCGACATCCCCGGCACCGATCCGGCCAGTGACGACTGCGTGCTGCTGTACGGGCATCTGGACAAGCAGCCGGAAATGACCGGGTGGGCCGAGGATCTGGGTCCGTGGACGCCCGTGCTAAAGGGCGACAAGCTGTACGGGCGCGGCGGTGCCGACGACGGCTACGCCATTTTCGGCTCGCTCGCGGCGATCCTGGCGCTGCAGGAGCAGGGCGTGCCGCACTGCCGCTGCGTGGTGCTGATCGAGGCCTGCGAGGAGTCGGGCAGCTACGACCTGCCGTTCTACGTCGACCACCTGGCCGAGCGCATCGGCAAGCCCTCGCTGGTGGTGTGCCTGGATTCGGGCTGCGGCAACTACGAGCAGCTGTGGTGCACCACGTCGCTGCGCGGCATGGCCGGCGGCAACCTGCGGGTGAGCGTGCTGTCCGAAGGCGTGCACTCGGGCGACGCCTCGGGCATCGTGCCGTCGAGTTTCCGCATTCTGCGCAGCCTGCTTGATCGGCTCGAGGACCAGGCCACCGGCACCATCCGCATCGACGACCTGTTCGTGGAAATCCCGGCCGAGCGCGTCGAGCAGGCCCATCGCGTGGCCGAGGTGCTGGGCAATGAAGTGTTCGACAAGTTCCCCTTCCTCTCGGGCATGAGCCCGGTGGCTGGCGATTTGGCCGAGCTGGTGCTCAATCGCACCTGGCGCCCGGCGCTGGCGATCACCGGCGTGGACGGCCTGCCGCCGCTGGGCAGCGCCGGCAATGTGCTGCGCCCGACCACGGCGGTGAAGGTATCGCTGCGCCTTCCGCCGACGCTGGATGGCGAAACCGCCGGCAAGACCCTCAGCCGCCTGCTGCTCGATGACCCGCCCTACGGCGCGCGGGTCGAATTCAGTCTGGAGAAGTCCTCCACCGGCTGGAACGCGCCGGCGATGTCGCCCTGGCTTTCCACGGCCATTGCCGAGGCATCGCAGGCCTTCTTCGGGAAGCCGGCGATGTACATGGGCGAGGGCGGCACGATTCCCTTCATGGGCATGCTGGGCGAGAAGTTCCCCGGCGCACAGTTCATGATTACCGGTGTCCTGGGACCGCACTCCAACGCCCATGGTCCCAACGAGTTCCTGCACATTCCCACGGGCAAGCGCGTGACCAGTGCCGTGGCACACGTGCTTGCGGCACACCACGCGGCCAGCGGCCAGGGCCTGACCCGCGGCGTCGCGGCGGCGGCAGGTGACAGCCGCTTCGGTGATCATGCGTCCTGCTGTTGATCTTGCGACCCACCACACCTGAAGGAGAAACACCATGACGAGTCTTCTTGGCACCATCCTGATCGGCCTCATCGCGGGCCTGGTCGCGCGTGCGATCAAGCCGGGCAAGGATGCGATGGGCTGGATCATGACCATCCTGCTGGGCATCGGCGGCTCGCTACTGGCCACCTGGGGCGGTCAGGCGCTGGGCCTCTACCAGGCGGGTGAAACGGCGGGGTTCGTCGGCGCGGTGGTGGGCGCGGTGATCCTGCTGGTGCTGTGGGGCATGCTGTCCAAGAAGCGCTGACGCGCCTGTCGCAACGCCCTGATGGATCGGCCGGGAGAACGGATATGGCTTCGATAAAGTGCGGTGTGGCCTTGCTTGCAGGGCTTGTTCTGGCCGGCTGCGGTTCGGCGCCGGTCAAGATGGCAACGGAGACGCCGGCTGCGGATGCGCCGGCGAGCGGCCCCCTGGACGGCGAGTCCTGGGTGCTGGCAGGCGCCAGTCGCGGGCCGCTGGCGGAGCTGGCGCATGCGCGTACGGTGACGCTCGGTTTCGACGAGGGGCGCGCCTTCGGCTTCGCCGGCTGCAACCGCTATTTTTCCGGCTACGCGCTCAGCGGCAATCGTCTCGATCTCGGCCCGGCGGGCAGCACGATGATGTACTGCGAGGGCGAGGGCAACGCGGTGGAGCGCGCCTTCCTGCCGATGCTGGAGCAGCCGTTCATCCTCCAGCGCGAAGGCAGCCATGTGCGGCTCATTGCGCCGGACGGAACGCGACTGGAATTCGCGCCGGCGCCGCCGGAGCCGCGCTAGCCGTGGGCGTTACGCGCCGGTGTGCACGAGCGCCGGCGCGGTTTCGCTGAAGTAACGGTCGATCAATGCGGGACGGTCGATGGCATAGCCCTGCGCGTAGTTGACGCCCAGGTCGGCAAGCCGCTGCCGGACCGCTTCGTTCTCGGTGCATTCGGCGATGGTCTGCTTGCGCATGACCCGCGCGATGTCGGTAATCGAACGGATGATGGCGTAGGCCAGTGGCGAGTGCTCCACTTCGCGCACGAAGCTGCCGTCGATCTTGAAGAAGTCCACGTCGAGTGAGCGCAGGTAGCCGAACGAGCAGAAGCCGGTGCCGAAGTCGTCCAGCGCGAAGCGGCAGCCGAGCGCGCGCACCGCGGCGATGAAGTGTTGCGCGCGGCCCAGGTCGACCAGGGCGCTGGTTTCCGTCAGTTCGAAGCACAGCTGTTCGGGGCGCAGCGCGCTGGCGGCCAGGCGGGCCGCGAGGTGGTCGAGGAAGCGTTCGTCCTGCAGCGAGCTGGCCGACAGGTTGATGGCGCACAGCCGTACATGGCGCGCGTGCTCGGGATGCCGGTTGAACCAGCGCAGGGTCTTGTCGAGCACGTACCGGTCGAGCCGCGCCGCGAGGCCGTAGCGCTCGGCGGCGGCGATGAATTGCCCCGGCAGGATCAGCTCCTGCCCCGGTTCACGCAGGCGGATGAGCACCTCGAAGTGGCGCATGCCGTCGTCGATTGCATGCAGGGGCGAGATCGACTGGCAGTGCAGCTCGAAGTGGTCCGCTTCGATGGCCTGTCCAAGGCGCAGCGCCCAGCGCATCGTGTCCGAACTGGCCTGCACGATGTCGTGCTGTCCCGGCTCCACGCGCTGCACGCGGTTGCCGCCCTGCTCCTTGGCGGCGAAGCAGGCGGTGTCGGCCAGCGCCAGCAGGCTGCCGAAGTCCGCGCGCCGGCTGGTGACCGGGACCAGGCCCACGCTGATGGTCGGCGCCGCGACGTGCTCGCCGGTCTGGAACCGGTAGCCCGCTACCGCCTCGCACAGGCGCTGCGCCCGCGCCGTGGCGGCTTCCGGATTCACCTCATGCATGAGCACGGCGAACTCGTCGCCGCCGATCCGGGCCAGGTCATCGCCGGGCGGAAGGTTGGCGCGCAGCACGCCGGCCACGGCGCAGATCAGGTCGTCGCCGATGGCGTGGCTGAAGGCGTCGTTGATCAGGCGGAAGCGGTCGAGATCGATGTAGGCCAGCGCCAGCGGCGGCAGCGGCCGCAGCTGCAGCGCGCACTGTGCCTGGTATTCGAAGGCGCTGCGGCTGAGCGTGCCGGTGAGCGGATCGGTGTTGGCACGCCGCAGCAGGCGCGCCGATGCCACGCGACTCTGGTGCATGCCCATGGCGAGCGTGATCGGAATGACCGCGATCACGCACAGGAACGCGGCCAGGATGGTGGCTTCGATCGGCGTTGCCGGTGCCGGGCCGGCAAGGCCGAGCGTCACGGCCGTGGCGAGCAGCACGGTCACCACCGCATTGGCGATCGTGGTCACGTAGGGAGGCAGCCGTACCGCGGCCCAGGTCAGGGCCGCCAGCGGCAGGCCGACCATCGCCAGCGCATGCGCTTCGAGCGCGCGGACGATGAGGATTTCACCCACGAGGATGACGCAGGTCAGGATGACCCAGATGTGCAGCTCGGTGCGCGTCGCGTAGCCCAGGCGCAGTCCCGAGGATGAGCGGCTGCGGTGGTCGAACGCCTTGTGCAGCATCGCCAGGGTGACCGGGGTCATGGTGACGATGCCGAACAGGTCGCCCATGGCCCAGCGCACCGCGTCGACGGCAAGCGCGCCGGCCTGCGTCAACCCGCTGATCCACAGGCCTATCGTGGCGAGCGCCGCGCTGATCGATGCCGCGAACATGCCACCGATGATCACCGCGCCGCCCGAGGGAATGTCGAAACGCCTGACCGCATCGGGCAGCAGCCGCCGCACCAGCCATACGCCGCCCACGCCCCCGGCCACGTTGGCCGCGATCGACCAGGGAACGAACGAGGCCGGTACCGAGGCGACAGTGAGATGCACCAGAAGCACCGCGATCGCGGGCAAGGGCCACCAGCGAGGGCCGAAGTACAGCAGCGCGCCGAAGGTGATGCCGGCGGGAGGCCAGATCAGGGTGACTTCGGTGGGGCCTGTGGCAAGCAGTGATGTCCAAGCCAGCGCCACGTAGGCGCTGACCAGAATCGCTGCCGCCCCCAGTTGGCGCGCCCTGGCTCCCATGGGGGGAGTGTAGGCGCAAAACGGCGTCCGCGGGTGGCGCGTGAAACTGCTAGAGTCCGACAGATTGGCCAATAAAATGTCACGAATGAAGAAATCCATCGAATGCCGCCGCTCGCCCATCCACGGAAACGGCGTGTTTGCGCTTCAGCCCATCCCCGCCGGCACCGTCGTGTGTCGCTACGGCGGTACGCTGATGACCCACGAAGAAGCCGACGCGCGCTACGGCGACGCGCTGGAGAGCGGGCACACCTTTCTTTTCACCCTCAACGACGAGTACATCGTCGACGGCGGGCGACGCGGCACGATTGCGCGCTGGATCAACCACAGCTGCGCGCCCAACTGCCAGGCGCAGGTCGTCGAACACCCCGAAGACCGGCGGCGCGATCGCATCGAGATCCACGCGCTGCGCGACATCGCCGCCGGCGAGGAGCTTGCCTACGACTACGGCATCCGCCTGGAGGTGCCGCACACCGCGCGGATGAAGGCGCTGTGGCCCTGCCGCTGCGGCGCGCCGGAATGCAGCGGCACGATGCTGCGCCCCAAGACGCGCGTCGCGGCTTCAGGCCGCGAGTGACAGCGCCAGATCCTGCAGCGGTGCGACCAGCAGGATGCGCAGCAGCAGGATGCCGAGCATGGCCAGCATGGGCGACAGATCCAGCCCGCCCAGCGCCGGCAGCGCGCGGCGCAGCGGGCGCAGCAGGGGTTCGGTGAGCTGCAGCACCAGCGTCGCCAGCGGATGGTGTCCGCCGCCGATCCAGCTCATCAGCACCCGGATCAGGATCAGCCAGAAGTAGAGCATCAGCAGCAGGCCGATGGTTTCCGACAGCCCCAGCAGCCCGACCGCGGCCGGCGTTGGCGGCAGTCCGGCGAGCGCCAGGATCAGCGCCGCCTTGACGCACAGGATCGCCACGGTTGCGAGCGCTGCGGCCAGATCGATGCGGCGCCACGGCTTGAGCGCGCGGCGTAGCGGCATCAGCACGGGGTTGGTGAAGCGATAGAGGCCCTGGCAGATCGGAGTGTGGAAGTTCACCCCCATCCACTGCACCAGGAGGCGCAGTGCGAACAGCAGCGCCAGCACGCCGAAGCACACTTCGATCAGCAGCGAGGCGGCCTGGCCAAGGTAGCTCACGATCAGCCTCCCGCCTGCGCGGAGAGTTCCGCGCCGCGCTGTGCGGCGGCCTGGATCGCGCGCGCCACGATGTCTGCGAACCCGTCGCGCGCGAAGCTGTCCAGCGCCGCCTGCGTGGTGCCGCCGGGCGACGTTACCCGCTGTCGCAGCGCGCCGGCGTCCTCGCCCGATTCGGTCAACATGCGGCCGGCCCCCAGGCAGGTCTGCGCCGCCAGAACGCGCGCCGCTTCAGGCGGGAGACCGAGCCTTTCCGCGGCGGTCTGCATCGCCTCGGCGAGAAGGAAGACATAGGCCGGACCGCTGCCCGACAGCGCAGTCACGAGGTCCATATGCGCCTCCTGCTGCAGCCAGACGCCCACGCCGACCGCGCCCAGAACCGCATCGGCCAGCGTGCGCTGTGCCTTGGAGACGCGCGCGTTGGCGAACAGACCCGTGGCGCCGGCGCCGAGCAGGGCGGGCGTGTTCGGCATCGCCCTCACCACCGCGCGCGAGCCGCCGAGCCAGGCATCGAGCTGGGCCGTTGTGATGCCCGCTGCGATGGAGACGGCCACCGCCCGGGACGGGAAGCCCGCAGCAAGGGATTCGCACACAGGCTTCATCACCTGCGGCTTGACCGCCAGCATCACCAGTGCGGCATCGGGCAGCGCCGCGCCCGCATCCGGCGCGGTGCCGATATTCCATTCGGCGGCCAGACTCTCGCGTGCGGCTTGCGACGGGTCGACGGCGACGATCCGCGACGCCGGCGTGCCGCGCGCGATCAGGCCGCCGATCAGGCTGCGGCCCATGTTGCCGCCGCCGATGAACAGGATGAGGCCGTCGGATTCGAGCCCGGGAGAGGGAGGGTTCATGGGGAAGATCGGTAGGGACTCGTCGGGAGCATGGCAACACCACACGGTCATCGCAAGCGGCGACGGATCAGCGCCCGAGCCTCCAGGCCAGTGGCGGTGCGAGCGCGGCGGCGAGGCCGTCGAGCCAGCCGACGTTGAGGCGCCACCAGGTCAGTGCCAGCGGCGGATCGATGCGCCAGATCGCCTCATGGGGCAGTGCCCCGAAGGCGCGTCCGATGTTCATCGCGGCGATCGCGAATGCGCCCGTCGCAAGCGCCGCCAGCGTGGTGCCGAGCGCCACCGCCGCGCGCCCGCGTCCGCCGCGCAGGCCCGCAAGGCGCAGCATCAGCGCGGCGTCGAGCGCCACCACCGGCGCCATCCAGCCGCAGGGCGACTTGAGCACCAGTGCCACGGCACTCCAGATCGCGGTCATGCCGGCAATGGCAAGGAGCGCGGTGGCAGCGGCAAGCAAAACATGTCGCACGGGGGGGCTCCGGGTTCGGTGGCGCGGGTGGGTGCAGTAGAATAGCGAGTCGGTCGATCGACATCGGCGCATCCTGATCCGCAGGTCGCCGATGACCGCTTCGCGCCGCCCTTCCAGCGAGATGGTCTATTCATGTACAGCCGCAGCAGCGAGCCGGTGACGTTCGAACGCGATTGCCACGCCGTGATGGTTCCCCAGGGCGATGAGGTCACCCTGCCGGCAGGGGCCGTCGGCTACATCACCCAGGCGCTTGGCGGCAGCTTCACCGTCTTCGTCGAAGGAAACCTGTTCCGCCTCGCCGGCGAGGATGCCGATGCCATCGGGAAGGAAAAGCCCGAGCCCCTGCGCGTTCCGGATGATGCCACCGATGCCGACATCGAGGCCCTCGCCTGGGAGCAGATGCGCACCTGCTTCGATCCGGAAATTCCGATCAACATCGTCGATCTCGGCCTGGTCTACGGCTGCGAGGTCATCCACGGCGACGACGGCAGCCGCCGCATCGAGGCGAAGATCACCCTGACCGCGCCCGGCTGCGGCATGGGCGAGATTCTCGCCCAGGACGTGCGCAGCAAGCTGGAGATGATCCCGACGGTGGTCGAGGCCGACGTGGACGTGGTGTTCGATCCCCCCTGGAATCAGGGAATGATGTCCGAGGCCGCGCGCCTGGATACGGGAATGTGGTGAGCCGCACGGAGGGCGGGACCGCCTCTTCGCTGCCTTGACGGGCTCCCGGCGCCGGAGCCGGCGCTTGAATCCTTCCGCACCAGTCCGCCGGGCGCGGATCTCCTCCCTGGATCGGATGCTCCCGCAGGTTCACCGTGCCTCACCGGCAGGGAGGATCTTCTGATGCCGCAGAACTGACGCGGAGCGTCAGAATCCGCCCTTCGGCGACATTTCCCCGCGCATTGATGCGCCGCATCATGAGGCGCTGTGCGCCGGCCTCGCTGCGGAAAAGCGCATGCCCATGCGCTTTTCCGGGAACGCCCGAGGGCCTGTTCTCCGGTTGGTTGACAGGGCAATTTTTTCGTTGCTACGGTCCGCGGCGCGGTTGCTCGGGGAAGGGGCGATCGCAGCCATTCGCAGGGGATCCCGGTTCGGTGCAAGGCTCGTGATGGAGGGAGGCGAGCGCGGAATCGCGGAAGTCGGGTCGCAGGACGCGGTCTGGGCGAATGGACGAAACGGGGAGACTGCCCGGTGGATGAAAAGGGACCTCATCCCCGGCACCTTAATTTTCTTGCTATTGGGGATAACACGTGGATACATGCAACCTCCGCTCGCTGCGGGCCAATGCCATTGCGCTCGCGCTCGCGTTGAGCCTGCCGGGCGTCGCGCTCGCGCAGAGCGATACCACCTTCAGCGGTGCACGCCTGCAGGAGTCGGCCATCAGCAAGGCCGAAACCTATGATCGCTTCATCATCAAGTTCCAGGAACAGGGCGCGCGCCAGACCAGTGCGCTGCGCACCACGGCGATGAGCCGGGCGGAAAACCGCCTCGGCGCCAGGGTGTCGAGCCTGCGCCAGCTGGCGATGGGCGGTGAAGTGCTGCAGGTGGATCGCAAGCTCGACGCCGACGAGGCGCTGAAGTTCATGCAGGCGCTGGCCGAACAGGGCGGCGTCGACTACGTGGAAATCGACCGGCTCAACCAGCCGCTGTTCGTGCCCAACGACCCACGCTACGGCGAGCAGTGGCACTATTTCGAGAGTGTCGGCGGCCTGAATCTCCCGGCGGCGTGGGATCTCTCCACCGGCAGCGGGGTGGTGGTCGCGGTGCTCGATACCGGCATCACCAGCCACAGTGATCTCAACGGCAACGTGGTGGCCGGCTACGACTTCATCTCCACCGCCTCGGTGGCCGGTGACGGCAACGGCCGCGATTCCGATCCGAGCGACGTGGGCGACGCATCCGGCGGCTATCCGTCGAGCTGGCACGGCACCCACGTGGCAGGCACCGTTGCCGCCGTCACCAACAACAGCAAGGGCATTGCGGGCGTGGCCTTCAACGCCAAGATCCAGCCGGTGCGCGTGCTTGGCAAGGGCGGCGGCTACGATTCGGACATCGCCGAGGCCATCATCTGGTCGTCGGGCGGCAGCGTCAGCGGCGTGCCTGCCAACGCGACGCCGGCCAAGGTCATCAATCTGAGCCTGGGCGGCAGCGGTTCATGCGGCAGCACCTTCCAGAACGCGATCAACAGCGCGGTGTCGCGCGGTTCGGTGGTGGTGATCGCGGCCGGCAACGACAACATGAACGTGTCCAATGCCTCGCCTGCCAACTGCAACAACGTCATCGCGGTGGCGGCCAACGACAAGGAAGGCAACCGGTCCTGGTATTCCAACTACGGCAGCCTGATCGACGTGACCGCGCCGGGAGGCGAAACCTGCATCCCGAATGCCTCGCTCACCGCCTGCCAGACCGCCACCACCGCCAAGGGCGTGCTTTCCACGCTCAACAGCGGCACCAACGGTCCGGTGGCCGAGACCTACGCGTTCTACGACGGCACCTCGATGGCGACTCCGCACGTCGCCGGCGTGGCCGCGCTGATGATCAGCGCATCGCCCACCACGCTCACTCCGGCACAGATCGAGGCCACCCTGAAGAGCACTGCGCGCGCCCTGCCGGGCACCTGCAGCGGCGGCTGCGGTGCCGGCATCGTGGATGCCTATGCGGCGGTTTCGGCGGTCAAGGGCAGCAGCGCCAACGTGCCGCCGGTGGCCAACTTCACCAGCAGCGTGAGCGGGCTGACGGTCAATTTCACCGATACCTCGACCGACAGCGACGGCTCGATCGCCTCGCGCAGCTGGAACTTCGGCGATGGCACCACGTCCACAGCGGCCAACCCGAGCAAGACCTATTCCTCGGCGGGCAGCTACACCGTGACCCTCGCCGTGACCGACAACAAGGGCGCGACCAGCAGCAAGACCGCCTCGGTGACGGTCAGCGGCGGCGGCAATCCCGGCGGCGGCGTGCTCAGCAACGGCGTGGCGGTCACCGGCCTTTCCGGTACGGCCAGCGGCGCGCAGTACTGGACCATCGCCGTGCCCTCGGGTGCCAGCAACCTGGTGATCCAGACGTCCGGCGGCAGCGGCGACGTCGACCTCTACGTGCGTCGCGGATCCCAGCCCACGACCTCGTCCTATGACTGCCGTCCGTACAAGAGCGGCAACGCAGAGAGCTGCACTTTCGCCACGCCCACCGCCGGCACCTATCACGTCATGCTGCGCGGCTATACCGCCTACGCCGGTGTCACGCTGCAGGCGAGCTACGCCACCACGGCGCCCAATGTGCCGCCGGTCGCCAACTTCACCGGCAGCGTGAGCGGGCTGACGGTCCATCTCACCGATACCTCGACCGACAGCGACGGCACCATCGCCTCGCGCAGCTGGAGCTTCGGTGACGGCACCACGTCCACGGCCACAAACCCGAGCAAGACCTATTCCACGGCGGGCACCTACACCGTGACCCTCACGGTGACCGACAACAAGGGCGCGACCAGCAGCAAGAGCGCCTCGGTGACGGTGAGCGGAGGCGGCGGCAACGCCAGCGGCGGCGCGCTGACCAACAACGTGCCGGTGACGGGCATCTCGGGCGCGGCCAACACTGCCAAGTACTGGACCATTACGGTTCCGTCCGGCGCGAAGGACCTGCTGATCCAGACCTCGGGCGGCAGCGGCGACGTGGACATGTACGTGCGTCTCGGCGCCCAGCCGACGACTTCCACCTACGACTGCCGGCCCTACAAGACCGGCAACAACGAGGGATGCTCGGCAGCGTCGCCGACGCCCGGCACCTACCACATCATGCTGCGCGGCTACAGCGCCTATTCGGGCGTGACGCTGAAGGCGAGCTACACGCCTTGACCCATTGCATGTGATGGAATGGAAAAGGAAAAGCCCCGGTTCGCCGGGGCTTTTTCCATCCTGGATCCCCTTCGCCGGGTGACGTGCAGCGTAGCCGCAGTGATTGCTCAGTCGGCCGCGGCCTCGAAGCGATTGGCCGCCACGTTCTTGCGCACCTTTTCCGGATCCCAGATGCGCCCGTTCATCGCGATGTAGACGCCCGGCGGCAGGCATTGCACCGCGCCGACCGCGCAGCCGATGTTGAACTCGGCATCCGAGCCGCGGAAGCGCGCCGGGTTGAGGGCGCCGGTCAGCACGATGGTCTTTCCGGGAATCGTCGCCAGCACCGCGGCGGTGGCCACCATGGTGTCGGTGCCGTGCGTCACCAGCACGCGTTCGGCGTCCTGTGCCGCGATGGTGGCGCGCAGCAGCTCGCGGTCGGCCTGGGAGATGTGCAGGCTGTCCTTGCGCAGGATCGGGATCACGCTGAAGGCGAACGCCACGCCCAGCTCTTCGAGGATACGGCCGATCTGCGGCTCGCCGATCTGGTAATCGGACTTGTCGTCGAAGTAGATCTTGTCGATCGTCCCGCCGGTGGTGACGATGCAGAGTCGGTCCATTGCGCGTGCGCCGTGCCGGTGTGAGGGCCAGGGATCATACACCGCGGCGGCGTGCGAGCCGCTGGCGCAGCCCGGCCCAGCTTGCCGTGGCCACCAGCGCAAACGAGAGCGCCACCTCGGCCAGCGCGGCGAGCCGCGCAGCGGGGTCGACCCAGGCCTCGGATATCCCGTGGCAGAGGGTGAACAGCGCTCCGAGCCCACCCCAGAACGCCGCGCTGCGTCGCCGCCGCAGCGCCAGGATCAGCGCCGGCAGCATCGGTGCGGCATGCAGCGCGGCCGCCAGCGCAGCGGGGACGCGTTCGGGAACGAACCACCACAGATGCCAGCACAGCGCCAGCGCGAACAGCGCCGCGATGCAGGCCGCAGCGAAGGCGCGCCGGTTCACTTTTCGGCCCTGCGCGCGCGGTGGCGAGCGCGCCGACGGGTCGCGCCGGCATGTGCATTGTGGAGGGGGCAGGCGTGGCGCATTGGGCAGGTCACCGGGGAAAAGGCAAAAGCCTAGCGACACGGCGCGCCGAAGTCGCCTGCGGTGGCGCAACCCCACTCGGCATCGCCTTCCCGGTATCGTTCGCCCATGGCCGGCATGCCCAACTTCTCCGAATGGATTGATCCGCATCGCGAGCGGGTGGGCTCGTTCCTGCGCTTCCTGGGGCGGCGTTTCATCGAGGACCGCTGCTTCGACTCCGCCGCCACGCTCGCCTACGCCACCCTGTTCGCGGCGGTGCCGCTGGCGGCGGTGGTATTCGGCATCGTGTCGATGTTCCCGATCTACGAGAACTGGGTCGAAGACCTGACCCGCTTCATCTTCGCCAACTTCATGCCCAGCGCGGCGGACAGCGTGGCGGGCTTCCTCGCCGAGGCGGCCGGCAACGCGCGCGCCCTCTCGGCGGTGGGTGCGATCACCGTGCTGGCCACCGCGCTGCTGACGCTGTCGCGCATCGAGGACACCTTCAACCGCATCTGGCGGGTCGGCACGCCGCGCCGTGCGCTGTCGCGCCTTTTGATCTACTGGGCCGCG
This sequence comes from uncultured Chiayiivirga sp., assembly GCA_934525595.1. Lineage (GTDB taxonomy): Bacteria > Pseudomonadota > Gammaproteobacteria > Xanthomonadales > Xanthomonadaceae > Denitratimonas. The sequence continues at coordinate 15,757 of CAKSZJ010000023.1, read as the reverse complement.
ATGACGCTGTTGCCGCTGCTGGCGGTGGCGAGCTTTGCAGTGTCCTCGTACCTGGCGTCGCTGCCGCTGCTGGCCGGCGAGGCACAGCACGGCTTCCTGCTGCGCTGGCTGCCGGTGGGCCTGGAGCTGGTGGCGTTCACCCTGGCCTACCGCCTCATCCCCAACCGTACCGTGGTGTTTCGCCACACCCTGATCGCCGGCGCCCTGGCCACGGCGCTTTTCGAGCTGGCCAAGTGGGGCTTCGCGCTCTATCTGACCCGCGCCAACTATCAGGCACTGTATGGCGCGATCGCGGTGATCCCGATCTTCCTGATCTGGCTCTACGTCTCCTGGGTGGTGGTGCTGCTGGGGGCTTCGCTTGCGGCCTCGCTGTCGGCCTTCCGCTTCCAGCCGGCGCAGCAGCGCTTGCCGGCGGGTTTCGAACTGTACGGCCTGCTGCGCCTGCTCGGACGCTTCGCACAGGCGCAGGGCACCGGCAGCAGCCTGCATACCGCACAGCTGCAGCAGCTCGAACCCTCGATCAGCGACGACGCGCTGATGCGCCTGCTGTCCGCGCTTTCCGGAGCGCGCGTGATCCAGCGCCTGGACGATGGCGGCTACGCGCTGGTGCGCGACCTCGACCATCTGCCGCTGGCCGAGCTGTACGAGAGCGCCGCGCTGCGCATCCCGCTGGCGCAGGTGCCGCTGCCCGACCGCAGCGATGCCTGTGGTCGGCGCGCGCTCGCGGAACTGGAGGCACTGCGCGCACCGCTGCGGGATCGCATGCGGCGCAGCGTGGCGCAGGTGCTCAACGGATCGGAGGAATGAAATGAAATCATGGCTTTGCGCGCTGGCTCTTGCGGCATCGGGATATATGGGCGCGGGCGCCATCGCCGGCGAGGCGCCGCCGGACAGCGGGATTCCCGAGCTGCGCGTGGTCACCCTCGACGGCGCGGATTTCGACCTGGCCGAACAGCGTGGTCGCTGGGTGGTGGTGAACTACTGGGCCACCTGGTGCAGTCCCTGCCTGAAGGAAATGCCGGATCTGGACGCCTTCGCCCGCTCGCGGGAGGACGTTGCGGTGATCGGGCTGGCCTATGAGGAGATCGAAGTGGAGGAGATGCGCGCCTTCCTGGGCGCGCATCCGGTGCGCTATCCGATCGCGATCGTCGACGTGTTCGAGCCGCCGGCGGATTTCCCCGCGCCGCGGGGCCTGCCGATGACCTGGCTGATCGCGCCCGATGGCACGGTGGCCAAGCGCTTCCTCGGGCCGGTGACGGCGCGCGAGCTGAGCCAGGCGATCGCCGCGGCGGCGCCGCCGTGAGCGCCGCGCGGTTCCTCGTGCAGGGGCGCGTACAAGGCGTGTTCTACCGCGCCGCGACCCGCAGTCAGGCGCTGGCACTGGGGCTGCGCGGCTGCGCCCGCAACCTCGCCGATGGCCGGGTGGACGTGCGGGTGGCGGGACCGCAGGATGCGCTTGACGCCCTGGAGCGCTGGCTCTGGCAGGGGCCGGAGCTGGCGCGGGTCGAGGCCGTGACGCGCGAGCCGCTGGCCGCCGAAGAGGTCGGTCAAGGGTTCGCCATCGCCTGAGAGGGCAGGGTGCACCGTCGCGTCAGTGCGGGGCGGCTTCCAGCCGCGAGCGCAGGTGCTGCGCTTCGTCGCCCAGACCCAGCCGCTCCGATGCTTCGACCAGGCGCGCCAGGGCTTCGCGGGTGCGTGGGTGGCGCGGCCCCTGGTTGGCGTCGAGCAGGGCCAGCGCCGACTCCAGCTTGTCGTGCGCGGAGCGCGCGTCGCCTGCGGCGAGGTCCGCGGCGGCGGCGTTGGAAAGGAACACCGGCCAGTTCGGGAAGTTCGGACCGACGACATCGGGCGCCAGCTGGAGCAGATGGGCGAAGCCGAGGCGCGCCTCCGCGATCCGCCCCGCCTTGAGCAGCAGCATGGCGCGCGCGTTGCGCGCCGCCAGCGTGTCACGGTTCGGTTCGCCGTCCTCCATCGCGATCACCTCGTCGGCCAGCGCCAGCGCCTGTTCCGGGCGATCCAGCTTGTCCAGCGTGGTGATGAGCATCACCCGGTCGATCAGCGCCTCGCGCGAGGCGCCCTCGCCGCGCGCGAGGCGGACGTCCAGTGCGCGGCGCAGCAGCGGTTCGGCCTCGGCGGGGCGGTCGAGGGTGTTGTAGGCGGCGGCCAGCTGGCCGCCCGCGCTCAGCGTGAGCGGGTGATCGTTGCCGTAGCGCGCGCGCCGCTTGGCGTAGACCTTGGCATACCATTGCACGGCTTCGTCGAGGCGCCCCTGGCGGTGCAGCGACTGGCCGAGCACCTTCTTGGTGTAGAGCGTCTGCGGGTGGTCCGGACCCAGGCGCGCGGTTTCCGAGTCGAGCACCTGGCGTACCAGGGTTTCCGCTTCGGCGAACCCGTTGCTGTGCAGCAGCGCATAGGCGAGGTTGTGGCGCAGCACGTCGGTGATCAGGACCGCATCGGGCAACTGCGACAGCCGGGGATCGGCCAGCAGGGCGCGGTCGAGTGCGATGGCCGCGTCCACCTCGCCGGTTTTTTCCAGCGCCTCGGCGCGCACCGCCTGCACGCGCAGCGCCAGGTGACGCGCCCAGTCGGCGTCTGCTTTGGCCAGCGCGGCTTCGAGGGCCAGCGCCTGATCGATGGCATTGGCAGGGGCGCCGCTGCGGCTGAGGTCCTGGAGGCGGGCGAAGCGCGCTTCGGCCGACTCCTGGCTGGTCGGCCCGAAGCCGCGATCCAGCCACGCCTGCGCGCGATCGAAGAATCCCTGTGCGGTGGCGCTCTCGCCCAGCGCGCTCCAGGTGCGACCGAGCAGCAGTGCGACCTGGCCGGCGGTGCGCGGCGGGGTGCTGGGAGCATCCAGCGCCTGTGCGGCACCGTCCAGCACCTGGCGCAGCGGCATGTCGGGCGAGCCATCCAGCTCCGGGTCGGCCTGGGTCAGCATGTTCTCGACGAACTGGTTGACCGCGGACAGTTCGGCCGCGCGCGCCTGCGCTTCGGCCAGCGCGGTACGGGCGCGCTGCGCCGCCAGTGCGCTCACCGCGGTGGCGCTCATCAGCGCGACGAACACGATGCCGGCGGCGACGGTGAGCACGCGATGACGGCGCACGAAACGACTTGCGCGGTAAGCGAGAGTCGGGGCGCGCGCCAGCACCGGACGGTGGCCGAGGATGCGCTGCAGGTCGTCCGCAAGCCCGCCGGCGCTTGCATAGCGCCGGGATGGCTCGCTGGCCAGCGCCTTCATCACCACCTTGTCCAGATCGCCGCGCGCCTGCGGAGCCAACCGGCGCAGGCGCGCGGGCTCTTCGCGACGGACGATGTCGATAGCCTCGAACAGGGTGGAGGTGCTCAGGCGCGGATGCGGCAGGCTGCCGCCGATCAGCTCGTAGGCGATCACGCCCAGCGCGTAGACGTCGCTGCGTGCGTCGACCCGGGTATTGTGTCCGGCGAGTTGCTCCGGGCTCATGTAGGGCACCGTGCCCAGCACCTGTCCGGCCTGGGTCATCTCCTCGTCGGCGTCGCGCAGCCGCGCCACGCCGAAGTCGAGGACCTTCGGCTGTCCGCCGACGTCCACCATGATGTTGCCGGGCTTGAGATCGCGGTGCACCACGCCGCGCGCGTGCGCATGCTCGACGGCGCGGCAGATCGCGATCAGGAGACGCACGCGGGCGGTGAGGTCGGGGCGGGTGCGCTCGGCCCAGGCGCGCAGGTCCTGGCCGCGGATCAGCTCCAGCGCGAGCCAGGGCATCGGGATGCCGGCGATGATGTCCTGGCCGGCAGCATAGAGCCGCGCGATTCCCGGGTGTTCGAGCTGGGCAAGAAGTTCGATCTCGCGCCGGAAGCGCGCCAGCGCGTTGCCGGACAGCCCGCGCACCACCTTGAGCGCCACTTCGCGCGGCGGGTGGTTCTCGCGGGCCAGGTAGACCCGGCCCATGCCGCCTTCGCCAAGCAAACCGATGATTCTGTAGGGGCCGACCTGCGCGGGAAGCAGCGCCGATTCCGCGTCGTTCTCCAGCTTCAGCGTCGCGTCCTGCACGTGCGTACTCCTGATGCGATGCCGCATCCTGCCACAGGTGTCGCCACGCGCGGCCGGGCGCATCGACCGCGCCTTCGCGGTTGGCTGGATGCGAGGCGGCGGGGTGATGAAATCGGCGTCCGGCAGACAGGGGGGCCTTGCTGACTTGAGGCTGCACGGCGGCTCGTCGTGGCCTGGAACGCGTGAAGGCAGGACTATAATCACCGCCTTCCTCATCGACCTGCGCGCCCGACCGGGCGTCTTTCCCCATGTCCGACGCTTCCCTGCAGGCGCGCCGCCGGCGCACCTTCGCCATCATTTCCCACCCCGACGCGGGCAAGACCACGCTGACCGAGAAGCTGCTGCTGTTCGGCGGCGCGATCCAGATGGCCGGTTCGGTCAAGGGCCGCAAGGCCGCGCGCCACGCCACCTCGGACTGGATGACGCTGGAGCAGGAGCGCGGCATCTCGGTCACCAGCTCGGTGATGCAGTTCCCCTACGAGGACTGCATCGTCAACCTGCTCGACACCCCCGGCCATGCCGACTTCGGCGAGGACACCTACCGCGTGCTGACCGCGGTGGACTCGGCCCTGATGGTGATCGATGTGGCCAAGGGCGTGGAGGAGCGCACCATCAAGCTGATGGAGGTCTGCCGGCTGCGCGATACGCCGATCATGACCTTCATCAACAAGCTCGACCGCGAGGGCCGCGAGCCGATCGAGCTGCTCGACGAGGTGGAAAGCGTGCTGGGCATCCAGTGCGCGCCGGTGACCTGGCCGATCGGCATGGGCAAGCGCCTCAAGGGCGTGGTGCACCTGGTCACCGGGGAAGTCCACCTGTACGAGCCGGGGCGCAACTTCACCCGGCAGGATTCGACCATTTTTCCGTCGCTCGACGCGCCCGGGCTGGCCGAGCGCATCGGCGAATCCATGCTGGCCGATCTTCGCGACGAACTGGAGCTGGTGCAGGGTGCCAGCCATCCGTTCGATCTGGACGAGTACCTCGCCGGACGCCAGACACCGGTGTTCTTCGGCTCTGGAATCAACAACTTCGGCGTGCAACTCCTGCTGGACTTCTTCATCGAGCACGCGCCGGCACCGCAGCCGCGCGCCACCACCACCCGGATCGTCGATCCGGCGGAGCCGCGGCTCACCGGTTTCGTCTTCAAGATCCAGGCCAACATGGACCCCAAGCACCGCGACCGGGTGGCCTTCATGCGGGTGTGCTCGGGGCGTTTCGAGCCCGGCATCAAGACCCTGCACGTGCGCAGCGGCAAGGAAATGAAGCTCGCCAACGCGCTGACCTTCATGGCCTCGGATCGGGAGCTGGCCGTCGAAGCCTGGCCGGGCGATGTGATCGGCATCCACAACCACGGCACCATCGCCATCGGCGACAGCTTCAGCGAGGGCGAACCGCTGACCTTCACCGGCATCCCCAACTTCGCCCCCGAACTGTTTCGCCGCGCGCGCCTGAAGGATCCGCTCAAGCTCAAGCAGCTGCAGAAGGGCCTGACGCAGCTCTCGGAGGAGGGGGCCACGCAGTTTTTCCGCCCGCTGATGAGCAACGACCTGATCCTGGGCGCGGTCGGCACCCTGCAGTTCGACGTGGCGGCCTATCGGCTCAAGGACGAGTACGGCGTGGAGGCGGTGTTCGAGCCGGTCTCCGTGGCGACCGCGCGCTGGGTCTACTGCCAGGACGCGAAGAAGCTGGAGGAGTTCCGCGAGAAGAACGCGATGAACCTCGCGCTGGACGCCGCCGACCAGCTCGTCTATCTGGCACCGACGCGGGTCAACCTGCAGCTGGCACAGGAGCGCGCGCCCGCGGTGGCGTTCCGCGCCACGCGCGAGACGGCTTACGCTGCGCCATCGGCAGCAGGCTGATGCCGGGGCGTCGGCTCAGCCGGTGATGTAGCGCTGCAGCTGGTCCAGCTCGTGCTGTTGCTGCTCGATCACCGCGGCGAGCAGGTCGCCGATGGAGATGACGCCCTGCACCCGGCCGTTCTCGACCACCGGCAGGTGGCGGATGCGGTTTCGGGTCACGGTCTGCATGCACGTCTGCGCGTCGTCGTCGGGCGATACCGTGATCAGCTTGCTGGTCATGATGTCGCGTACCGGCGTTTGCTTCGAGGACAGGCCGGCCAGCACGATCTTGCGCGCGTAGTCGCGCTCGGAAAGGATGCCGACCAGCGCTTCACCCTGCATGACCAGCACCGCGCCAACGCCCTTCTCGGCCATCAGGCGGATCGCTTCGATCACCGGAACGTCGGGTGAGATGGAGTGGATGTCCGGAGACTTGGACTCCAGAAGTTGCCGTACCGTACGCATGGACCGCCCTCCCGTGGCTGGGCCCGGGCCCGCGCGAGCCCGGCGCATCGGGTCCGAGGATACCCCATCGGGCCGGAGGCGGGTGAGGTTGCGGGCGGCATCCGGTAGACTGCCGCGCCGCGGCTGTATTTGACCCAGGTCAAGCGCCGCACTCCTGCCGCATTCCATCATGCCCCGTCCCTGCATCGAGGCCGAACATGTCTTCGACAACGCTCAATGAAACCTACAATGACAAGGTGGTGCGCCAGTTCGCGGCTGCAACCGTGATCTGGGGCATCGTCGGGATGCTGGTAGGGGTCATCATCGCCGCCCAGCTCTACTGGCCCGAGATGACCGACGGCATCGCCTGGCTCGGCTACGGCCGTCTGCGCCCGCTGCACACCAACGGCATGATCTTCGCCTTCGGCGGCTCGGTGCTGTTCGCCACCTCCCTGTACGTGGTGCAGCGCACCTGCCACGTGCGCCTGATTTCCGACCGGCTCGCCAGCTTCGTGTTCTGGGGCTGGCAGGCCGCAATGGTCGGCGCGGCCATCACCCTGCCACTGGGCATCACCCAGAGCAAGGAGTACGCCGAACTGGAGTGGCCGCTGGACATCCTCGTCACGGTGGTCTGGGTGGCTTACGGCTGGCTGTTCTTCGGCACCATCGTCAAGCGCCGGGTCAAGCACATCTACGTGGCCAACTGGTTCTACGGTGCCTACGTGATCGCCGTGGCGCTGCTGCACATCGTCAACAACCTGGTGATGCCGGCCGGGCTGTGGAAGTCCTATCCGGTCTACAGCGGCGCGGTCGATGCCATGGCGCAGTGGTGGTACGGCCACAACGGCGTGGCCTTCCTGCTGACCGTGGGCTATCTGGCGATGATGTACTACTTCGTGCCCAAGCAGGTGCAGCGGCCGATCTATTCCTATCGCCTTTCGATCGTGCACTTCTGGGCGCTGATCTCGATCTACATGTGGGCCGGCCCGCATCACCTGCTGTACACCTCATTGCCCGATTGGGTGCAGTCGGTGGGCATGGTGTTCTCGCTGATCCTGCTGGCACCCTCGTGGGGCGGCGCGATGAACGGCATCCTCACGCTCTCGGGGGTCTGGTACAAGCTGCGCACCGATCCGATCCTGAAGTTCCTGATCGTGTCGCTGAGCTTCTACATGATCGCCACCTTCGAAGGCCCGATGCTCTCGATCAAGACGGTCAATTCGCTCTCCCACTACACCGACTGGACCGTGGGCCATGTGCACGCCGGCACCCTGGGCTGGGTGGCGATGATCTCGATCGGCTCGCTCTACGCGCTGTATCCGCGCGTGCTGGGCCTGCAGCAGATGTATTCGGTCAAGTGGATCGACGCACACTTCTGGCTGCATACCATCGGCGTGGTGTTCTACATCGCCTCGATGTGGATCGCCGGCGTCATGCAGGGCCTGATGTGGCGCGCCACCGGCGACGACGGCACCCTGACCTACACCTTCGTCGAATCGGTCGCGGCCACTTATCCCTACTACCTGTTCCGCTTCCTGGGCGGGGTGATGGTGCTCAGCGGCATGCTGCTGATGGCGTGGAACGTCATCAGGACCTACGGCATGACCGACAGGATCGTGCCGGTGGCGGTTCCGGCCCCGGCGCACGGTTGAGGAGACGGTCATGAGTCAGGAAAGAGTCACCGGACACGGCAAGATCGAGCGCAACGTGGGCCTGATGGCGGTGCTGATCGCCGCCGCCATCTCCCTGGGCGGGCTGGCGGAAATCATCCCGCTCATGTTCCAGGCCGAAGCCGTGGAGCCGGCACCGGGCGTCAAGCCCTATCCGCCGCTGGAGCTGGCCGGGCGCGACGTCTATGTGCGCGAAGGCTGCTACAACTGCCACTCGCAGATGGTGCGCACCCTGCGCTTCGAAACCGAGCGCTACGGCCACTATTCGCTGGCCGGTGAATCGGTCTACGACCGCCCGTTCCAGTGGGGCTCCAAGCGCACCGGGCCGGATCTGGCGCGCGTCGGCGGGCGCTACTCGGACGACTGGCACATCGTGCACCTGATGAACCCGCGCGACGTGGTGCCGCAGTCCAACATGCCGTCCTATCCGTGGCTGGCCGAGCGCACGATCCGCGCCGACGAGGTGGTCCGGAAGATCACCGCCCTGCGCAAGCTTGGCGACCCGTATTCGGACGAAGACCTCGCGGGCGTCGCCGCCGCGGTCGAGGGCAAGACCGAGCTCGACGCGCTGGTCGCCTATCTGCAGGGTCTGGGGCGGCATGCGCCGCGCCCCGGCGTCGATGCGGCCGCCGGAGCCGCGCCATGAGCAGCGGCACCGTGACCGGAATCGTCACCGTGGTGCTGCTGGTGCTGTTCCTCTACGGCTGCTTCTGGGCCTGGAGTTCACGGCGCAACGCGGATTTTGAGGAGGCGGCGCACCTGCCGCTGGAAGACGAGATCGTGAAGGGAGAAGGCCCATGAGCGCTGGCTGGTCGCTGTATGTCATCGCGCTGATCGTCCTGAACGTCGGCGGCTGCGTCTGGCTGCTGTGGCGCACCTCGTCGCTGCGGCCCGGCGATCCGGCTCCGGACGAGACCGGGCACGTCTGGGACGGCGATATCACCGAATACAACAAACCGTTGCCACGCTGGTGGATCAACCTGTTCTACATCACCATCGTGTTTTCCATCGGCTATCTGGTCCTGTACCCGGGCTTCGGCTCGTTCGTGGGCACTCTCGGCTGGACCTCGGTGGGTGAACACGACGCCGATGCCGCCAAGGCGCGCACGGTGCTGGATGCCACGTTCGCGCGCTACGAGGGCCTGCCGATCGACGAGATCGCCAGGGATCCCGAGGCGATTCCGCTGGGCCGCAAGATATTCGCCAACACCTGTGCCACCTGCCACGGCTCGGACGCCAAGGGAGCGCGCGGCTTTCCGAACCTGACCGATGACGACTGGCAATGGGGCGGCTCGCCCGACGACATCCTCACCACGGTGCGACATGGCCGCCAGGCGGTGATGCCGCCGTTCGGCGACGTGGTGGGCGGCGAGAAAGGTGCCGGCGAAGTGGCGGTTTACGTGCAGTCGCTCTCCGGCCAGCGCGTGGACGCCACCATGGCGGCGGCCGGCAAGCCGAAGTTCGACATGGTCTGCGTCGCCTGCCACGGCGCGGACGGCGGCGGCAATCCGCTGCTCGGTGCCCCCAACCTCAGCGACGACATCTGGCTCTACGGCGGCGACTTCGGCACGATCCGCGATGCGGTGCTGCAGGGCCACAACGGCGCCATGCCGGCGCACGAGCCGATCATCGGCGAGACCCGCGCGCGCGTGGTCGCGGCGTGGGTCTGGGCGCAGTCGCACGGCGGCGGGGCGCAGTGATGTCAGGCATCGAGCCGGTCCAGCCGAACTATCCCTGCGCGCTGCCGCTGGTGCAGCGCGTGGGAGCCATCGCCTGGCCGAGCTTCTTTTCGGCCTGCGTGATGACGATGGTGTTCTTTGCCTTCGTCGATCCGCTGGCGCTGCGTGACATGACCTTCCCGGAACTCGACATTCCGCGCGAGTTTGGCTATTCGGTCGGGTTCTTCATGTTCTGGATCGCGACCGCCAGTTCGAGCCTGTTCACCTGGCTGCTGCTGCACCCGCGCATCCGCTTCAACCGACCCTTGCCAAGATCGTAAAGGAGCAGGGCCGCGATCTTGTCGGCCCCCGCAGTGAAAAAGGAAATCCCTGTCAGCGTAGATACCTCGCTCTACGTCGCCGAGCCCAAGATCCAGTCGCGCGAGATCGACGGGCGCTACCAGCGCCTTCGCAAGCTCGCCACGATCGTGCTGTTGGGCATGTTCTACGTATTCCCATGGTTGAACTGGGACGGCCACCAGGCGGTGCTGTTCGATCTGCCGGCGCGACGCTTCTACGTATTCGGCTTGGCGTTCTGGCCGCAGGACTTCATCTTCCTCGCCGTGCTGCTGATCATCGCCGGGATGAGCCTGTTCTTCTTCACTGCGCTGGCCGGGCGGCTGTGGTGCGGCTTCGCCTGCCCGCAGACGGTGTGGACGGAAGTGTTCATCGGGATGGAGCAGCTGTTCGAGGGCGACCGCAGCGCGCGCCTGCGCCTGGACAAGTCGTCCTGGACGCGCGAGAAGATCCTCAAGCGCGGCAGCCGCCACGCGGCCTGGATCGTGTTCGCGCTGTGGACCGGCTTCACCTTCGTCGGCTTCTTCACCCCGATCAAGGAACTGGCGCTGCGCACCTGGCCGTTCGCCTGGACCGGCTGGGAAATCTTCTGGGTGCTGTTCTATTCCATCGCCACCTGGGGCAATGCGGGCGTGCTGCGCGAGCAGGTCTGCAAGTACATGTGCCCCTACGCACGCTTCCAGAGCGCGATGTTCGACCGCAACACGCTCATCATCAGCTACGACGCCGCGCGCGGCGAGCCGCGCGGGCCGCGCAAGCGCGGAACGCTGGATTCGGCAGAGGCGCGCGGGCGCTCGCCGCTGAGCCTCGAGCAAGCCGACTCGGCGCTGCTGTACGCGGCCCGGCACCAGAGCGCCGCCTCGCGCGCGGTCGACGCGCGCGTGACCACCGGCCTGGTCGATGACTGGGGCAACAGCGATGAGCTGGGCCGGGCGCTGTACGAAAAGGCCAGCCTCGACAAGACGCTGCTGGGCGACTGCATCGACTGCTCGCTGTGCGTGCAGGTCTGCCCGGTCGGCATCGACATCCGCAACGGGCTGCAGTACGAATGCATCGCCTGTGGGGCGTGCGTGGATGCCTGTAACGAAGTGATGGACAAGACCGGCTACCCGCGTGGCCTGATCCGCTTCACCACCCAGAACGCGCTCGAAGGCAAGCCCACCCGCATCCTGCGCCCGCGTATCTGGGTGTACGGCCTGCTGCTGCTCATGCTCCTGGTCGGCTGGGGCGTGGGCGTGACCTCGCGTTCGCCGGTCACGGTCGAAGTGCTGCGCGACCGCAATGCGCTGTATCGCGAGACCGCGCAGGGCACGATCGAAAACGGCTACGGGGTCAAGCTGATCAACAAGACCGAGCGTGCCGCGACCTATCGGGTGAGCGTGGAAAGCGACGCGGGCGTGAGCCTGGCGGATGCGCCGCGGGTGGTCGAGATTCCGGCGCAGGAAGTCGTCAACCTGCCGGTGACGCTGAGCGCCCCGCTGGGCGCGGTGCGCGGTCGCACCACGGTCGAGTTCGTGATCGAGGGCGAGTCGCAGGGCAGGCCGATCCGGATCAGCGAAGAAGCGGCTTTCTTCGGCCCGGCGAGGTGAGTGCCGTGACCGACTCCGCACGCACCGCGTCACGCTGGTATCGCGAACCCATGATGTGGCTGGTGGCGGGCATTCCCGCCGTGATGGTCACAGCCAGCCTGGTGCTGGTGGCCATCTCCGTGCACGTGGGCGCGGACGAGGCGCTGCCCGTCGACGTCAGGCGCACCGCGCAGATCCAGGTGGAAGACCTGGGTGCCGATCGCGCCGCCATTGCCCTGGGCATGCGCGGCACGCTGTCCATCGATCCGGCGACCGGGGCGGTCGACGTCGGCATCGATCCGCTGCCGGAATCCGCGGTGCGGTTGCGGCTGGCGCTGATCCACCCCAGCCGGGCGGCGCAGGATCGCCATCTGACGCTCACCCGCAGCGGCGAGCGCTTCCTCGGGCGCGTGCCGCTGCCGCTGCCGGCGGCCTGGACAGTGCAGGTGTCCGCCGACGACGGTGCCTGGCGGATCGCCGGGCGCTTCGAGGCCGGACGCGCCGCGATCGCGCTGGCACCGCAGTTCTCGGAGGGGCATTGACTGCCTGCGTGATGGAAGTCGGCCAAACCCGCCGCGTGGAAGCGGGCTGCTTCCACTGCGGCGAACCCCTGGGTGCCGAGGCCATCGCCTCGTGGATCGCCGGTGCCGAGCACGACTTCTGTTGCCGCGGCTGCGCCGGCGCGGCCGAATGGATCGCCACCGCCGGTCTGGCCGATTACTACCGCCTGCGCCAGGCGCAGGGCGCGCGGGTCGATGACAGCGACGCCGACCTTTCGCTGTGGGATCGCCCCGAGGTGCAGGCCGAACACGTGCGCACCGTGCCGGAGGGCAGCCAGATCACGGTGCTGACCGATGGCATGCGCTGCGCCGCCTGTGCCTGGCTGATCGATCGCGCCCTGCGCCGCCGCGCCGGCGTGCGCGAGGTCGTTGCCAATGCGGTGACCGGGCGCATCCGCATCACCTGGGATGCCTCGGCCATGCGCCTGTCGCAGGTGCTTGGCGACCTGTCGGCGCTCGGCTACCGCGCCCATCTTTCGCCCGGACAGGCGCGCGAAGATGCGCGCCGGCGCGAGCGCCGCAGCGCGATCCTGCGCCTGGGCGTGGCCGGCCTGGGGGCGATGCAGGCGATGATGTTCGCCGAGGCGCTGTACCTCGACACCGCGCGGGAAATGTCGATCCCGCTGCGCGACTTCCTGCGCTGGGTCACCTTCCTGCTGGCCACGCCGGTGGTGTTCTATTCGGGCTGGCCCTTCATCGCCGGGATGTGGAACGAGCTGCGGCTGCGCCGCTTCGGCATGGATACGCTGGTGGCCACCTCGGTGCTGCTGGCCTATTTCGCCAGCCTGTTCGAGACCCTGCGCGGCGGCACGCACGTATGGTTCGATGCCGCGGTGATGTTCGTGCTTTTCCTCCTGATCGCGCGCCAGATCGAAGCGGCGGCGCGCGCGCGCGCCACCGATCACGTCGATACGCTGGCGCGCGCGCGGCCGGCGTTCGCGTGGCGTGAGGAAGGCGATGGCTGCGCTGCGCAGGTTCCCGTCGCCACGCTGTCGCCGGGCGATGTGGTGCGGGTGCCGCCGGGCGAGGCCGTACCTGCCGATGGCCTCGCGCTGGCCGCGGCCGCGGTGGACGAATCGCTCCTGACCGGGGAAGCCGAGCCGGTGTCGCGCGCTGAAGGCGAGGAGTTGCGCGCCGGAAGCATCGTGGTCGGCAGCGTGGCGCGCCTGCGCGTGACGCGCACCGGGCAGGACACCTGGCTTTCGCAACTTTCCCGCCTGATCGAGCGCGCCCAGAATGAGCGCCCCGCCGCGGCGCGGCTGGCGGACGCGGTGGCCACGCGCTTCGTGCTGGCGCTGTTCGCCGCCGCCGCACTCACCTGCCTGTGGTGGCTGAAGCACGATCCTTCGCGCGCCTTCGAGGTTACGCTTGCGGTGCTGGTGGTGGCCTGCCCCTGCGCGCTGTCACTGGCCATTCCCACCGCCATCGCCAGCGCCCACACCGCGCTGGCGCGGATCGGCGTGCTGGCGATGCGTCCGGACGCGCTCGACATCTTGGCGCGCGTGGACACCGTGGTGTTCGACAAGACCGGCACCCTGAGTCTGGGTGAGCCGAGCCTGCGCGCGGTGGAGACCTTCGGTGGCATCACCCGCGCCGGGGCGCTGCGCATCGCGCGGGCGCTGGAGCGCGACAGCCGGCATCCGCTGGCGCGCGTGTTTGTCCGGGAATCGCCGGAGAACCAGGGCACGCCCCGCTCCGTCATCCCGGTGCAGGCCGGGAGCCCGTTTGATCCTGCTGTTGAAAGCCGGATGGATCCCGGCCGGCACGGGAACGACGGTGAGGAAACCCTGATCGAGGAGTCGATGTTGCTGCGTACGGAGAGCGCACGCATCGAGCACATACCCGGCTTCGGCGTCGAAGCGCATGCCGGTGACCGGCGCTGGCGGCTCGGCCATGCCGCGTTCGCTGCCAGTCGCCCCGACGACGGCGCGCTCTGGCTGGGTGACGGTGAAACCGCGTTTGCCCGCTTTGCGATCAGCGATGCGCTGCGCCCGGATGCCGCCGAAGCCGTGACCGCATGCCGCAGACTCGGACTCGGATGCGAACTCCTGAGCGGCGATGGCGAGGCCGCCGTGACGGCCGCCGCCCATGCGCTGGGCATCTCCCGCCACAGCGCGCGTCGCACCCCCGAGCAGAAGCTGGAACGCATCCGCGCCTTGCAGCGCGAAGGCCGCGTCGTGCTCATGGTGGGCGATGGCATCAACGATGCGCCGGTGCTCGGCGGCGCGGACGTGTCCATCGCCATGCACGGCGGCGCGGCGCTTGCCCACGGCGTGGCCGACGTGGTGCTCACCGCGCAGCAGCTCGCGCGCGTGCCCCAGGCGATTGCGACGGCGCGGCGCGCCCGCGCGACGATGCGGCAGAACCTGGCATGGGCGCTGGGCTACAACCTCATCGCCCTGCCATTCGCCGCGGCCGGCTGGGTCGAGCCGTGGCTGGCCGCGCTGGGCATGGCCACGTCCTCGCTGGTCGTGACGCTCAACGCCCTGCGGCTGGTGCGGCGCGCGCCGGCGATGCAGACTGGCGAGGCCATCCGCGACCTTGCGTCATTGCCATGAATATCCTGCTAGCACTCGTTCCCATCAGCGTGGTGTTGCTGGGCCTGTCGATCTGGGCCTTCGTATGGGCGGTCCGGCGCGGGCAGTTCGACGACCTGGAAACGCCGGCGCTGGACATCCTGGTCGAGGACGTCCCGGCCGCTGAAGCCGCCGCGCCGCCGGCCGTGGCGCAGGACTCGCGCGACGCGGGCGGATGCCGTGCCGATTGATCTCATCGCACTGGGCGCTGCGCTGCTCGCAGGCCTGGTCGGCAGCGTGCACTGCGTGGCCATGTGCGGCGGCATCGCGACCGGCTTCGCGCCCTTCGGCGGCGATCGGAAAACCGCCTGGCGGGTGGCGCTGACCACCAACCTCGGCCGGATCGGCGGCTACGTGCTTGCCGGACTGATCGTGGGGGGCTTCGGGCACGGGCTGGTGGCCCTGTTCCGGATCGAACCGCTGATGTTCGCGCTGCGTGCGCTGGCGGGTCTGGTGCTGATCCTGATCGCCTTGCGCGCGCTCGGCCTGGCCGGACGGTTCCGCGCCCTGAGTGCGGCTGGCGACGTGCTTTGGGCGATGGTGCGGCCGCTGCAGGCGCGCCTGCTGCCAGCCGACACCTTTGCGCGCCGCTTTGGCCTCGGAATGATCTGGGGCTGGATGCCCTGCGGCCTGTCCGGAACCCTCCTCACCGTCGCCTGGCTGCAGGCCAGTGCGCCGGGCGGCGCCGCGATCATGGCCGCCTTCGGCCTGGGCACGCTGCCGGCCATGCTGCCGCTGAGCTACAGCGGCGCGCGCTGGGTCGCACGGCCGGCGCAGCGGCGTCTGGCCGGCGTGCTGATGCTGCTGGCCGGGCTGGCCACACTCGCCGCGCCCTGGCTGATGCAGGTGCCGGCGTTGCACGACGCACTGGCGGCCCTCGGCTGCCTGCCGCGCCCTTCCTGACACTGCCGTAGGTCGGGGCTACGCCCCCGACGATTCGATGCGCGTCTCGGTGGGGGTATGTCCCCGACGTTTTCGATGCGCGCGTCTCGGGGGTGGTATGTCCCCGATGTTTGGATGCACGCATCGCGGTGAGGCATGTCGACGTTGGCGAATTCG
>CAKSZJ010000022.1 GCA_934525595.1 uncultured Chiayiivirga sp. | reverse complement strand
CGCGACCTCACGCCCGCCGCAACCCGGCCCCCATCGGCCAGCGCTCCACCCCGTAGGTCGGCCCTGCGTGGCCGACGCTGCCCTCACCCGATCGCGCATCCGCCGATGCCGCCGCACACCACCTCCCGGGCCATGCGCACCGAACCGTCGGGGACGTAGCCCCGACCTACGAACCGCGACCTCACGCCCGCCGTCACCCGCGCGGCTTCGCCCGATGCGTCGCCTTCGCTGTCCACGGGTCATCCGGCCACGGGTGTTTGGGGTAGCGGCCTTTCATTTCCTTTTTCACTTCCGGGTAGGTGCGCTCCCAGAAGCCCTTGAGGTCTTGCGTGACCTGCAAGGGGCGGCCGCCGGGCGAGAGCAGGTGCAGGGTGAGGGGGATGCGGTCGGCGGCGATGCGGGGGGTGTCGGCGAGGCCGAAGAGTTCCTGGAGTTTCACCGCCAGCACGGGCGATTCGCCGTGGCTGTAGTGGATGGGGCGTTCCAGGCCGGAAGGCACGCCGATTTTCACGGGTGCGAGGCTGTCGATTTTCTGGCGGGTGGGCCAGTCGGCGTTGGATTTCAGCGCGTCGGCGAGTTCGTTTTCGGCAAGGGCATCCAGGCGGCGCTTGCCGCGCAGCGCGGGCTTGAGCCAATCGTCGAGGGTTTCGATGAGCGTTGCGTCGGAGAGGTCGGGCAGGGTCTGCGCTTCGGATTCCGGCAGCCACTCGCGCAGGCAGCGGACGCGTTCGCGCCATTGCCTGAGGTTTTCCGTCCACGGCAGGGCATCGAGGCCGAGCTGGCGCACGGCGTCGACGAGGGCATCGGCAAATCGCGAGGGATCGGGCTGGGCGATGGGGCGAACGTCGAGCACGATGCGGTCGAAGCGGCGTTCGCGCTGGGCGGCGATGCGGTGGTTTGCGGTATCCCAGAACACGCGGTCCTCGGTGGCGAAGCGCGGTGCGAAGGCGCGTTGGATCGCGGCTTCGTCCACGGGCGCGGCGCGCTGGATGCGGGCGTCGCGGTCGGCATCGCGCAGTTCGGCAATGACCATCCACGCTTCGCCGTAGAGCGCGCTGTCGGGCGCGAGGGTGGCGCTGCGGCCGTTGGCCAGCTGGTAGCGGTGCGGGTCGCTCGGGTGCTGGTGGGCGATGCGGTCAGGAAACGCGTGGATGAGAAGGTCGCCGAGGCGATGGGCGGGCGCGTCGGCGGGCGGCGTGGCGCGACAGGTCAGGCGGCGACGCCATTGCCTTGATGTCTGGTCGATGGCGGCGAGCGCGCCGCGCGAGGCATCGGGTGGCGTGCGGCCATTGCGGAAGGCGGCGAGCGCCTGCCAGCGGGCGGCGATGTCGTCGCGGCGCGCGCCTTTGAGCGGGTCGCGGGCGTCGAGCAATGCGGCGAGGTCGCAGGCCAGCGCGATGTCGTCCGGGTCGGTCGGCGCGAGCAGCATCGCGGCAAGGCGCGGATGCGTGCCGAGTTTCATGAGGCGCTTTCCGGATGCGGTCAGGCGGCCGGCATCCAGTGCGCCGAGGCGGACGAGAAGATCGCGGCCGGCGGCGAGTGCGCCTTGCGGCGGCGGATCGGGAAAGCGCAGCGCATCGCTGCCCCAGGCCGCCAGTTCCAGCGCCAGGCCGGTGAGTTCGGTGAGGGCGATTTCCGGGCGGCGTGCGGCCTCCAGGCGCTGCGACTGCGGCCACAGGCGGTAGCACCAGCCTTCGGCCACGCGGCCGGCGCGGCCGGCGCGCTGGTCGGCGGAGGATTGCGGAATCGTCACCACGTCCAGGCGGGGAAAGCCTGAGTTCGGATCAAAACGTGGCTCACGGGCAAGGCCCGAATCGATCACCGCGCGTACCCCGGGCAGGGTGACGGAGGATTCGGCCACGTTGGTGGCCAGCACGATGCGGCGGCGGCCATCGCGGGCCGGTTGCAGCACGGCGCTTTGCGCTTCGACGGAAAGCTCGCCGTGCAGCGCGAGCACGTCGGCATCGACGCGGGCGGCGTCGAGCGCGCGCTGGGCATCGGCGATTTCGCGCTGGCCGGGAAGGAACACCAGCACGTCGCCGGGATGCGCGGCGAGCGCGGTTTCGACGCAGCGC
The DNA here is from genome assembly GCA_934525595.1 of uncultured Chiayiivirga sp. Lineage (GTDB taxonomy): Bacteria > Pseudomonadota > Gammaproteobacteria > Xanthomonadales > Xanthomonadaceae > Denitratimonas. The sequence goes on along the minus strand of CAKSZJ010000022.1, from coordinate 49,548 downwards.
CGCACCTGGGCGGCGAGCGGCTCGTCGCGGCGCGCGGGTGGATGCGAGATCGTCACCGGAAAGCTGCGGCCTTCGGAGGTGAGGCGCGGGGCATCGAGGAAGCGCGCGAGCTTTTCGCCGTCGAGCGTGGCGCTCATCACCACGATGCGCAGGTCATCGCGTACCTGTGCCTGCACGTCGAGCGCAAGCGCAAGGCCCAGGTCGCCGGCGAGATGGCGTTCGTGGAACTCGTCGAACAGGATCGCACCGATGCCGTCGAGCATCGGGTCGTCCTGGATCATCCGCGTCAGGATGCCTTCGGTGACCACTTCGATGCGCGTTGCGGCGCTCACGCAGTTCTCGAAGCGGATGCGATAGCCGACCGTCTGGCCCACCTCTTCGCGCAGGCTGCGCGCCATGAAGCCGGCGGCGGCGCGCGCGGCGACGCGGCGCGGTTCCAGCATGATGATGCGCCGGCCGTCGAGCCAGGGCGCATCGAGCAGCGCCAGCGGCACGCGCGTGGTCTTGCCGGCGCCGGGCGGGGCTTCGAGCACCAGGCGCGGCTGCGCGGCGAGCGATTCGCGGATCGCCGGCAGCAGCGGATCGATCGGTAAGGCGGAGCCGGTCATGGGATGCGAAGGGTAGCGCAGCGCGCCGGCGGCGTAGCGGCGGGCGATGCGGCATCCGGCGCTGGCGGGCCGCAAGGTCCGTCGCTATCGTTTCCATCCCGCGTTTTCGATCCTTGGAGCCACCCATGCGTTTTCTCGCCGCCTGCCTGCTTTGCACCGCCGCGTTCCTTGCCCACGCCGAGGGCTATACCGCCTACGGTGAAGCCTTCGCCGATGGCACGGCATTGCCTGTTTCCGAGGCCATTGCCGCGTTCGAATCGCATGCCGACGCGCCGGCGCTCTTCAGCGGCCGAATCACCCAGGTCTGCCAGGCCAAGGGGTGCTGGATGGTGCTCGAACACGAGGGCCAGTCGGCGCGCGTGATGTTCAACAACCACGCCTTCTTCATTCCGAAGGAGTCCACCGGCAGCGCCGTGGTGCACGGCACGCTGGCGCGCAAGGAGCTGACCCCCGAGCAGATCGCGCACATGAAGGAGGACGGCGACGGCGGCGAGATTGGCGCGGTGGAATACCGCATCCTCGCCGACGGCGTGCGGCTGGCGGGCACGCCCTGATTCATCCGTCGCGCGCCGGACGGCAGTGCCCGAAACGACGAAGGGAGGCCCGACGGCCTCCCTTCGCGCGCGGTGAAGCGGTGAATCTTCAGTCGCCCAGGCGCGCTTCCAGCATCCGGATCTGCGCCAGCCGCGCGGCGCGCGCGGCGTTTTCCGGCGGTACCGCCTTGGCCCCCGCCGGCAGCGCACCCTGCGCATCGAGCAGCGCCGCCAACCCGCCGCCGCGCCCGGCGCGCTTGGCGGGGCCCGCGCCTTCCTGCACGAAGGTGCGGCTGGCGCTGCGGAAGGCGCGCACCGGGTAGGCGGCGTACTGGTAGGGATTGGTGGTGCATGGCGTGTTGTAGCAGGGATAGAGCGTGAGCAGACCGGAGCCGTCGTTGGTGCCGATGGCCAGCTCGTAGAGCGCGTACCACATCACGCCGTTGTAGTAGCCATCCTTCACCACGATGATCTGCGCGCCGGTGGGGAACTCGCTGGTCGGGCTGGCGAAGTAGCCCGCTGCGTCGTGGTTGTCCAGGGCGAAATTGCTGCAGCCGCCGATCTGCGCGTCGTCCGGGCGACAGCCCTCGTAGGCCCAGGCCTTGACGCCGCTGTCCCAGCCGTAGTCGTCGAGCACCAGCACGTCGGCGCTGTAGGGATAGTCGACGTCCGGGTTGCTGGAGAGGTCGATCGTCACCTGCCATTCGCCCAGCATCTTGAGCGTGCTGGCGGTAACGCCGGCGGGGTCCTCCGGGCGCTCGAAGTAGAACTCGTGGCGCTGGATCGGGATGGTGTGGCCGCTCGGCCAGGTGAGCGTGGCGCGGCGGTTGTCGTCGGGATCGAACACGATGCGCAGGGTGCCGAAGCTGGGCTCGGCGGTCGGGCGGCCGGTGTAGGGACCACCGGCGCGCTGCACGTTGCGGTAGCTCACGAGATCGCCCTGGAAGCTCACGCCGGTATTGGTGTAGTCGAGGAAGCCGACCGAGGTGAACCACTTGGCGCGGCCGTTGGTGTCGCCGCTGAAGGCCATGAAGCCGAGGAAGTTGTCCTGGATCTCGATGTAGTAGCCGGTGCCCGATTCGGCGGGGTTCCACCACGCGCCCGATTCGGGTTCGTAGGCGGATGCGGCGGGCGCGAGGAAAGCGGCAAGGAGCAGGGAGAGCACGAGGCGCATGGCGGTTCCTGACTGACGCAGCCACGCTCAGGCTGCCCGGTCACGCTAGCAGGCGGTGATTAATCGGCATTGAATCCCGCGTCGCGCACGGGCGATGGCTCGCGCGGCCGCTCAGCCTTCGCGCAGGCGGCGGACGAGCCCGCCGGCCCGCTGCAGCGCGGTGCCGAGGCAGGCGGACACGGCGGGCGGCGTGGCCCAGAGTTCGATCGCATCGCGTGCGCGTGACAGGGCGGTGTAGAGCATCTGCCGCGACAGCAGCGGATGCGCGGCATCGGGCGGCAGCAGCAGCGCGACGCGTTCGTACTCCGAGCCCTGGCTCTTGTGCACGGTGAGCGCGAAGGCGCATTCGTGCGCGGGCAGGGTGTCCGGATCGAAGCGGCGCGGCGCGCCGTCGGCCGCATCGGGCGACGGATCGAACAGCACCTGCAGGCGTTCGCGGCCGTTCGCTTCGCGCAGGCGCAGGCACAGCCCGATGTCGCCGTTGAACAGGCCGGCGGCCGGGTCGTTGCGGGTGATGACCACGACGCGGCCGGGATACCAGCGCGCTTCGGGCGGCAGCGCAGCCCGTTCGCGATAGGCGTGTTCGATGCGCAGACTGGCCTCGATTGCTCCGAACAGGCCCTCGCGCAGGGCGCACAGGAGCTGGCGCCGGCCCGGCACCGCGAGGGCACGATGCTGCGCGTCGGTGTCGCCGGCGGCGATGGCGTCCAGCACGCCGGCTTCGTGCGCCTCGCGGTGCAGGTGCGCGGCCCAGTCGGCAAGGCGCGCGCCGAGCGCGGCGGTGTGCGCGACGCGGTGCACGACGGCGCGTTCGCCCGCTCCCGCCATGGCGTGGTTGAAGCGTGCGGTATCGCCGTCGCGCACCGCGGCATTGATCGCGCCCAGCGCGCGGTCGGAGCGGAAGCTGTGCGTCAGGCGCGCTACCGCCGCATGCCCGCCCAGCGCCTCGACCACGTCGGCCAGCGCCGAGCCGGTGCCGATCGCCGCGAGCTGGTCGGCATCGCCCACCAGCACCAGCGCGGCGGTGTCCGGCAGGGCGGCCAGCAGGGCGCGCAGCAGGGCCAGATCGATCATCGACGCCTCGTCCACCACGACCACGTCGGCGGGCAGGCGGTTTTCGGCGTGGAAGGAAAACCCGCCCTGCGGGCCGCGGCTTCCGAGCAGACGGTGCAGCGTCGTGCCCGACGCCGCGCGCAGCTGCGCAAGCGCCTCGTCCCACTCCGCGGGAAGGCCACGCGAGCCTTCGCGCAGCGATTGGGTGAGGCGCTGCGCGGCCTTGCCGGTGGGCGCGGCAAGACACACGCGCGGCAGGCGGCCGTGCCGGTGGCGATGGTCATGCGCCAGCGCGAGCAGCATTCGCAGCACGGTGGTGGTCTTGCCCGTACCGGGGCCGCCGGTGAGCACGAACAGGCGCCGGCCGCGTGCGCTGCGCACGGCCGCCTGCTGCGCCGAGGCGTCCGCGGATGCGCCGGCGAACAGCGCATCGAGCACTTCGCTGCCGCAGGCCGCGTCCTCGCCCGGCGCATCGAGGCGTGCCCGCAGGGCCGCTGCTACGGCGCGTTCGTGCCGGTAGTTGCGGCGCAGGTAGAAGGCCGCATCGTCGAGCACGAAGGGCGCGTCCGCGTCGTCCGACGCCGGCGTGGTGATCCAGCGCGGCTGCTCGCACGCCAGCGCGCGCAGGTCGGCGGCGAGGCGCTCCATCGCGGGAATGCCGAGCCGTGCGGCGTGGCTCGGTTCGAGCATCAGCGCCGCGTCGCCCTGACCGTCGGCCAGGCTCGCCCACGCGGCGGCCTGCGCCAGGGCGGGTGCGCCGCCGTGCGCGAGCACCCAGCGCGCCACCGCGCGGTCGAGGTCGCGCCAGCGCTCGTTCGAACCGGGCAGCGCGCGCGGACGGAAGTCGAACGGAGGCGCGCTCATCCAGCCGCTCCCGAGGCATCGCCCAGCTCGCGCTGCGCGGCATCGAGCAGTGCGTCGCTGAAGCGGTGTCGCCAGATGCCGCAGGATCCGCCGTCGCCGGTCCGCAGCCCGACCGCGCGGATGAACAGGTACCAGCAGTCGCCGAGGTGGCGGTCGCGCGCGTAGGTTTCGCCGAGCCGGCTGCGCAGGTAGCGCTCCACCGCGACCGCGTAGAGCAGGGCCTGGAAGCGGTAGCGGTGCGTATCCATGGCGGCATCGAGCGCCGCGCCGGCGTAGTTCTCCAGCGTCGGCGCCTGCCGATCGCCCAGCGCGTTGCCTTTCCAGTCGAGTACGTGGACGCGCCCGTCGTGGCGGAACACCAGATCGATCTTGCCGTTCATCAGGCCGCGCAGATTGCCGCTGCGCGCCGGCACGAGGCCGGGATACCCCGCCGCGCGCGCGGCGGCGTCCAGGCGCGCGAGCGAGGCGCCGTCGAGCGCGTAGTTGAACTCCATCTCGTGGCGCTGCTCGGCGGCCGGAACCCGGGCCAGGCGCAGGCCGCGTCCGTCGAGATCGGCGGCGAGCACGGCGTCCAGGCGCAGCGCGATGCGCGTCGCCAGTTCGGCGCTGTCCAGCGCCGCATCGCGCACCGCGAAGCGTTCGATCAGACGCTGCACCAGCGGCATCTGGTCGACGAGCGGGACGCCGATGCGGTGCTGTTCCAGCAATGCATGGATGGCATTTCCGAAGGCGATGCCGGCCACGCCGGCGAGCGCGTCGAGCTGCGCGTGGCGGGTCAGGGCAGGCATCCCGCTGTCCTCGGGGAGGGCTGCGAATCCGCTGCCAGATTCGTCGCCGGCGGCGGCGTCCGGATCGAGGATGTCGGCGTGCGTGCCGGCGGTCAGCGTGGTGAAGCTGTGGCGCGAGGGCAGCGCGCCCTCGCGCGGCGGAGGCATCGGGCGGGCGCTGCGTCGCGTCTGCGTGTCCTCGGCCTGTGCCAGCCGCTTGAACGCCGGCCGGGGCCATTCATCGATGACCGTGAAGTCGGGCGCCGCGTCTTCCGGGGGCTCCAGCCGGGCGGCGGCCGGCACCAGCGGCGGCGCGAGCGGGCCGCTGGCGTGCTGGTAGGGCCGGCCGAGCCAGACCTGCGCGGCGAACCTGGCGCGCGTCAGCGCCACGTAGAGCACGCGGTGGCGTTCGTCCTGCTCCTCGCGCCGCACCGCCTCGAAGTCGTCTTCCGAGCTCGCCACGCGCCGCCGGCCGTCGGGCTGCGAGAGCAGGCTCACGGCGTCGAGCGCGCGTCCGACGTGGGCCCACATCAGCGGCAGGAAGACCAGACCGAATTCCAGGCCCTTGCTGGCATGCAGGGTCATCACCTGGACACAGCGCGCGTCCGACTCCAGACGCAGCGCGCGCGACTCGGCGGCGTCTTCGTCGCCGCTGCCCTCCGCCATCTCCCGGCGCATGAAGGCCAGCAGGTCGTCCATGCCGTCGCAGGCCGCGCTCGCGTCCTGCAGCAGTTCGCCCAGATGGCGAAGGTCGGTGAGCACGCGCTCGCCTTCGGGCCGCCCGAGCTGGTCGGCGGCGATCTGCTCCAGCAATGCGCCGACCACGCCCAGCACGCCGGCGTCCTGCCAGTCGCGATGCCAGCGGTGAAAGCGCGCGATGATCGCATTCCAGGCCTCGGCATCGTCGCGCAGCGCGCGCAGGACGCGGTAGCGTGCGCCCCACAGCTCGGTGGCGAGCGCGGCGCGCACGCGGCCGGGATCGTCGCAGTGCGCGACGGCGTCCAGGATCAGGCACAGGTCGCGTGCGGTATCGCCGTCGAACACGCTGCCGCGCCCGTGGTTGACCACCGCCACGCCGCGCTGGCGAAGCAGGCGGGTGATAGTGCTGGCGTCGGTGTTTTTCGGCACCAGCACGCAGATGTCGGATGCCGCCACGGCGCGTGTGTCGATGCGATGGCCGCCGGCCGGATCGAGCACTTCGACGATGCGCGCGGCGCAGGAGGCGAGCGCCAGTTCGCGGTTGCTGCTCTTCTCCGAGGCATCGCGGTGGAAGGTCAGTGCGGGTGCCGCGCGTCCGTCCACGGTGTAGCGCGCGACCTCGGCGCCGGGCGCGGCGGCGACCCGCGCGTAGCTGATCGGGGTGTCCGAACCTTCGCCGCCGAGGCGTTCCCCCACGCGGGCGTAGAAGGCGTTGAGCGCATCCACGAACGCCTTGCTGGAGCGGTAGTTGACCGCCAGCCGCAGGGTGTGCGCGTCGTCGATGCCGGCAGTGGCGCGGGTGTAGGTGTGGATGTCGCCGCCGCGGAAGCGGTAGATCGCCTGCTTGGGATCGCCGATCGTCAGCAGATGCCCGCGCACCGCGTTGCCGGCGTCGCGATAGATCGCATCGAGCACGGCGTACTGCACGGGATCGGTGTCCTGGAACTCGTCGATCATGGCCACCGGCCAGGCGGCGAACAGGGCGTCGGCCAGCGCGCGCGAGCCGTCGGCGGCCGGCGTCAGGGCGCGTTCCACGCAGGTGAGCAGCTCGTCGAAGCCCAGCCGGTGGGCGGCGCGCAGGCGCGCGTCGAGCTGGGCACGGCCCCAGCCCTGCATGGCCGAAAGGCGGCGCAGGCGATGGAATTCGCGCAGCGCGGCGAAGCGTTCGCAGAAGGCAACCACGGCGTCGAGCGTGGCGCAGATGCTTTCGTCGGCCTTGGCATCGTTTCGCAGGCCCGTGCGGCTTTCGGCGCGAGCCGGCAGCTCGCCTCCTTCTTTCGAGAACGCGGCGTCATCGCTGCCGCGCGACTCGATCAGCCCGGCCAGCGCCAGCAGGGCGCGAGGCAGCGCGGCTTTCTTGTTCCAGAGACCCTCTTCCGTTGCCAGCGTGCGAGCGGCCTCGGCCAGCGCGTCGTCCCAAAGCGCCGCCTCGTCCACCGGAGCCGGTTCGGGCACGAGGACGCCCGGCTGCAGCACCGCCATCAGTTCGCGCATCAGATTGGCGCGGGTGAGGGTGCGCAGGTCGGGCTGCGCGGCGTCCCAGACGTCGTGCGCGTCGGCAGTCACGGCGTCGCGGCGCGCGTGCAGCAGCCGCCACAGGTCGTCGGCCAGCGCCGTGTGCCAGGGCGCCAGCGCGGTCAGCTCGGGCGCCTGGAAGGACGCGCCGGCGGCGAAGGGGTGTTCGGCCAGGATGCGGCTGCACAGCGAGTGCAGGGTGCCGCAGGGGGCAAGGTCGAGTTCGGCCAGTGCGAGCGCCAGGCGGCGCGTGTCGGCGGCGAGGGTGGCGGGATCGCACCAGCGCCGGTGCAGCCAGCGCAGGTCGCTTTCGGCAGGCTCGGCGGCGCGGGCATCGAACCGCTGTGCGCGTGCCAGGCTCGATTCCAGCCGGGCGCGCAGGCGCTGCGCCAGCTCCGCCGCCGCCGCGTTGGTGTAGGTGGCCACCACGATCTGGCGCGGCGAGAGGCCCTGTTCGAGCACCAGGCGCAGGTAGAGCGCCGCCAGCGTCCAGGTCTTGCCGGTGCCGGCGCTGGCTTCCACCCGGCTGCGCTGGCGGGGCGAAAGGTCGAGACAGGTCCAGTCGGGCAGGATGCTCACGCGCACACCTCCGCATCGGGCGGCAGCGGCGGGGAAATCAGCGTTTCCAGCGCGAGCGCCTGGTCCAGCAGCGCCTGCGTCTGCGGATCGTCGGGGTGCGGCTGGAACGCCAGGCCGCGTGCGATCAGGCGGTTCCATCCGGGCGCGTTCGCGCGTTCGCCGCCGTACTGGCCGGTATCGAATTTCTTGTTCACCGCGCCGGCGACGGCGGTGAGGTCGTCCGTGGCCCCGCCCTTTTCGACATGCCTGGACCACGCCTCCAGCGCGGCCTGGCTGGACGCGGGGAAATACGCCAGCGGCCGCGCCGCTGCGGTGTGCCAGAGCGCGCACAGTCGGGCGAGGCGCGCGCGCAGGTCGTCGAGCATCGCGGCGTGGTCTGCCGCGGCGGCGCAAAAGTGCGCATCCCAGGCGATGAGGCGCGCGCCCAGCGGGCACTCGCCTGCGGCCAGCACCGCCGGGCGCACCGGCAGGGGCGCGGCGCGCGCGAGGCGCAGTGCGGCCCACTGGATGAAGAGCGCAATGCGCCGTCCGAAGTCGAGATCGCTGCCGGAACGCAGCGCAGGATCGTGGCCGGGCCGTGGAAAGGGCAGCAGCAGGTGCCAGGTGTCGCCTTCGATCGCCACGTCCGCGATGCGGCCGGTCAGGCGCAGCGGGGGCGATGGCGACAGCGTGACATCCACCTCCACGGCCCGCAGCGGCGCGCCACCGAGGCCCTGTGCGCGCGCGGCCTCCAGCAGGGCCGTGACGGCATCGGCTTCGGCACGCCACGCGGCTTCGCCCAGCGCGCCGGGTGGCAGGAAGCCGCCGAGCGCCAGCCAGTCCGGCGGCGTTGCGGGATCCCAGCGCGGCTGTCCGGCGGGATCGAAACCGGCCGGCAGCGCCTCGCCGAGGAAGACGCGCTGCGCCACGCCGTCGATGGCTTCCAGTCGCCCGTCGAGCGGCTCGCTTTCCGGCAGCGCCTTGGCATCCAGCCCGTCCAGGCTCAGCCCCAGTCGGTCGTGCAGCAGGCTTTCCGAAGGCCGCCGCCAGTAGCGGGTCAGGGTGCGCAGGCCGATCGTTTCGGGCATCGTTTCGAGCGGCGCCGCCTCGCCGTCGAGGAAGGGCGCAGGCGCGCTGTGACCTGCGCCGCGCATCGCCGCAAACGCAGTCGAGTAAGAGAACAGCGCGGGATCGCTGCCGTCGAAATGGCGCGCGTCGAAAGCCTGCAGCGGGTGCTGCACGCGCCACGGACGGGCCAGCGGATCGGCGCAGTCGAACGGCAGGCCGGCGCCGCGATCCAGCTCCGAAAAAAGCTCGGCCAGCGGCGCGGCGGGATTGCGCGGCGCGCCGTCGCGCTCGCCCTGCCCCTGCCAGGACAGGTGCAGGCGGCGGCGCGCGGACATCAGGGTTTCCAGGAACAGCCAGCGGTCGTCGCTGCGGGGGTCGCGGTCGCCGACGCGGCGCAGGCGCGCCATGAGATCCAGCCCGCCGTCGCGCCGCCTTCGCGGGAAGGCGCCTTCGTCCAGCCCGAGCACGCAGACCATCGCGAACGGGATGGCGCGCTGGGGCACCATGCCGCAAAAGGTGATGCCGCCCATCAGGAAGCGCTGGCGCTCGGGCGTGCTGTCGAGCGCTTCCAGCAGCACCTCGCGCACTTCGGAGAAATGCAGCAGCGGGTCTTCGCCCACCCGCGCCGGGTCGCCGGAGAGGCTCGCGATGGCTTCCTGCAGCGCGTCCCAGGCCGCGCGCGCGGAGTCGTCGCCCGGTGCGATGCGCAGGAGGCGCTCGAAGCGCGCGCGCAGCACGCCGACCCACGCGCTGGCGCGGCGCTGCGACTGCGCCAGGGTGCGCCATGCCTGCCACTCCTGCGCCAGATGATCGAGTGCGCCGAGCGCGGCGGCATCGGGGCCGTGCACGCCGCCGATGGGCAGCAGGGGCGTACCGTCGGGCAGGCGGATCGCGCGGTCGCCGTCGCCCGGCGCGGCATCGGCCATCACGTAGCCGGCCACGAGACGATCCATCGCCCAGGCCAGGGTGTGCTGGTGCGCGGCGTCGGCGCCGGCCTCCTGCCGATGGCGCGCGTCGAGCGCCCAGGCCGCGCGGCTGTGCGCGAGCCAGTTCAGCAGCGTGTCGCGCGCATCGGCGGATAGCTCCAGCGCGCGCGCCACGTCCGGCAGCGCGAGAAGGTCCGCGACTTCGGGCAGGGTGGCGCGGCTCTCGCTCCAGTCGAGCACCTGCGCCACCGTGGTGAAGAGGCGATGGCTGCGCTTCACCGGCACGTCGGCCAGGTGCCAGGGCAGCCAGCGCGCGCGCGCATCGCCCGGTGCGCCGAACACCGATGCCAGCAGCGGTGCATAGGTGCCGATGTCCGGCGCCATCACCACGATGTCGCCCGGCGCGATGCCGGAGGACACGGCGTCGAGCAGGGCCTCGCGAAGCACTTCCAGCTCGCGCAGGCGGGTGTGGCAGGCATGCGCGCGCAGGCTGGGATCGGCGCGCCGCGGCGCCCACCATGCAGCGGTGCGTGCGGCATGTGCCGCGTCGGAAGGGCTCTCGATGCGCTGCGGGTAGGGCTGCGGATCGCGCAGCAGCGAGGGATCCAGCCGGCGCACGCTCTCCTGCACCCGTGCCAGGAGAGTTGCGGGTGCGGTGTCGATGTGGTCGTTGTGGTCGCGGATGTCGGCGCGCGCGTCCCACTCGGGCAGGCTGGCATAGAAGTGCTGGCCAAGGCGTCCCCAGCGCGCCAGCAGCGGGTGCGTCTGGGCGTCGTCCAGCCAGTCGCCGCCGCCGGCCGCATCGATGCGGGCCGTCTCGTCGGTCTGCCACGCGCGCAGCGCCGCCATGCCTTCGGCCGTGGCTTCGGCGGCAAGACCGCCCCAGAACTCGCGGCAGGGATCGGGAAGATAGAGGTAGACCGGCGCGTGCCGCGCCCAGGCGCGCAGCACCTGCGCTTCACCCGGCGCCAGATGGCTGAAGCCGAAGACATGGAGCGGCTCGGCGAGCCCGGGACGCGCATCGAGCGCGCGCGCCAGCGCCTGGGTGATCGCGGCGCGGTGTGGCCCGAGCCGCTGTGCGAGGTGGCGCCAGAGCGGTGCCAGCACGTCCTGTTCGAGCGCGACGGCGGGATCGTCCCTGTCGAGCGCGGCGGTGGCAAAGCGGCGCGTGCCCGCCTCCCATGCCGCCAGCCAGTCGGGGCGGTAGATCAGGTACTGCGCGAACACGCCGGCGAGGTGGTGGGCGAGCTGGAAGCGGCGGCGCGCGACGTCGCCCGGCGCTTCGTCGCCAACATCCAGGTAGCCGCCCAGGCGCGCATCGCGCAGCCCGGGCACGCCGGCGTCGGGCGCGAGCGCGGCGTGGATCACCCAGCGCAGGCTGGGACGGCGCCAGCCCTCCAGCGTCCCGGCGGCATCGCCCAGCGCCGCGCGCGCGGCTTGATCGAGCCAGGCGCTCGGCAGGGCCACCTCGATGTTGGCGACGATCCCGCCGGTGCCGGCCGCGCGTGCCATCGCGCCCGCCAGCCACTGCTTCATGCCCGGGTGCGCCGCGATCACCGTCTGCGGCGCCAGCAGGTTCGCCGGCCGGTGCGCGGCCAGCGCCGTCATGAGCGGCGGCACCAGCGCTTCGAGGCGGCTGGCGCGCAGGATCACGAGCTGGGACGGGGAGGCTAGAACCACGGGGCGTCTCGGGGCTGGGGCGGAATGCGGGCGCGGCGCGTTCGGGCCGCGCCCGCATCGTTTCCAGGCAAAGGATGCAGGGAAAGGGACTGTGTACACCATGATCCGGGCGGCGCGCGACAGGGCGCGTCGCATGCGGTGGCCGGTCGGCGGGCCGGGGCATCGACCGCGCGACCTGCGTGCCGCGCCGCGTCGGCAGCATCGCGGATCCGCAGCCCCTCGGCGCGCCGCCGGGGCATGCGGTTCAGACTCTCGCGCCGCGGCACCGTAGAATCGCCCGACCGCCATGGACAATCCACTCCCCATCAACGCGTCCACCGACCGCCGCCCGCTGTGGCTGGCTGCGGCCATCCTCGTGCTGACGGTGCTGGTCTCGATCTGGTTCATCGGGTTTGTCACCCGCCTGGGCGACCGCCAGGAGCATGACCGCATCCTGACGCTGAGCCGCACCGTGGCAGCCACGCTGGAGTCTTCGCGCATTGCCTCGCTGCGCGGCGAGGCGGGCGATATCGGCACGGCCGACTTCGAAACGGTACGAAACGAGCTGCGCCGGGTGCGCCAGGTGAATCCGGACTTCCGCTTCATCTACCTGATGCGTCCCGACCCGGGGAACGCGGCGGCGATGGTTTTCCTGGCGGATGGGGAAGCTGCGCACTCGCTGGATTATTCCGCGCCAGGCGACGCCTACACAGGTCCGTCCGACGAACTGTTCCAGGTGTGGCGCAGCGGCGAAGCGCTGGTGCAGCCGCCGCATCAGGACGACTGGGGCACCTGGGTGACCGCCGTTGCCCCGGTGAACGATGCGCAGGGACGGATCCTCGCCGTCCTGGGCATGGACATGCGCGCCGACGTTTGGGCCGCGACGCTGGCGCGCTACCGCGCCTTCGCGCTGGCGATCTGCGCCCTGCTGCTGCTGCTCGAAGGCATCTTCCTGTACGGACTGGCCCGCCAGCGTCGCGACGCGCAGCGCCTGGCGCGGCTCAATGGCCAGCTTGCAGGGCAGGTCGATGCGCTGGAACGCGCCCAGGCCGACCTCACCCTGGCCGACGCGGTGTTTCGCCATACCGGCGAGGCCATTGCCGTGCTCGATGCGCAGCTGCGCGTGATCCGGGTGAATCCCGGTTTCGAGAAGATCACCGGGTATCCAGGCCAGGCCATTGCCGGTCAGACGCTGCCGCTGCTGGGCGAGGATCTTCCGGACATCGCGCCACAGATCCTCGCGCGCCTGCGCGAGGCCTCGCATTGGAACGGCACGCTCTGGGCCGAGCGCGCCAGCGGCGAACGGTTTCCCGTGGAAGCCAGCGTCGATGCGGTGCGCGACGCTGAGCGGCGACTGCTGCAGCTGGTTCTGGTGTTCCGCGACGTGACGATGCAAAAGCGCCTGGAAGACCGCCTGCGCGAGCTGTCGCAGACCGATGCGCTCACCCTGCTCGCCAATCGTCGCCACTTCGACGAAGTGCTCGAGGATGCCTGGCGGCGGGCGATGCGCAGCGGAGCGCCGGTGTCGCTGCTGATGATCGACGTGGACTTTTTCAAGCCCTACAACGACCTCTACGGCCATCCGGAAGGCGACCGCTGCCTGCAGCGGGTGGCCGCGGCGCTGGCCGATGCCGTCGCCGGTGCCGCGCCCGAAGCGCTGGTGGCGCGCTACGGCGGCGAGGAGTTCGCCGTCATCCTGCCCGATGCGGGTCCCGAGGACGCCGCGGCGCTGGGCGAGGTGGTGCGCGCGCGGGTCGAATCGCTGGCGATCCCGCACCGCGACCATCCGCACGGCGGCCACGTCACCATCAGCGTCGGCACGTCCACACGCATGGCGCCGCAGATCGCGGACCTCGACGAGCTCACCGCGAGCGCCGACGCGGCGCTCTATCGCGCCAAGCAGCACGGCCGCAACAGCGTGGTGGCCGGCGCGCAGCTTGCCGGATCCTGACAGTCCGCCCGCGCGGCAGCGAATCGGCCGCCGGGCTACCATGGGCGCGGTTCCGCACGGTCTGTCCGCCATGTCGCAGCGCGCCTGGGTGGCCTCGTCCATCCGCACCATCGAAGCCGATTTCAACCGCTCGGCCGATACCCATCTGATCCCGCTGCCGCTGTCCGGGTATCCGGGCATCGAGGTGTATTTCAAGGATGAGTCCAGCCATCCCACCGGCAGCCTCAAGCATCGACTGGCGCGCTCGCTGTTCCTGTACGCGCTGTCCAACGGCTGGCTGCGCGAAGGCGGCACCGTGGTGGAGGCCTCCAGCGGTTCGACCGCCGTTTCCGAAGCCTATTTCGCGCGCCTCCTGGGCCTGCCCTTCGTGGCGGTCATCCCGACCTGCACCTCGCCCGACAAGATTGCCGCGATCGAATTCCATGGCGGGCGCTGTCACCTGGTGGACGATCCGGCCGCGATCAACGCCGAATCCGCGCGCCTGGCGCGCGAGACCGGCGGGCACTTCATGGATCAGTTCACCTACGCCGAGCGCGCTACCGACTGGCGCGCCAACAACAACATCGCCGAGTCGATCTTCAAGCAGATGGCGCAGGAACCGCATCCGGTGCCCGCATGGATCGTCTGCAACCCCGGCACCGGCGGCACCAGCGCCACGCTCGGGCGCTACGTGCGCTATCGCCAGCACGGCACCCGCATCCTGTGCACCGATCCCGAACATTCGGTGTTCTTCGACTACTACCGCGGCGCGCTGGAAGGCCGCGCCGATCCGGATCTCACCCACCACTGCGGTTCGCGCATCGAAGGCATCGGGCGGCCGCGGGTGGAGCCGAGCTTCATCCCGGCCTGCGTCGATGCCATGGCCAAGGTGCCCGACGCGCTCAGCCTGGCGGCGATGCGCTACGTCAGCCGCCGCCTCGGGCGGCGCGTGGGCGGTTCGACCGGCACCAACTTCGTCGGCGTGCTGCTCGCCGCGCGCCACCTGCGCGCGCAGGGCGGCGAAGGCTCGATCGTCACCATCCTGTGCGACGGCGGCGAGCGCTACGCGCACAGCTACTACAGCGACGCCTGGTACCGCGAGCGCGGCATCGACACTGTCGACGCCGACGCGCGGATCGCGGCGCTGGCCGCGGGTGAAGGCGAACTGGCGCTGCCGGTCGCCGGGTGCCTGTAACCCCGGCCGACCGGCTGACCTGCTTCAGCGCCCGATCGGTGGAAACTGCGTCGGCGCGGGCGGTGCCACCATCGGCGCGGGCGCATTGCCCTCCAGTTCCTCCATCAGCTCCCGCACCGCGCGCTCGATGCTCGGATCACGGCCGGCGGCGATGAGCTCGGGTCGGTCGATCACCTCGATGTCGGGCGTCACGCCGACGTTCTCCACCGCCCACTTCCCGTCGGTGTCCATGAAGCTGAAGGTGGCCGCCAGCACCGCGCCGTTGTCCACCAGGCGCGGGTTGCCGGAAATGCCGATCAGGCCGCCCCAGGTGCGCGTGCCGATCAGCTTGCCCAGCCCGAACTTGCGGAAGTAGTACGGCAGCGCGTCGCCGCCCGAGCTCGACAGCCCGTTGATCAGCATCGCCTTGGGGCCGCGGTGGTGCAGGAAGGGCGTGGCGTTGGGCTCGAGCCCGCGCTGCTTCCAGTAGTTGAGCGGGGTGCGGGTGAGCAGTTCGATCAGACGGTCGGGAATGAAGCCGCCGCCGTTGTAGCGGTCGTCGATGATGAGCGCGTCCTTGTCGTGGTAGGCGAGCAGCCCCTTGAACAGCTCGCGGCTGCCTTCCACGGCGGTATTGGGCACGTGGATGTAGCCGATGCGCCCGCCCGAGAGCTGCTCCACCATGCGCCGCCGGCTTTGCACCCAGTCGAGATAGCGCAGCTCCTGCTCGCTGGTGAGGGTGCGGACCACCACCTCGCGTGCGCCGGCCTCTTGCGGCCGGGCGTTGACGCGCAGGCTGACGAGGCGGTCGCCCTTGTTCTCCAGCAGGCGGTAGATGTTGTCGACGCCGCGCGTGGAGATGTTGTCGATGGCGATGAGGTACTCGCCTTCCTTCACCTTCACGCCCGGCTCGGTCAGCGGAGAGCGGGTGCGGGCATTCCAGTTCTCCCCGGCGAAGATGCGCGCGATCTTCACGTAGCCGCTGGGGTCGGACGCGAACGCCGCGCCCAGCAGGCCGCCGGGCTTGCGCGGTACCGTGCGCTGGTCGCCCGATTCCACGTAGACGTGCCCGGAGTTGAGTTCGCCGACCAGCTCCTGCAGCACATGGTCGAGATCGGTGCGGGTGCGCGCGGCGTGCGCGAGGGGTTCGTACTGCGCGCGGATGGCGTTCCAGTCCTGCCCGTGCATGCCGGGGTCGTAGAACCAGTCGCGCAGGATGCGCCAGGCGTCCACGAACATCTGGTTCCATTCGCGTGCAGGCTCGATGCGCAGCTCCATCCGGTCGAGCGCGAGCCTGCCCTTGGCAAGGTCCGCCTCGGGCTTGGCATCGACGATGGAAAACTGCTTGCCGCTGCGCAGCAGCAGCTTCTTGCCGTCGGCGGAAAGCGCGTAGCCGCTGACTTCGGCCACCTTCTGCGGCTTGGCGTCCGGCTTGAGCGAGAGGAAACGCAGCTCGCCGCTGCGCTGGCGGTCCGCCATGCTCAGGAAGAACACGCCCTCGGCATTGGCGGCGAGCTCCTGATAGCTGCCGGCCGGCGCGTTGAGCGCAACGGTGCGCTGGTCGAAGCCCGGGATGTCGATGACCAGGCGTGCGGCGCCACCGTCCTTCGCGTCCTTGCCGGCGTCCTCCTCGGCCGCCTGACCCACCTCGTCCGGGCGCGGGCGGTACAGCGGCGGGCCGTCGGCCGCCAGCGTGGCGGCATAGATGCGCGTGGCGTCCCGGTAGAGCCAGTTGAATTCGTAGGACGAGAAGGCGAGGTTGAAGTCGCGGTTGGAAAGGAAATAGAGGTAGCGCCCGCGCGGATCGAACGCCGGGCTCATCGCGGAGCTGTCCGCGGAGGTGAGCTGGCGGGTCGCGCCAGTGTCCAGCGCGTAGAGCCACAGCGCGTCGTTGCCGTTGGCGTGCTGCTTCACGTACACCAGGAAGCGGCTGTCGGGCGAGAAGGCGTACTGGGTGATGTCGGCATGGGTGCCGGTATCGACCTCGCCGGTGGAGCCGGAGGCCACGTCCACCACGCGCAGGCGCTGGCGCTTGTCGGCATACGCCAGCTTCCTTGAATCAGGCGACCACACCGGTGCGAAGCGCCAGATGTCACCGTCGTGCGTCACGCGCCGCGGTTCGCCCTTGCCGTCCTGGGCCTGCACCCAGATTTCGTATTCGCCGCTGGCGTCGGACAGCCAGGCAACCTGGCTGCCGTCGGGCGACCAGCTCGCGCTGTGCTCGCGCGCATCGGGGCTGCGGCTGATGTTGCGCGCCTCGCCCTGTTTCGCCGGCACGGTGAAGACCTCGCCGCGCGCGCCGAACACCGCGCGCTCGCCGCCGGGCGACAGCCCGAACGACTCGACGAAATCACCCGCCTTGACGTAGCGCGGCTGGGTATCGGGCGCGTCGCCCGTCACCCGGATCGGCACCTCGCCCGCCTCGCCCGTGGCCAGATCGAAGCGCCAGATGCCGCCGCCCTTCTCGAACACGATCGAGTCCGAGCCGGCGCTCGGCCAGAGCACGTCGAAATCACGGAAGTCGGTGAGCTTGCGCGGCTCGCCGCCGGTCGGCGCGATGGCGTAGAGATTCAGCCGCGTGTCGTTGCGGTCGGAAACGAAATACACCGTATCGCCCACCCACATCGGCTGATGGTTGGTGGCACGGTCGGCGGTGAGCTGCAGCGAGCTGTTCGCGGCCAGGTCGTAGATCCACACGTCCTGCGCGCGCCCGCCGCGGTAGCGCTTCCAGCTGCGGAAATCGCGGTCGATCGGCGTGTAGACGAACTTCGTTCCGTCCGGGCTCAGCATGCCGCCGCCGGTTTCCGGAATCGCCATGGGCGTCTCCAGGCCGCCGTCCACCGGCACCAGGTACGGTCGTCCGCCGCGGTCGTCGTAGGGCAGGCGGTTCATCCGCACCACGATGTTCATGCCGTCCGGAGTCCAGTCGAGCACGCGGTAGTCGGTGCCGCCGCGCGGCGGCATCGGGCCCACGTCGTTGTACCAGGTGAGCTGGCGCGGCTCGCCGCCGGCCGTCGGCATCACGTAGACCTGACGCGTGCCGTTGTATTCGGCCGAGAAGGCGATCTGGCTGCCATCGGGCGAGAACTTCGGATACAGCTCCTGACCCTCGTGCGAGGTGAGCCGGAACGCAGTGCCGCCGGTGGCACTCACGACGTAGATGTCGCCGGCGTGCACGAAGGCAATGCGGCCGGCCTGGACGTCTGGCTGACGCAGCAGGGCATCGGGCGCGGCAGCCTGCGTTGCGGCGCTCAAGGCAAGGCCGCACAGCGCGGCGAACAGGGAAAGTTTCATCGGCCCCTCGGCAACACGAATGGTAAAGCGCGAGTATGCCGGCTCCGGCGACCGGAGCGAGTGCCGGACGTCCTGTGCAGCCGGCTCGCTTCGACATCCGCAAGGTGTCCGCAGCGCATGCTCCCCGACACCGGGGCACCTGGGGCCGCGGCCGCGGCGTCTACGACTTGCGCCGGATCGGAATGCGCGAAAGCGGCACGGAGACCACGTCGTGGCCGGCCTGCCGCACCGGCTGGCCATGTTCGGGCGCAAAGGCGTGGGCGTAGACGACTTCCCAGGTGGAAGGCAGCAGGCCGCCGGCGGTGCGGAAGGCCTCATACGCCCGGCGCGCCGCCGCCAGGCGCCCCCGGCCGGTCAGGCTGCGGCGCCGATCCGCCATCGCGTTGAGCGAGCCGGCGCCGCGCAGGTCGGCCATCAGCGCATCGAGCGAAGCATGGGTGAGGGTGAATCGGTCGGTATCGAGCACCGGGTCGCGGAATCCCGCCGCCATCAGCGCGTCGCCCAGCTGCTGGATCGGGGCAAAGGCATTGACGTGCGGCGCGGAATCCCCGGCAAAGGCGTCGCGCAGCTCGCCGAGCGTTTCCGGCCCGAGGCTGGAGCAGGCCACGAAGCCGCCCGGATTGAGCACCGCGCGCCACTGTGCGAACAGCGCCTCCAGAGTGGTGATCCAGGGCAGCGCCAGGTTGGAGAAGATCAGGTCGAAGCTGCCGCCGGCGAAGGGCAGCGCGGCAGCATCGGCGCACACCACGGCATAGTCCGGCCGCCAGCGCCCCGCAGCGCGCCGTGCCTGCGCGGCCATCGGCAGGGACAGATCCAGCGCCACCACCTGCGCCGCCGGCCAGCGCTTCTTCAGCACGCGCGCCGCACTGCCGTGCCCGGTGCCCAGATCCAGGATGCGTGCCGGCGCGGTCTTCACATAGTCCAGCACGTCCATGAGCCGCGCCTCCACTTCCCGCTGCAGCACCGCGTGCCGCGCATAGCCGCGTGCGGCGCGGTCGAAGCCGCGGCGGATCGGGTGCGGATCGAAGGGGACGTTCGGCATGACTCGGGAGCGGCGTGGCGTTCGGCGGGCTGCGCGGCCCGCGGGCAGCGCAGTGTAGTGAAGCCGGACTGATTCAGTCCGGTTTCGGGGGCGTCGACGCCTGCCCTCAGGGCAAGAACGCCCCCATCACGTCGTTGAGGAAGCGCCAGCCCAGCTCGCTGGGGCGCACCTGTTCGGCGGTGAGTTCGAGCAGGCCGCGCTCGGACAGCTCGGCGAGCCGGGGCGCGATGGCGGCGGCGGGCAGGCCGGTGCGCGCCTCGAAGTCGGACAGCGGGAAGCCTTCGCGCAGGCGCAGGGCGTTGAGCATGTAGTCGAAGGGGCGGCGCTCGGGTTCGAGGTATTCGTCGCCGCCGATGCGCGCCTGGCTCGCGGCGGCATCCATGTAGGTCTTCGGATGCGTGAGCTTCCAGCGGCGCAGGATGGCGTCTTCGGTGGGCAGGGTGATCTTGCCGTGCGCGCCGGCGCCGATGCCCAGGTAGTCGCCGAAGCGCCAGTAGTTGAGGTTGTGGGCACACTGGCGCCCTGTGCGCGCATAGGCGGAGACTTCGTACTGCGCGTAGCCGTGCGCCGCCAGCTGCGCCTGGCAGGCCTCCTGCATGTCCCAGGCATCGTCGCCTTCGGGGATGCCGGCGGGCGGCTGGCGCGCGAACGGAGTGCCAGGCTCCAGGGTGAGCTGGTAGTGCGAAATGTGCGCGGGGTCGAGTGCGAAGGCGCGCTCCAGGTCGCTCAGCGCCATGGCCGTGGTCTGGCCGGGCAGGGCGAACATCAGGTCGAGGTTGACGTTGGAAAACCCCGCATCCTGCGCCAGCCTCACCGCGCGCTCCGCCTGTGCGGCGTCGTGGATGCGCCCGAGGCGCGCCAGGCAGCCGTCGTCGAAGCTCTGCACGCCGAAGCTCAGGCGGTTGATGCCGGCGCGCGCGTAGGCGTCGAAGCGGTCGTGTTCGACCGTGCCGGGATTGGTTTCCAGGGTGATTTCGAGATCCGGGCGAAAGCGCAGCCGCGCGGCCGCGCCGTCGAGAAAGGCGCCGATGGCGTCGGCGGAAAACAGGCTGGGCGTGCCGCCGCCGAAAAACACGCTGGTCACGGTGCGGCCCCACACCAGCGGCAGGTCCTGTTCCAGGTCCGCGAGGAGCGCGGCGACGTACTCGCGCTGCGGCAGGGCCTCGGGCGCGCGGTGCGAATTGAAGTCGCAGTACGGACACTTTCGCACGCACCAGGGGATGTGCACGTAGAGGGCGAGCGGCGGCAGACTGAGCATGGGCGGGCAGTGGTAGAACGGGACGAAACGACGCGGATCCGTACCGCGGCGTACGCGACGCCGCCAGCGCGGGCGCTGGTAGACTGCCATGCTGACACACGCACGCAGAAGCCGGTTATCGAACCGGCCCGTGCCGGGTGCGCCACCACCAGAAACAGCGCCGGGGCGCAGATGCCTCGCAGGGAGCAACCATGAATCCGTTGAATGACATGCCCGACAACGATGCCACCGAAACCCGCGAGTGGCTGGAGTCCCTGCAGGCGGTGACCGAGCGCGAGGGCACCGACCGCGCCCACTATCTGCTCGAGCGCATGGTGTCGCAGACGCGCCGCGCTGGCGGCTTCCTGCCCTTCGCGCCCACGACCGACTACATCAACACCATTCCGCCCCACGCCGAGGTGAAAAGCCCGGGCGATTCGGCGATGGAGTGGCGCATCCGTTCCCTGATCCGCTGGAACGCGATGGCGATGGTGGTGCGCACCAACCGCAAGCCGGGCGATCTGGGCGGGCACATCGCCAGCTTCGCCAGCGTGGCGACGCTGTTCGACGTCGGCTTCAACCATTTCTGGCGCGGCCCCACGGCCGATCATCCCGGCGACCTCGTTTCACTGCAGGGCCACTCCAGCCCCGGCGTGTATGCGCGCTCCTTTCTGGAGGGGCGCTTCACCGAATCCCAGCTCGACAACTTCCGCATGGAGGTGGACGGCAAGGGCATTTCCTCCTATCCGCATCCCTGGCTGATGCCCGATTACTGGCAGATGCCCACGGTGTCGATGGGCCTGGGGCCGCTGGCGGCGATCTATCAGGCGCGCAACAGCCGCTATCTCGAGCACCGCGGCCTCCTGCCCACCACCGACCGCAAGATCTGGTGTTTCCTGGGCGACGGCGAGTGCGACGAGCCCGAGAGCCTGGGCGCGATCTCGGTCGCCGGACGCGAGAACCTCGACAACCTGGTGTTCGTCGTGAACTGCAACCTGCAGCGCCTGGACGGCCCGGTGCGCGGCAATGGCAAGATCATCCAGGAGCTGGAAGGCGTGTTCCGCGGTGCCGGCTGGAACGTCATCAAGGTGCTCTGGGGCAGCTACTGGGATCCGCTTTTCGCGCGCGACAAGGACGGCGTGCTGCGCAAGCTCATGATGGAAACCGTGGATGGCGAGTACCAGAACTACAAGGCCTTCGGCGGTGCCTACACGCGCGAGCATTTCTTCGGGAAGTACCCGGAGACCGCGGCCATGGTGGCGAATCTCTCCGACGAGGACATCTGGCGTCTCAACCGCGGCGGCCACGATCCGCACAAGGTGTACGCCGCCTACCATCAGGCGGTGAACACCCGGGGCATGCCCACGGTGATCCTGGCCAAGACGGTCAAGGGCTACGGCATGGGCTCGGCGGGCGAGGCGCTCAATCCCACCCACCAGACCAAGAAGATGGACGACGGCGCGATCAAGGCCTTCCGCGATCGCTTCAACATCCCCGTCAGCGACAAGCAGATCGACGAATCCGAGCAGGTTCCGTTCTACCACCCCGGCGAAAACTCGCCCGAGGTGCAGTACATGAAGGAGCGACGCGCCGCGCTCGGCGGCTTCCTGCCGCGCCGCCGCCGCACCGCCGACCAGACCTTCGAAGTGCCGGCGCTGGACAGGTTCGAGCGCCTGCTCAAGAGCACCGGCGAACGCGAAATCAGCACCACCATGGCCTTCGTGCAGGCCCTCAACATCCTCCTGCGCGACAAGATCATCGGCCCGCACGTCGTCCCCATCGTGGGTGACGAGGCGCGCACCTTCGGCATGGAAGGCCTGTTCCGCCAGATCGGCATCTATGCCTCCAGCGGGCAGAAGTACAAGCCGGTGGATGCCGACCAGCTCATGTATTACCGCGAGGACCAGGCCGGGCAGGTACTGCAGGAAGGCATCACCGAGGCCGGCGCGTTCGCCTCGTGGCTGGCGCTGGCCACCAGCTACAGCACCAACAACCTGCCGATGCTGCCATTCTTCATCTACTACTCGATGTTCGGCTTCCAGCGCTTCGGCGACCTGGCCTGGCAGGCCGGCGACATGCGCGCGCGCGGCTTCCTGCTCGGCGCCACCGCCGGGCGCACCACGCTCAACGGCGAGGGCCTGCAGCACGAGGACGGCCATTCGCACCTTTTCTCCAGCGCCATCCCCAACTGCCGCTCCTTCGATCCGGCGTTCGGTTACGAGGTCGTCGTGCTGCTGCAGCACGGCATGCGCAAGATGCTGACCGAACAGGTGGACGAGTATTACTACCTCACCCTGCTCAACGAGAACTACCCGCACCCGGACATGCCGGAAGGTGCCGCGGAAGGCATCGTGAAGGGCATGTATCTTCTGCGCGAATCGGGAATGGGGAATGGGGAATCGGGCAAGGGCAAAAGCCGTAGCAAGGCGCCGAGCGCGCCGTGCGTGCAGCTGATGGGCTCGGGCGCGATCCTGCGCGAGGTGATGGCGGCGGCGGAGCTGCTGGACAAGGAGTTCGGGGTCAAGGCCGATATCTGGAGCTGCACCAGCTTCACCGAGCTGGGCCGCGACGGCTTCGACGCCGAGCGCTGGAATCGCCTGCACCCCGAAGCCAAGGCGCCGCGCGTGCCCTATGTGACCGCGCATCTGCAGGGCCGCCCGGGCCCCGTGATCGCCGCCACCGACTACGTGCGCACCTTCGCCGAGCAGATCCGCGCCTTCGTGCCGCAGCACTACACCGTGCTGGGCACCGACGGCTTCGGCCGTTCCGACACCCGCGCCAACCTGCGCCGCTTCTTCGAGGTGGATCGCTATCACATCGCCCACGCCGCCATCGACGCACTGGTGAAGGACGGCACGATGAACGCCCGCGATGCGGCGCGCGCGATCAAGGTGTTCGGCATCGATGCGGCGCGGGAAAATCCGATGCATGTGTGACGTAATATTATTCGTTGTTTTATATTGTTTATTCTTTGGCTTTTTATAAAGGGCGTTTGCTGTGAGAATTATTTACTCTTTGTGTGTTTTTGTTGGGTTGTTGACTTTCCCTTATAAGGATGTTTCAGCATTTCCCACGGGGGGCGTCTTTAAGATATGTAATTTGGCGGCGTTTGGATGCTTGGCTCCTGGTTCAGATGATATAATCACGCTATCTTGGCACCCGGCTACAGAGCCGCTCGGAGCCAATGTTACGTGGGAGGCGTTTTATGCTGGCCACAGCGGTGGGCATGCGTATTATTTTATTGCCAATATACACACGGGCAAATGCTTGGATGTTGTTGATGGTGCGTATCATGATGGGGCGCAGCTCAAGGTGAATCCGTGCTCTGCCGTATCAACCAGTCAATGGTGGCGCGTACAAACGTATGGCGTGTTTGGGACGACAAACATCAGGAACCTTCCGAGTGGCAAGTGTATTACTGTGCCGCTGAAATCATACAACACGTGGAGCGGTGCCCCTCCGGTTCAGTTCTCGTGTGGAAATAAAAATCAGCATAACCAATATTTCAGTTATGATGTATACCCATAAATTTCTATGGGGATGGTGAGGCTTTCATCTAGATTGCGCGCTGGGTTGTCGATCATGGCACCCAGCGCATTCTCCGCGCGGTTCGCGAGGTGCCCTTTCTGCGGGCATTCGGTATTCGTGCGCTTGAATCGCAGCGAGTCGGGTGTGCGCTGCCTGCGCTGTGCGGCAAGTACCGTGCATCTTTCCATCGGTCTGGCGGTGGCGAGCGAAATCGAACTCGCCGCCCTTTCCAGGATGGATGTCTATGAGCTTTCCGCCACGGGACCGTTCGTCGAACATTTGCGCAAGCGTGCGGCCCGGGCCGCGTTCTCCGAATACCACCCTGACGCCGTGCCCGGAACCACATGGCAGGGCGTCCGCTGTGAGGACGTGCAGGCCCTGACCTGGCCGGACGCCTGTTTTGATCTGGTCACCCATACCGAAGTATTCGAGCACGTGCCCGACGATGCGCGCGGATTTTCGGAGTTGCGTCGGGTTCTGCGGCCAGGGGGGAAGATGCTGTTCACCGTGCCGCTGTTCGATGCGCCAGACACCGTGGAGCGAGCCCGGGGTGGGGGCGCCGGCATCGAATACCTGATGCCGGCGGAATATCACGTCGATCCGTTCAAAGGAAACGAGCCGGTGCTGGTATTCCGTGATTACGGTCGCGATATCGTGCAGCGACTCGAGCGCGCGGGCTTTGGAGAGGCAAGGATCGAAGTGCCGGCCTTCCCGGTGCCGTGGGCGCGGCTGCGGCCGGTGGTGCGGGCCATCGCGGCGTGAGGTGACGATTCACGGCGTTGGACGCGCTGAACGCGACCGTTCGTCTGCCCGGATGCCAGCCGGGGTGCAGGCGACTATCCTCTTGCTTCCCGTCACGACAGGAGACGTCCCATGAACATCCGCGCCAAACACCTCCTCACTGCGCTGGCCATCGCGTGTGCGGCCGCCGCGTGTTCCCAGTCCGCCGAACCGCCGCCGCCGGCTCCGGTGCAGCCACCGCCACCAGCACCTCCCGCACCTCCCGCGCCGCCGGCGGCTGCGACAGCCAGCGCGGAACTGGCGCCGACCGAGGGCAACGCCGCGTCCGGCACCCTGGTGCTGACCGCGGAATCGGACGGCGTGCGCATCACCGGCAGCCTCTCGGGGGTCGATCCGGGCGGCACGCACGGCTTCCATGTGCACGAAACCGGCGATTGCAGCGCGCCCGACGCTTCCAGCGCCGGTCCGCACTTCAATCCGGGCGGCCATCCGCACGGTCACCCGGGGCAGGGCGACCATCACGCCGGCGACATGCCGAATCTTGTGGCCGACGATGCGGGCGCGCTCGCGGTGGATGTGCACGTTTCCGGCGTCACCCTGGGCGATGGCGGTGCCGCCGACGTGCTTGGGCGCGCCATCGTGCTGCACGCCAAGGCCGACGATTACGCCACCCAGCCGGCCGGCGACTCCGGCCCGCGCATCGCCTGCGGTGTGATTCGCTGAAGATCCGCGCCGCGTCCTTTCCCCCATCGGCCGATCGGGGCGCGCGGTGATTTCGAACAGCGAAGCTGCGAGCCTGCACGCGCCTGCCGACATGCACGTCGGCAGGCCGGCCCTGCGCGGCCGACGCCGTGCTCTGCATATCGGCCCGACGTAGCCGACGCCGTGCTCTGTAGGTCGGCCCTACGTGGCCGACGCCGTGCTCTGTAGGTCGGCCCTACGTGGCCGACGCCGTGCTTCTGCCAGAATTGCGGCGATGAACGCCCTTCCCGCGCCGCTGACCGAACACCTGCACCGCCAGTTCGAGCGCCTGCGCGCGGCGGCGCCGAGGGCGCTGGCGCAGATCGAAGCCGAACCTGTGCGACGTGAGCGGCTGGTGCGCCTGCTGATCGCCAGCGACTACGCGCTGGATCGGCTCTGCGCCCAGCCCGACCTGCTCGATACGCTGGATGCGCCGGCTGCGGACCTTCGTCTGGACACCGGAGAGCCGACCGCCTGGTCGGTGCGCCTGCGCCGGCACCGCCATGCCGAGAGCGTGCGCCTGATCCATCGCGACGCGGCCGGTATCGACGCCGTCGAGGACACCCTCGCCGGCACATCGCGCCTGGCCGAGCATTGCCTCGCGCAGGCGCTGGCGGTGGTCGAGGACGCGATGCGCGCGCGCCACGGCACGCCGCGCGGCGCTTCGGGAGAGCCGCAGCGGCTGGTGGTGTTCGCGCTGGGCAAGCTCGGCGGCGGCGAGCTGAATTTTTCTTCCGACGTCGACCTGGTGTTCGCCTTTCCCGAGTCGGGCCAGAGCGACGGCGCGCGCCCGCTCGACAACGGCGACTGGTTCCAGCGGGCCGGCCAGCAGTTCATCCAGCTGCTCTCCGAAGTGACCGCCGAGGGCATGGCCTACCGCGTCGACATGCGGCTGCGCCCGTTCGGCCAGAGCGGACGGCTGGCGCAGTCGTTTGCCGCGATGGAGCACTACTTTCAGCGCGAGGGGCGCGACTGGGAGCGCTACGCGTGGATCAAGGCGCGGCCAGTGGCCGGCGACCTCGCCGCCGGCGAGCGATTTCTGACGATGCTGCGGCCCTTCGTCTACCGCCGCTACCTCGATTTCGGCGCGTTCGAGGGCCTGCGCGAAATGAAGACGCTGATCGAGGCCGAGGTGCAACGCCGCGATCTGGAGGGCCACCTCAAGCTCGGGCGCGGCGGCATCCGCGAGATCGAGTTCATCGTGCAGCTGCAGCAGCTGATCCGCGGCGGGCGCGAACCGGCGCTGCGCGAATGCGGCCTGCTTCCGGCGCTGGCCCGGCTGCGCGAGGGCGGTGACGTGCCCGGGCCCAGCGCGGATGCACTGGGCGCGGCCTATCGGTTCCTGCGGCGCCTGGAAAACCGCCTGCAGATGCTGCGCGAGGAGCAGACCCACAGCCTTCCCGAAGGCGGGCTCGACCGCGCGCGGATCGCCTGGGGCTTCGGCTTCGCGGACTGGAGTGCTCTGGAGGCGACGCTGGAGCGGCATCGCGCCGCGGTGCGCGAGGAGTTCTCGCGGGTTTTCCAAGCGCGCCACCAGTCGCCCCGCGCCGAGACCCGCGATGCGCTCGTGGCGCTCGATCTGGTCTGGATCGATCCGGCGGACGCCGCCGCGCCGGCGCGCCTGGCGCAGGCCGGGTTCACGGACGCGGACGCACTGACGCAGCGCCTGATCGCGTTCCGGCGCCTTCCTGCGCTGGCGTCGCTGTCGGCGCGCGCCGCCGGCCGGCTCGAACGCCTGATGCCGCGCCTGCTGGCCGCCGCGGCGCACAGTGTCGCTCCCGATGCGGCGGCGCTGCGCGCGCTCGAGCTGGTTCAGGCGGTGCTGCGCCGCTCCAGCTACCTGGCGCTGCTCGACGAAGAGCCCGCCGCGCTGGCGCGGGTGGTGGACGTGATGGCGCGCAGCCGCTGGATGGCCGAGCGCCTGTGCGCGCATCCGCTGCTGCTCGATGAACTGCTCGACGCGCGCGCCGACGCCGCGCCGCCCACCCGCGCAGAGGTCAACGCGGCGATCGATCGCGCCATCGCTCCGCACGCCGGCGATGACATCGAGGCGCGCCTCACTGCGCTGAACGAGTTTCGCCAGAGCTGCGCCTTCCGGGTTGCGCGTGCGCGTCTGGTGGATCGCCAGGATGCGCCGAGCAGCGCGCGCCAGCTCGCCTTCATCGCCCAGGCCGTGCTGCGCACGGTGCTGCCGATGGCACTGGATGACCTGGCGCGCCAGCACGGTCGTCTGCGCGCCGGCGGCGTGGCTGCGATCGCCTACGGCAGCTTTGGCGGCAGCGAACTGGGCTTCGGCTCGGATCTCGACCTGGTGTTCCTCTACGACGATGCGCTCGACGCCGGCGAGACCGACGGCGCCCGCCCGCTGGAGGCGGTGCGCTACCACACGCGCGTGGTGCAGAAGGTCATCGCCCTGCTGGCGATGGCGACGCCCGCCGGACGCCTGTACGAAGCCGACCTGCGGCTGCGGCCGGACGGGGCGAAGGGACTTCTGGTTTCCAGCCTGCAGAGCTTTTCGAACTACCAGAGCGAGCGCGCCTGGACCTGGGAGCAGCAGGCGCTGGTGCGCGCCCGCGCCGTGGCCGGGGATGCCGCGGTGCAGGCCGCCTTCGGACGGATCCGCACGCAGGTGCTGTGCCGTCCGCGCACGCGCGCGGCGGTGTGCCGCGACGCGCGCGACATGCGCCAGCGGATGCGCACCGAGCTGGACCGCTCGCGTGAGGGTCTGTTCGATCTCAAGCAGGGCCATGGCGGATTGGTGGATCTGGAGTTCCTGGTGCAGGCCGCGGTGCTGATCGTCGCAGCCGAGGCGCCGCGCGTCATCGCCAGCACGTGCACGCCGGATCTCATCGATGCGCTGGCGGACTGCGGCTTCTTCACCGCGCCCGCGGCGCAGGCGCTGCGCCGCGCCCACGAGGTGCTGCTGGCGCGCGCGCTGGCGTGTACGCTGGACGGACGCGTGCGTCTGGCACCGCCCGATGCCGCGCTGGAGGAGGCGCGCGCCGCGGTGACGGACGCGTGGCACGATTACCTGGCGCCGCCGCCGCCCGATGAGACGGATTGAACGATGCCTTCCGACGGTGCGGCGCCCATGCCTCTTCCGAACGCCTCGGGGCGATTGAGCGAATTCATGCGCGGGCCGGCCGGCGGCGTGCTGCTGGTGCTGTGCGCGGTGCCGCTGGGCATCGCGATGGGCCTGGTGATCGGCAAGCCGCTGGGCATCGGCGGCGCGACCTGGCTGGCGCGCCGCACCGGACTGGCCTCCTGGCCCGTGGACGTGCGCGGCGACGCCATGCTTGGCATGGCGATGCTGTGCGGCATCGGTTTCACGATGAGCCTGTTCATCGGCGGACTGTCGTTCGCGCCGGACAGCGAGGCCGCGCACGTGCATCGCCAGAGCATCCTCGGTGGCTCGACCGTAGCGGCGCTGCTCGGCAGCCTGTGGCTGCGGCGCGGCCTGCGTCGCGCGGAGCGGGCCTGATGCGCGCGCTGGTGCTGGGTGCGACCGGGCAGATCGGGCGCTTCCTGATTCCCGAGCTGCTGGCTCGCGGCATCGTCGTCGAGGCGGTATCGCGCCAGGCGCAGCCTGCGCGCGAGGGACTTTCCTGGAGTCGTTTCGATCTTTACGCCGGCGGCGACGCGGCGGCGGCGCCCGACCTGGTTTTCAGCACCGGCCCGCTCGACGGCCTGCTCGCGTGGCTCGGGCGCACGCGGCACCGGCCCGGGCGCATCGTTGCCTTCAGCTCCACCAGCGCGGAAACCAAGCAGGATTCGCCGGATGCGACCGAGCGGGAACTGGCCGCAAATCTCGCGCGCGCCGAGGCCGCCCTCGAAGCGTTCTGCGACGCGCGCCGCATCGCGTGGACCATCCTGCGTCCGACCCTGGTCTATGGCTGCGGCGTGGACGCCAATCTGAGCCGCATCGCGGCGCTGGCCAGGCGCTGGCGCGTGGTGCCGCTTTCGCGCGATGCCGTCGGCCTGCGCCAGCCCGTGCACGCCCAGGATCTCGCGATTTGCGCAGTCAGCGCGGCCGAGCGCCCGCAGAGCGCGCGACGACGCTACGACCTGGGCGGCGGAGAGGCGCTCTCGTATCGAGAAATGGTGCGCCGCACCGTGGTCTGCATCCGGCCACGCGGCTATCTGGTCCTGCTGCCCGCCTGGATGTTCAACGGCATGATGCGGGCGGCTTCGCGGCTCCACGCGCTGTCGGACGTAGGGCGCGGCGTGGTGGAACGGATGCGGCGCGACATGGTGTTCGACACGGCCGCCGCCGCCCGAGACCTGGACTGGAATCCGCGACCCTACCGGCCCGGCGCAGAAGACTTTTCGGACCGCTGAGTCCCGTCGCGATGTTGCGTTGCAGCAGGCGCCTTCGAAAGAACCGTACGCCACAGCATTGCTAAGAGCTGAATGCGATACCTATGATAGGTTTGCCTCGCGTCTATCCCCGGTTGTCGAAGGAAACCAGAACATGCCACCCAGGATCACCCTGACCTTGGCGCTGTCCTCGCTGCTGCTTGCCGCCTGCGGCGGCTCCAGCAACAGTGACCGCGCCGTGCCGACATCACCCTCCAACAACAACAACGGCAACCCCGTCACCGGCGTGCTGACCGCGCGCTTCGACCCCACCAACGCGGTGCTGCCGCTGCCGAACAACCTGCTGCTGTCGGGCACCACCGACCTCACGCTGAACCCGCCGGTGGCCAATCCGAACAACTATGGCGATCCGACCGTGGCGATCGGCACGCTGGACGGCTGGAGCACGGTGGGTCCGATGTCCACCAGCTTCAATGCCAAGCCGGACGTGACGTCGGTGGTTCCCGGACAAAGCGTGCGCATCTTCGAAGTCTCGCTGACCGGACCCGGCGGTGGCACCACCAACATCGTGCGCGAACTCGCCGGCGGTGCCGAATTCGTCACCGCGCTGGCACCCAGCGATGCCAGCGGACGCACCCTGGCTATCATCCCCACCAAGCCGCTGCAGCAGCTCACTTCCTATCTGGTGGTGCTGACCGACGGCATCCGCGATGCCGGCGGCAACGACGCCACGCCCGACCAGGCCTATTTCCTCTCCAAGCGCGCCTCGCCGCTGTGCATCGGCGGCCAGAGCACCGAGCCCCTGCTGCCTGCGGCCACGGCCTGCGCGCTGGAGCCGCTGCGCCAGCTCACCAATTCGCATCTGGCGGTGGCCGGTGCCGCCGGCATTCCGCGCGACAAGGTCGTGCTGAGCTGGGTCTTCACCACCCAGAGCATCACCCCGGTGATGCAGGCGGTGCGCTCGGTGACAGAGCCCGGTCAGGTGCAGTTGGCGAACAGCGGCCTGACCACGGCGGCTGCGGGCCTGCCGCCGATTGCCGACATCCATATCGGCACGCTGACCGTGCCCTATTACCTCTCGGCGCCGAGCGGCGCCAACCCGACCGCGCCCCTGACTGCCTTCTGGAAGGCCGCGCCCGGTGCCTACGTGCCGCCCTTCAACGCTGCGGGCCTGAGCCCGGCGTCGACCAACATCACCTTCGCCAACCCGTTCCCGGTCAAGACCAGCGACGTCACCATCCCGGTGCTGGCGACGATCCCGAACGCGGCGTCGGGCCGCAGCAAGCCCGCATCGGGCTGGCCGGTGGTGATCTTCCAGCACGGCATCACCGGCAACCGCACCCACGCGCTGGCCGTGTCGGCCACGCTGGCGGCGCAGGGCTTCGCGGTGATCTCGATCGACCTGCCGCTGCACGGCCTGCCGCCGGACAGCCCCTTCGCGATCGGCAACACGCCATTCGGCGCGGTCGCCTCGGAGCGCACCTTCAACGTCGACTACGTCGACAACGGCACCGGCGCACCCGGGCCGGACGGCGCTCCGGATGCCTCCGGCACGCATTTCATCAACCTGAGCTCGCTGCTGACCTCGCGCGACAATCTGCGCCAGGCGGTGGCCGATCTCTTCGTGCTGACCGCGTCGATCCCGCGGATTGACCTCGACGGCAACGGCACGGGGGATTTCGATTCCTCCAACATCCAGTTCGTCGGCCTGTCGCTGGGCGCGATGGTCGGCACCTCGTTCCTGGCGCTGGAGCCCAACGTCAACGCCGGCCTGCTCTCGGCGCCGGGCGGTGGCGTGGCGCGCCTGCTTGATGGCTCTGCGTCGTTCGGTCCGCGCATCCGCGCCGGACTCGCGGCCTCGGGCGTGCAGGCCGGCACTCCGACCTATGACAGCTTCATGGGTGCGGCCCAGCAGGTGATCGATTCGATCGACCCGATCAACTACGGCTTTGCCTCCGCGCAGAACGCGATCCTGCTGCACGAGGTCGTGGGTGGCGGCTCCAACCTGCCCGATCAGGTGGTTCCCAACAGCGTGCCGGGCGCGCCGCTTTCGGGCACCGAACCGCTGATCCGCGCGCTGGGCCTGGCGAACATCACCCAGACCACGCAGGCCGCCAACGGCATTCGCGGCGTGGTGCGTTTCACCGCAGGCGAACACGCTTCGCTGATCAGCCCGACGGCGCCGGCGGTCACCGCGGAGATGCAGGGCCAGATGGCCAGCCTGCTGGCCACCGGCGGCACTGCGGTGCTGATCCAAGACACTTCCGTCATCCGCGCGCAGTAAGCCAGGAGCTCTCCCATGATCCCTATGCACAAGACCTCCCGCGCGGCGCGCACGCCACTGGCGCTGGCCATCGCAGGCGTGATCGCGGTGGCCGCCAGCCCGGCCTCGGCCTTCGACTTCAGCCGCGGCGAACTTTCCGGCTCGCTCGACACCACGGTGTCCTTCGGTGCCTCCTGGCGTGCCCAGGACCCGTCGGAAGACCTGCTGGCCAAGTCCTACCTTGATCCGACCATCGTCGCGCAGATCAGCGCGCTGACCACGGCCGGGCGCTACCTGGATGCCCAGGCGCTGCAGGCCGGGGCGCCGGGTCGCTTCTCGGCCAACCGCGATGACGGCAACCTCAAGTACGACAAGGGCGACGTGATCTCCAACGCGCTCAAGCTCACCTCCGAGCTGTCGCTCAACTGGCGCAACTCCGGCGCCTTCGCGCGCGCCACCTACTTCTACGACTTCGAGAACGCCGACCGCAGCGACCTCACCCGCGAGGCGAGGGATCTGATCGGCGAGCGCTTCCGCCTGCTCGACGCCTTCGTCTACCACAACTTCAGCTATGGCGAGGCGGGCACCGGCACGGTGCGCCTGGGTCGCCAGGTGGTGAGCTGGGGCGAAAGCACCTTCATCACCAACGGCATCAACGTCATCAACCCCTTCGACCTCTCCGCACTGCGCGTGGCCGGTGCCGAGCTGAAGGAGGCCTACCTGCCGGTCGATTCGATCTGGGCCTCGTTCTCGCTCACCGAAAAGCTCTCGCTCGAAGCGCTCTACCTGTTCGAGTTCGAGGAAGTGGAGATCGATGCCGCGGGCACCTACTTCAGCGCCAACGACTTCGCCTCGCCCGGCGGCGAGTACGTGATGCTGAACTTCGGCACCGTGCCGCAGCCGGTCAACAATCCGTCGCTGTACCGCGACACCTGCTACAGCGGCGTCGCCGGCTATGCCAACAGCGACCTGTTTGCCGAATACAGCGCGCGCTATGGCGCGGCAACCGCCATGCAGCTGATCGGTGCCGGCTGTTCGGCGGCCTTCCCGCGCAGCCCCAACAACAACGCCAAGGACAGCGGCCAGTACGGTGCCGCGCTGCGCTACTACTCCGACTTGTTCAACGGCACCGAGTTCGGCCTGTACTACCTGCGCTACCACAGCCGCGTGCCGCTCATTTCGGGCATCTCGGTCGTCAACACCTCGCCCAACTCGGGCAGCTACTTCCTCGAATATCCGGAAGGCATCGATCTTTACGGCCTGTCCTGGAGCACCTCGCTGCCCGGCGGCATCGCCTTCCAGGGCGAGGTGAGCTATCGGCCGAACATGCCGCTGCAGGTGGATGACGTGGAGCTGCTGTTCGCCGGCCTGACCCCGCTGAACGTGGTCATCCCGCAGCCGGCGCTGCGTTTCTCCAGCCAGCTGGGCGAGTACGGACCCGGTGAATACATCCGCGGCTGGGAGAAGCACAAGGTCAGCCAGATCCAGTCGACCTTCACCAAGATGTTCGGTCCGGGCAACTTCATCGGTGCCGACCAGATCGCCCTGGTGGGCGAAATCGGTGCCACCAACGTCTGGGATTTCCCGGATACGGCCCAGCTTCGCTACGAAGGCGAAGGCACCGACACCGGCGGCGGCTATGCCATCGATACGGGCTACCTGCGCAATCCGGTCACGACTGCGGGCGGCTTCCCCACGGCCTTCAGCTGGGGCTATCGCGTAGCGGCACGCGCCGAGTACCCCGGTGTCTTCGGCGGTTCCATCAACCTGGCGCCGCGCATCGCATTCAACCACGATGTCAACGGCACCACCCCCGGCCCCGGCGGCAACTTCCTGGAAGGCCGCAAATCGGGCACGCTGGGGGTTGAAGCAAACTTCATGCAGCGCTGGAGCCTGGATCTGAGCTACACCGTGTTCAGTGGCGGCAAGCCCTACAACCAGATCTACGACCGCGACTTCTACTCGCTCGTGGCCAAATACTCGTTCTGATCGCAGTCCAAGGAGTGCACACATGATTTATCAGACTCGTACCGCCTTGGCTCTCGTCGTCGGCATGGCATTGGCCAGCGGCAGCGCGTTCGCGGCCGTGGATGCCGGCCAGGCAGGCAAGCTCGGCAAGGAACTGACGCCGATCGGCGCCACCAAGGCCGGCAATGCCGAAGGCACCATCCCGGCGTGGGAAGGCGGCATCACCAGCCCGCCGGCCAACTACGTCCAGGGCAAGTTCCACCCCGATCCCTTCGCGGCGGACAAGCCGCTGTTTTCGATTACCCAGGCCAACTACAAGGAACATGCCGAAAAGCTGACCGAAGGCCAGAAGGGCATGTTCGCCAAGTACGCGACCTTCCGGATGGACGTTTATCCGACGCGCCGCTCGGCCTCATTTCCGCAGCGCACCTACGAGTACACCATCAAGAACGCCACCACGGCCAGGCTGAGCGACGACCTCAACGGCGTGCTCGATGCCGCCGAAGGCATTCCGTTCCCGATTCCGCAGAATGGTTCCGAGGTCATCTGGAACCACAAGATGAAGTACAAGGGCATCAGCGCCGCACGCTGGACCAACCTCGCCCCGGTGACCGCCGGTGGCCAGTTCAACATGGTCAAGATCCGCGAGGAGTTCATGGGGCTGTACTACAAGCCCGGCAACACCATCGCCGACATCAACAACGTGCTGCTCTACTTCTACCAGTCGGTGGAAGCGCCGGCGCGCCTTGCCGGCCAGGTGCTGCTGGTGCACGAAAGCCTCAACCAGTCGATCCAGCCGCGCAAGGCGTGGGTCTACAACCCCGGCCAGCGCCGCGTGCGCCTGGCGCCGAACGTGGCCTACGACAATCCGGGAACCGCGTCCGACGGCCTGCGCACGTCCGACATGACCGACATGTTCAACGGCTCGCAGGACCGCTACGACTTCAAGCTCGTCGGCAAGCAGGAGATGTACGTTCCCTACAACTCCTACAAGCTGAAAGGCTCCGGCGCCAAGCTCTCGGAGATCATCAAGCCCAACCACATCAATCCCGACTACCTGCGCTACGAGCTGCACCGCGTCTGGGTGGTGGACGCCACGCTCAAGCCGGGCAAGCGCCACATCAACCCGCGCCGCACCTTCTACGTGGACGAGGACAGCTGGCAGATCCTGGTGCTCGACCACTACAACGCCCAGGGCGAGGTGTGGCGCTACTCCGAGGCGCCGGCGATCAACTACTACGAGGTGCCGGTGTTCTGGACCGCGATGGAAAACAGCCACGACCTGCAGTCCGGCCGCTACCTCGCAACGGGCGTGGACAACGAGGATTCCCCGGCGGATTTCTCGTTCCAGTCCTCGCTGGAAAACTTCACGCCCCAGGCGCTTCGCACCCGCGGCGTGCGCTGATCCTTCCGGCGTCACCCTGTCCGTCAGCCGTGTCCGAAAGGTGCGGCTGACGGCGTTTTCGCGGCAGGCAAAACCGTGAAACGGCCCCTTGCCTGCCGCGCACCACTAGCGGCACCATGCAGGCAGGACCGGCGCTCGCAGGGCCGGCACGGCGAATGCCCAGGGGAGGTTGTCCATGCAAATGATCCGAATCGTCTCGCGCCGCCTTGCGCTGGTCCTGATGGGCCTCGGCCTGTCCGCGACCGTATCGGCGGCCGAGTCCTTGCAAAGCGAAACCATGCCGCTCGCGGCCAGCCAGGGACTGATCCTCGATCTGGTCGAAGCGGCTTCGCGCGCCGTAGCGGTGGGTGAGCGCGGCCAGATTCTCGTGTCGGAAAGCCGCACCGAATGGCGTCAGGTGACCGACGTGCCGACCCGCGCCACGCTCACCGCGGTGGATGCCGTGGGCGACGCGGTCTGGGCCGTGGGGCACGATGGCACCATTCTCGCCAGCCGCGACGGCGGCCTGACCTGGACGCTGCAGCGCGAGGACGTGCTCGACACCAGCCCGGATGCAGACTTCGACCCGCGCCAGGGCGTGCCGCTGCTCGACATCCTCATGCTCGACGCCAGCCGCGGGTTTGCGGTGGGCGCCTATTCGCAGCTGCTGCGCACCGCCGACGGCGGCGCCACCTGGAGCTTCGTTTCGACCGCCGCGCACGGCAGCGGAACCGTAGCGGATGAGGGCGAGGACGACGCATACGACGTCGCCGATGATGCCTCCGGCGACACAGACAGCTGGACGCTGTCCGACGAAGACCTCGCCATGGACGAGGAGTCGGACCCGCACTTCAACGCCATCGCCCGTACCGGAAGCGGCGCGCTGCTCATCGTGGGCGAACGCGGCGCGGCCTTCCGCTCGCGCGACGGCGGCGGGAGCTGGGAGCGCATCCAGCTGCCCTACGGCGGCTCGATGTTCGGCCTGATCGGCTATGAAGGCGAACACGCGGTGGCCTTCGGCATGCGCGGCAACGCCTTCGAGACCCACGATCTGGGTGAGAGCTGGAGCGCGATCGAGACCGGCACCGACCTCAGCCTGATGGGCGGGACGGCGTGGGGCGACGGCGGATTTGCGCTGGTGGGCGCCAACGGCATCGT
This sequence comes from uncultured Chiayiivirga sp., assembly GCA_934525595.1. GTDB lineage: Bacteria > Pseudomonadota > Gammaproteobacteria > Xanthomonadales > Xanthomonadaceae > Denitratimonas. The sequence goes on along the minus strand of CAKSZJ010000022.1, from coordinate 13,347 downwards.
AGTGTTGCGCGATGGCCCCGGCGACGCGCCCGCGAGCCAGGTCTACGCCAACGCGGCGCACGAGACGCCCGTCCTGGCCGGCGTGCTCGCACGGCCGAACCGCGATCTGGTGGTATCCGGTGAAAAAGGCGTGGACCACTTCGCGCCGCGCAGGCACTAAGCAGGGGAGCAGGCAATCATGGCGCATGGCGGCAACGTGGAAGCAGGCCCGATCATCCGGGCGCTCGAAAACCTCATCTTTGGCGCGAGGCCGGTGGTGCTGGCGATCTTCGCCATCCTCACCGTGATCGCACTGGTACTGGCCAGCCAGCTGCGCGTGGACGCGGGATTCAAGAAGCAGATCCCGCTCGAACACGAATACATGCAGACCTTCCTCGATTACGAGGCCGACTTCGGCGGCGCCAACCGCGTGCTGGTCGCGCTGATGGCGCGCGACGGGCAGGACATGTTCACGCCGGAGTTCTTCACCGCGCTGGAAGGGTTGACCTCCGAGGTCATGGCGATCGACGCCACCGACAACGCCCGGGTGCGCTCGCTCTTCACCCCCAACGTGCGCTTCGTGGAAGTGGTGGAAGACGGGTTTGCCGGCGGCAACGTCATCCCCAACGAGTTCAACGCCGAGCACGCGACCGCCGGGAACTTCGAGACCATCCGCGGCAACATCGTCAAGGCCGGCATCGTCGGCCGCCTGGTCGCCAAGGACTGGTCGGGCGCGATGATCTGGGCCGACCTCATTCCCGAAAGCGACGTCAACAAGCTCGACTACCAGGCCATCGCCGCCCAGTTCGAGGCACTGCGCGGCAAGTACGAGGCGCAGGGCTTCGACGTGCGCATCATCGGCTTCGCCAAGATGGTGGGCGACATCAGCGACGGCGCGCGCTCGGTCATCCTGTTCTTCTTCCTCACCGTGGCCTTCACCTGGTTGCTGCTGTTCCTCTATTCCACCTCGGCCAAGCTGGCCAGCCTGACCGTGCTCGCTTCGCTGATCGCGGTGATCTGGATGCTCGGCGCGCTGCGCCTGATGGGCTTCGGCATTGACCCGATGAACATGCTCACGCCGTTCCTGATCTTCGCCATCGCGGTCAGCCACGGCGAACAGATGATCAACCGATTCCGCGGCGAACTGTTCTTCGGCGGACTCGAAGACGGCACGGTCGAGGAGCTGCGCCAGCGCGAGGGCGTGGACTCGGTGACCGCCGCGCGCGCCGCCTTCCGCATGCTGCTGATACCCGGCGCGGTGGCCCTGATCGCCGGCTGCATCGGTTTCGCCACCATCCTGATGATCCCGATCCGGATCATCTTCGAGCTGGCCATCACCGCCACCGTCGGCGTCGCGCTCACCCTTCTCACCGACCTGATCCTGTTGCCGGTGCTGCTGTCCTACACCACCTTGCGCAACATGCCGCGCAAGCGCGAGTACCGCCTGCGCCAGCTCACCCGCTTCGACGTGATCTGGGCCTTCCTCACCCGCTTCAGCAAACCGGTGCCGGCCGCGCTCATCATCCTGATCGGCGCCACCGTCTGGTGGTTCGCCGAGGCTCATGGCGACAAGGTGATGATCGGCGATGCGCAGGAAGGCGTGGCCGAACTGCGTCCGGAAGCGCGCTACAACCAGGACGCGCGCGCCATCACGGAGAAGTTCGCCCTCGGCGTGGACATCCTCAACGTCATCGCCGAAGCCCGCCCCGACGCCTGCACGATGAGTTATCCGGCCATGGAGCTGGTGGACCGTTTCGCCTGGCACCTGACCAACGTGCCCGGCGTGCAGCAGGTCATCACCCTGCCCATGGCCGCCAAGCTGGTGAACGCGGGCTGGAATGACGGTGCCATCAAGTGGCGCGTGCTGCCGCGCGATTCCGATTCGCTGCGCCTCGCCACCCAGGGCTTCGAGACCGACTCCGGGCTGCTCAATTCCGACTGCTCGGCCATGCCGATCACCGCTTTCCTCGCCGACCATCGCGCCGAAACCATCGACCGCGTGGTGAGTGCGGTGAAGGATTTCCGCGAAAGGAACGGCGCCTGGCACGAGGGCGTCAACCTTCGCGAGCAGCTCGCCGCAGAGGCGAAAAAGACCGAGGAAGCCGGCGAGGAGTTCCACAGCGACGCGGTCAACCTGCGCCTGGCCACCGGCAACATCGGCGTGATGGCCGCCACCAACGACACCGTGCGCGCCGTCGAGCAGCACATGCTGCTGTTCCTCTACGCCGCCGTGTTCCTGATGTGCCTCATCAGCTTCCGGAATCCGCTGGCTGCGCTGTGCATCGTGCTGCCGCTGGTGCTCGTCACCGAACTGGGCCACTCGCTCATGGTCGAGCTCGACATCGGCATGAAGGTCAACACCCTCACCGTGGTGGCGCTCGGCGTGGGCATCGGCGTGGACTACGCCATCTACATCTTCGCCCGCATGCGCGAATCGCTGCGCCAGGGCAAGACCGTGTCCGAGTCCTACTTCATCGCGCTCAAGACCACCGGCATCGCGATCTTCTACACCGCGCTCACGCTCGCCGTCGGCGTCGCCATGTGGATCTTCTCGGATCTGAAATTCCAGGCCGACATGGGCGTGATGCTGACCTTCATGTTCGTGGTGAACATGATCGCCGCCATCATCTTCCTCCCCGCGCTGTGCCGCTGGCTGCTGCGTCCGTTCGAGAAGGACACCTTCAGGCCGCAGCTGTGATGCCGAGCCGGGCAGGCCGTGTGGCCTGCCCGGTTCATGGCTGCGGAGAGGTGCGGGAAATCATCGAGCCGATTGTCGTGAAGGCCGGGTGTACGGGCCTTCGCGCGTAGCGAAATGAACACCACCTCCGCTCAGCACTATCGCCGTGCCCAGATACAAGCGCGTCCCGGCTTGGTCGCAGGCATGGGGTTAGGGTGCGCGAAGTTCTAGAATCCTCCCGAGCGGGCGGTACGAGAGGTTCTGAAACGGTGCGAGACGAGCAGAGTGGTTACGTCTTTGACGACTTCTTCGTGGACGTGCGCTTGCGTCAGGTCATAGGGCCTGGGAACGAACCGCTGGCGTTGACCACCAAGGCGTTCGACACCCTGCTGTACCTGGTGCAGCGACCGGGTGAAGTGGTCGACAAGAGGGTGATCCCATCGCGGTTCTCGGCGGGCGCCCCCACCAGCAGCGTATCTCCGGAAAGCGCGACCGAAAGGCCGAACCAGCCGTAGAGCTGTTGCCACCTGCCTCCAGGTAGGCTTCCTGCTCCCAGACCTCGCCCGTGCGCGAAAACACGTAGACGGCCCCGCCGAGAACGCCACCGGCATGATCGTCATGGTTGGGGGCTCCAATGGCGATGGTATTTCCCGAGAGGGCCACCGAGGCGCCGAACAGGCCGTTGGCCGCGGCATTGTCACCCTTCAGATAGGCCTGCTGCTGCCAGCCTCCCGCTTTGCGCACGAAGACGTAAGCGGCACCGGACCTGGGTCGATTGTTGGTGTTGTCGGGGCCGTTGTCGTTGCCGCCCTCTTGCGGCGCGCCGACGACCAGGGTGTTGCCGGACATGGCGATTGAGTAGCCGAGCATGTCGTCAGGATCGGCATTGCTGGCTTTAAGGTAGGCCTGTTGAGCCATGCCGCTGCCTGGAATTGCCGCTGTGCCTGCAAATGTCGGCAAATCCCTGTGCCTGGGCTGGCTCGGGTTTGACATGGTGCCGGCGCCACTTTCAGCTCGTGCCAGTCCCGGGGCGATGAGCCGCATCAGGGGGGTGATTGCAATGAGGGTGCTGTGCTTTTCCAAGGTATTGGCTCCTGCCGGGCAAGGCACGTGACGAGGTGCTGCGCGAGTGATCGGCGCCGGAGTGTCCGGTGGAGGCGGGTGAAAAGTCCTGAGGCCGGGGCTGAAACCTTGTGAAAACCGCTGAAAACCCATCGGATGGCCCGATGGCGCGGGATTCCAGGGGGTTCACCTCTTCGCGGGGGGATGGCGTCATGCACAGGCCGGTGACGCAGCCCGCTGAGGTACGGGAACCGGGAAGGCCGGGTGTACGCCCGAGGCGCCGCGCCTGTGCGGGGCGATGCGCCTGAGCAGGGACTGCGCGCCCGGCCTGTTCCCGGGCGCGGCGCTCTGCGGCGTCAGATGTCGACAGGTTCGGGCAAGCGGCGCGCGCGGACCTTCGCGCGCAGGGAAATGAACAGCACGCCGCCCAGCACCATCGCCGCACCCAGGTAGAGGCGCGGTCCGGGGCGATCGCCCCAGAAGGCGATGCCCAGCGCCACCGCGATGACCGGAGAGATCAGCAGATAGGGCGTCAGCGTGGAAACGGGATGGCGCTGCACCAGCCAGTAGAACAGGCTGTGCCCCAGCAGCGAGGCGGCAAGGGTGGCCCAGGCGACGCCGAACCAGGCCAGCGGCGAGGCGTGGCGGATGGCATCCCACTGCCCGCTTTCCACGCCCAGGCTCCACAGCAGCAGTGGTCCGACCGCGATCAGCGCGGTCCAGCCCTGCACGCCGATGGGATGCATGCCGGTGAGCCGGCGCATGACCACGGTGCCTACCGCCAGCGACAGCGCCGAGGCCAGCATCAGGAACAGCGCGAAGGGCGCCCTGAGGACGATCGGATCGAAGCCCAGCACCAGCACGCCGGCGAAGCTCACGCCGACGCCGGTCCAGGTGCGCCAGCCGATCTTCTCGCCCAGGAACACCGCCGCCAGCACCACGGCCATCGGGATATAGCTCTGCAGCACGATCGCCGGCGAGGCCAGGTTGCCGGCTTCGCGCAGCGCCCAGAAGTTGAGCCCGAAATGCAGCGCGCCGTTGCACAGCGCCACCGCAATCAGCGCCAGCCAGCGCCCTTGCCCCGGTCGCGACATCCACGGCAGCAGCAGGACCATCAGCGGGATCAGCCGCAGCGCGGAGAACAGCAGCGGCGGAATCTCGCGCAGCGCCGCCGCCGAGGTCAGGAAATTGATCGCCCAGACCAGGCAGATGGTGAGTACGAGAAGGAGGTGGGTACGGGGCATGGGGGCTTTTTGCCTTTTCCTCGCGGCCATCGGTGATGGGCGAGAGGGGGGCGTCGGGTTATTCTGTGAGCCGCCGCAGCGCCTCGGCGTAGCGGGCCTGCGTGCCGCTGATCACCGCCTCGGGCAGGCGCGGCCCGGGTGCGGTCTTGTTCCAGTCCAGGGTCTCCAGCCAGTCGCGTACGAACTGCTTGTCGTAGCTGGGCGGGCTGCTGCCCACGCGGTACGCGTCGGCCGGCCAGAAGCGCGAGGAGTCGGGCGTGAGCATCTCGTCCATCACCCGCAGCGTGCCGTCCTCGTCCAGCCCGAATTCGAGCTTGGTGTCGGCGATGAGGACGCCGCGCTGCGCGGCGAAGTCGGCGGCGAAGCGGTAGATCGAAAGCGTTGCCTCGCGCACGCGTTCGGCCAGCTCGGCGCCGATGAGTTCCACCACGCGGTCGAAGCCGATGTTTTCGTCGTGCTCGCCGACGGCGGCCTTGGACGAGGGCGTGAAGATCGGTTCCGGCAGCCGCTCCGCCTGACGCAGGCCGGGCGGCAGCGCGATGCCGCAGACCGTGCCGGTGGCGCAGTAGTCCTTCCATCCCGAGCCGATCAGGTAGCCGCGCACCACGGCCTCGACCGGCAGTGGGCGCAGGCGTCGCGCCACCACGCTGCGGTGGCGATACAGCGCAGCGTCCACGCCCTGCGGCAGCACGCTTTCCGGTGCCGCGTCGAGCAGGTGGTTGGGCATCAGGTGCGCGGTCTTTTCGAACCAGAAGTTCGACAGCCGGGTCAGCACCTCGCCCTTGCCGGGAATCGGATCGGGCAGCACCACGTCGAAGGCCGAGAGCCGATCGGTGGCGACCATCAAAAGGCGTCTGGCGTCGAGCGCGTAGACGTCGCGCACCTTGCCGCGATGCAGCAGCGCGAGGCCGGGCAGATCGGAGGTGTGCAGCGTGGTGGTCACGGGCAATCCGCAGTCAGGTGGACGCGGTAGTTTAGGGCGTGTCGGCCGGCTTCGCGAAAGCGACGTCGGCGGCGCCGGCTCCCTCGGTGCGAGTGTTCAGGCAACGGGAACGAAAGGCGCGTGATCGATCGGGTTGCGCCGCGTTTGGCTCAGAGCGGTTCGCGTGCCAGCGCGGCCGCGAGCTGGCGCAGCGCCTGGCCGCGGTGGCTCACGGCGGCCTTTTCCTCGCGGGTGAGTTCCGCCGCGCTCTGGCCGCTGGCTTCATCGAGAAAAACCGGGTCGTAGCCGAAGCCGCCCTCGCCGCGCGTCTCGTGCAGGATGCGGCCGCGCCAGCGGCCCTCGCAGAGCAGCGGTGCGGGATCGTCCGGGTGGCGCAGCAGCGCGAGGGTGCAGTGGAAGTGCGCGCCGCGGTGGGCGTCGGAAATATCGGCCAGCGCGTCGAGCAGCTTGAGGATGTTCGCCTGCGCATCGCCATCGGCGCCGGCATAGCGGGCCGAGTGCAGCCCCGGCGCGCCGCCGAGCGCGTCCACGCACAGGCCCGAATCATCGGCCAGCGCCGGGAGGCCGGCGACGCGGCTGGCGTGGCGCGCCTTGATGAGGGCGTTCTCCACGAAGGTGGCGCCGGGCTCTTCGATTTCCTCGATGCCGAACTGCGACTGCGGCACCACCTCGATGCCGGTCGTGGCCAGCAGCGCGCGCAGCTCGGCGAGCTTGCCGACGTTGTGGCTGGCAAGCACCAGGCGTGCGGCCGGCGGCATCAGTCCGACTCCCACCACAGCCAGAAGCCGTCGCTGATGCGCTTGAGGAAGCCGGCCTCGGGCGCGTCGTGCAGCGCCACCAGCGGACGCTCGGCCAGCGGCTTGCCGTCGAGTGAAAGGCGCAGCGTGCCGACCGCCTGACCCTGAGCGAAGGGCGCCACGAGCTGGCGCGGCAGGTCCATTTCCGCCTTCACCTCCTCGTAGCGCCCGCGCGGCACGGTCAGCAGCAGCGGTTCGGTCAGCCCCAGCGCCAGGATGGCGGCTTCGCCCTTCCAGAGCCGGGGCTCTGTCACGGCCTGGCCGGCGTCGTAGATGCGGTGGGTTTCAAAGAAGCGGAAACCCCAGTTGAGCAGGGCATAGCTGTCCTCGGCGCGCTGTTTCTCGCCGGACGAGCCCATCACCACGCTGATCAGGCGCTGGTCGCCGCGCTTGGCCGAGGCGGCCAGACAGTAGCCGGCGGCGGAGTGGTGGCCGGTCTTGATGCCGTCGACGGCCGCATCCTTCCACAGCAGCGAGTTGCGGTTGTGCTGGCGGATGCCGTTGAAGGTGAACTCCTTTTCCGCGTAGTAGGCGTACTCGCGCGGGAAGTCGCGGATCAACGCCCGCGAGAGGCGCGCGATGTCGTGCGCGGTGGTGTAGTGCTCCGGCGCGGACAGCCCGTGCGAGTTGACGTAGTGGGTGTCGTTCAGGCCGAGCTTTTTCGCATAGGCATTCATCAGGTCGGCGAAGGCGGCCTCGCTGCCGGCCACGTATTCGGCCAGCGCGATCGAGGCGTCGTTGCCGGACTGGATGATCATGCCGTGCAGCAAGTCGGCCAGCTTCACTTTGCTGTTGACCGGCAGGAAGCTGGTGGATCCGTCGGTACCGCCGCCGCCGCCGCGCCAGGCGTTCTCGCTGATCGGCACTTCGTCATCGAGCGAGATCTTGCCGGCTTCCAGCTCGGCCGAGACCACGTAGGAGGTCATCACCTTGGTGATGCTGGCCGGCTCCACCCGCGCGTCCATGTTGTTTTCGGCAAGCACCTGGCCGGTGGCGTCGTCCACGAGGATCCAGGCGCTGCCGTTGACCGACGGCGGGGAGGGTGTCACCAGCGGCTGTGCGTTGGGGGTGGGCAGGCTGGCGACCGGGCGCGGTGCGGCTGGATCCTGCGCGATGGCGCAGGTGGCGGCGAGCAGCAGCGCGCCGGCCAGAAGGTTCTTGACGTTCATGTCGTGAGGCAGTCCATGCGAAGGGAAGTCGTGCGCCGGGCGCACGGAACGGGAGGACGCATTATCGCGGCGCAGGGCCGGCGCGTCATTGGGTGATCAGGGTCGGTACGCCCAGACCCATCGCGTGCAGCGTGTCGGACACCGCGAGGCCGCGATCGCGCGAGGGCAGTGGCCCGACCCGGACGCGGTACACCGTGCGTCCGGCGACCTGGGCCGGATGTACCTCCACCGGAGTGACGTCTGCGCCGGCCAGTCGATCGACCAGGCGCCGGGCGTTGGCGGCATCGCCGAAGCTGGCCACCTGCAGCCAGACGCGTCCCGGCGATTCCGGCTTTGCCGGTGCGGGCGCGGTGACGTGGACGGTCGGTGCCCGCGCCGTCGGCACCACGCCGGCACGCGCTGCGGCCCAGGCGGCTTCGGGCGGCATGGCCGCAGGGGGCGGCGGCGGCGCGACGCCGCGTTCGAGCGCGCGGATCTCCACCGGCGCGGTGCCGTTGACGTGGACACCGAGTTTGACCGCGGCGGCGTACGACAGGTCGATCAGGCGGTCGGCGTGGAAGGGACCGCGGTCGTTCACCCGTACCACCACGCTGCGGCCGTTTTCCAGGTTGGTCACGCGCACGTGAGTGGGGAGCGGCAGGCTCTTGTGGGCCGCGGTGAACTGATACATGTCGTAGGGTTCCAGGCTCGACGTCGCGCGGCCGTGGAACTTGCTGCCGTACCAGGAGGCGATGCCGCGCGCGACGTAGCCCGTGGCGCTGGGCAGAACGTGGTAGCTCTTGCCCAGCACGGTGTACGGCGAGCGGTTGCCGTAGCGCGCCGGGGCTTCCCCGGTAGGTTCGGGCTCCACCAGATGGCTGATGTCGGGCGGGATGGCCGGGCCACCGTCGGGTTCGCCCGGACGGTACAGGCCGCCGGCGGTGTATTCCCCCGGCTTGTCGGGCCGCGCCCGCGTGACGGGCGGCGGGAGTGAACCGTGGGTGCGGGTCGGGCGGTTTCCGGCCTCGGGTGCGGAGGGTTTCACCGCCTTGCCGCCGCAGGCGACGAGCGCAACGGCCAGCAGCGCGACGGGCAGGCGCCTCACGGTGTCAGCGCGGGGCTGTCGGTGCCGGCGATGGCCTGGGCGAGCTGGAACACGGCCATGGAATACAGCGGCGAGCGGTTGTAGCGCGAGATGACATAGAAATTGTTGAAGGTGATCCAGTACTCGGGGCCGTTCGTCCCTTCCAGCCTGAGCAGGGTGGAGGGAACGGCGTGGCCGATGGCCTCTGCGGGGCGATAGCCGCGCGCGGCGAGCTCGGGCAGGGTGTACTTTGCCTCCATCGAGTCGGGCGTGAAGTCCTGCGCATCCTCGGCGCGCACCGCGCGCACCGCGACCGGCTCGCCCGCCTGCCACTTGTGAACCGCGAAGTAGTTGGCCACCGAGGCCAGCACGTCGGGAAGGGAATTCCACAGGTCGCGCACCCCGTCGCCGTCGCCGTCGACCGCGTAGGCGCGATAGCTCGACGGAATGAACTGGCCCCAGCCCATGGCGCCGGCATAGCTGCCGGTGATCGCGGCGAGGTCGAGCTTTTCCTCGCGCGCCAGGGCGAACGACTGCACCAGCTCGCCGCGGAAGAACTCGGCGCGCTTGGGATAGAAGAAACCCAGGGTGTAGAGCGCGTCGAGCACCTTGTAGCGCCCGGTATTGGCGCCGTAGCCGGTTTCCACGCCGAGGATGGCCACGATGATCGGCGCGGCCACGCCGGTGTTCGCCTCGATCTCGCGCAGCGCCTCGCGGTGCGTTGCGAGGAAGGCCTGGCCCTTGGCGATGCGGTCGGCGGTCAGGAAGATCGGCCGGTAGTCCTTCCACGGCTTGGCCTCGGCCGGCCGGGTGATCGCGTCGATGATGCTCTGCTGGTAGCGCGCCTGGTCGAGCAGCGGCGCGGCCTCCTCCGCTGCGATTCCGTGGCGGGCTTGCAGTTCAGCCAGGAAGGCGGCGCGCGCCTCCGGGTCCAGGCGGCCCGCCGGTGCGGCGGCGGCGGCGGACGAAAGCAGCAGGGCGGAGAACAGGGCGATGATCGGGAAACGGGACATGGCGGCAGGCAAACGGGGAACCGGGCGCAGTGTACACGGCGTGCCGCCGGCGCCTGACGCCCACCCCAACGACCCTTGACTTCCGGCACTGCGTGCCGCCGTCCGGCTTCGATAGGCTGGTAAAATCACCGGTCCGTTTCCGTTCGCACCAAGGCAATTCCATGTCGCTCGATTTCGAACAGGCCCGCCATTTCATGGTGAACCACCAGGTCCGCACCTGGGACGTGCTCGACGCACGCGTGCTCGATGCCATGGGCACGGTCCGCCGCGAGGATTACGTGCCTTCGCGCTATCGCCGCATGGCGTTCGCCGACCTGGCGCTGCCGCTGGAGCACGGCGAGTTCATGCTTAAGCCGGTGGTCGAAGGCCGCCTGCTGCAGGCGCTGGAGCTGGCGCCGGAAGACGAGGTGCTGGAAATAGGCACCGGCAGCGGTTATCTCACCGCCTGCATGGCCACCCTGGCGCGCGACGTGGTGAGCATCGACATCCGCGCCGACTTCGTCGAGCGCGCGCGCGCGCGCTTCGCGGCGACGGGTTTGACCAACATCCGCGTTGAACAGGCCGATGCGCTGGCGTTCGATCCCGGCCGGCGCTTCGACGCGGTGGCCGTCGGCGGCGCCGTGGCGGCGCTGCCGCAGGCGTTCCTGGCCTGGCTCAAGCCCGGCGGCCGCCTGTTCGTGGTGCAGGGTCATCCGCCGGTGCAGCAGGCGGTGCTTTACCGCAGCACCGCGCAGGGCCACGTCACCGAGGAAGGCCTCTTCGAGACCGAGGTGCCCTACCTTTCCGGGGCCGAAGCCACACCGCGTTTCGCCCTTTGACCGTTTCCGTTTCCAGGAGCTTCCGCATGTCCCTGCCCAGACTCTCCCTGCTTGCCGCCGCACTGCTGCTCGCCGCCGGCGCGGCGGGTGCGGCCGACCTGATGCAGGCCTACACCCTGGCCCGCGACAGCGATCCGCAGCTGGCGATCGCCGACGTTTCGCGCGAGGCCAGCCAGCTGCGCGTCATCCAGAGCCGTGCCAACCTGCTGCCCAACCTTTCCGGTTCGGCCGGCTATTCGCGCAGCGGCAGCGACAACTCCGGCGAGCGGGTGCTTTCGGTGGATCCGCCCATCGTGTCCACCACCAACACCAGCGCCCATTCGAGCGGGCGGAACTATGGCCTGCAGCTCAACCAGTCGATCTACAACCACGCCCACTACACCCAGCTGCGCGCGACCCGCAAGCGCGGCGAAGTGAGCGAGGCGCAGTACGACGCGGAGAACGACAACCTCATCGTGCGCGTCGCCGAAGCCTATTTCGGCAACCTCACCGCGATCGATGCGCTGGTGTTCGCGCGCGCCGAGGAGCGCGCCGTGAAGCGCCAGCTCGATCAGGCCGAACAGCGCTTCGAGGTCGGCCTGACCGCGATCACCGACGTGCACGAGGCGCAGGCGCGCTACGACAGCGCGCGCGCCGGCGCGATCAGCGCCGAGGTGGCGCTGGAGGATGCGCGCGAGGCGCTGATCCAGATCATCGGACAGCCGCTGGAGAACCTGCGCGGCCTGGACGACGACTTCAGCCCGACCCGCCCCTCGCCCGCGGGCGTCGACGCCTGGGTGCAGCTGGCGCTGGACCAGAATCCCGTACTGCGCGCGCAGGCGCTTTCGGCGCAGGCCGACGAACTGGACGTCTCCACCGCGCGCGCCGGCCACCTGCCCTACCTGTCCGCTTCCGCGAGCCGCGGGCGCTCCTACGGCTGGGGCTCCTCGGCCGGCGAGGCCGGCGTCATCCCGAGCAACAGTCTGGGCGACGACTGGCGCGTGGGCGTGAATCTCGTGGTGCCGATCTTCTCCGGCTTCGCCACGCAGTCGCAGGTCAAGCTCGCCCTCAACGCGCGCGACCAGAACGCCCTGCAGTACGACCAGAACCAGCGCGCCATCCTGCGCCAGACCCGCAACGCCTACCGCGCGCTGGAGGCGGGCATCAGCGAAGTGGAGGCCCGCAGGCAGGCCGTGGTCTCGGCGCGCAGCGCGCTGGAGGCGACCGAGGCCGGCTTCGAGGTCGGTACCCGCACCATCGTCGACGTGCTGCTCTCCCAGCAGGTGCTGTTCCAGGCCCAGAGCAGCTATTCCAGCGCCCGCCACAACTTCCTGGTCAACACGCTGCGGCTCAAGCAGGCCGCAGGCGTCATCGGCATCGACGACGTGGCCGAAACCAACCGCTACCTGGTGCGCGACGCCGAAGCCGCGCTGGCCGAAGGCAACGATTCCGCCGAAGGCTGATCGCGCCGCCTTTCCACCGCGAAGCCGCCTCAGCCAGGCCCGCCCGGGTCGACGACCCGGGCGGGCTGGAGATGCTCCCGCCCGCAGCGTTCAGACCTGCGCCAGCGCCTGCTCCAGGTCTGCGATCAGATCGTCGATGTGCTCGATGCCGATCGACAGCCGCACGGTGTCCAGCGTCACGCCGGCCTTTTCCAGTTCCGCCTCATCCAGCTGGCGGTGCGTGGTCGAAGCCGGATGCGTGGCCAGCGAGCGGGTATCGCCGATATTGACCAGACGCGTGAACAGTTGCAGCGCATCGAGGAAACGCGCGCCAGCCTCACGCCCGCCGGGCAGGCCGAAGGTGAACAGCCCGGACGGGGCCGCATCGCGCAGGTATTTGCGCGCCAGCGCGTGTTCGGGGTGATCGGACAGGCCGGCATAGTTGACCCAGGCGACCTTCGAATGGGCTTGCAGGTATTCGGCGATGCGGCGCGTGTTCTGCACGATCCGGTCCATGCGCAGGGGCAGCGTTTCGATGCCCTGCAGGATCAGGAACGAATTGAACGGCGACAGCGCCGCGCCGGTATTGCGCAGCGGCACCACGCGGGCACGGCCGATGTAGGCCGCCGGTCCCAGCGCCTCGGTATAGACCACGCCGTGATAGCTGACATCCGGCTCGTTGAGGCGCGGGAAGCGGGCCTTGTGTTCGGCCCACGGGAACTTGCCCGAATCGATGATCGCCCCGCCCAGGCTGTTGCCGTGGCCGCCCAGGTATTTGGTCAAAGACTGCACCACGATGTCGGCACCGAAATCGATCGGACGCAGCAGGTACGGCGTGGCCACGGTGTTGTCCACGATCAGCGGCACACCGTGCGCGTGTGCGACTTTCGCGATCTTTTCGATATCGGTGACATTGCCGAGCGGGTTGCCGATGGACTCGACGAACACCGCCTTGGTCCGCTCGTCAATGAGCTTTTCGAACGCATCCGGGTCGCGGTAGTCGGCGAAGCGGGTCTGGATGCCGAATTGCGGCAGGGTGTGGGCGAAAAGATTGTAGGTGCCGCCATAAAGGGCGCTCGAAGACACGATGTTGTCGCCGGCCTCGGCAATGGTCTGGATCGCGTAGGTCACCGCCGCCTGGCCGGAGGCCAGCGCCAGTGC